>CAJUGD010000009.1 GCA_910586205.1 uncultured Lachnospiraceae bacterium | reverse complement strand
CTGACCCAGGTTCTTCTGCGCCGCATGAAGGAGAGGAAGAACGAAGGAATATTCTGATGGAAAGGATGAAATATCATGGATTGGTTCAGCTTGTTCCTTGAATGCTTTACGATTGTCTGGCTGAGTGTTCTTCATATTTGGTTTGTGTGCTGTCTGACCGGGAAGGAAAAAAAGCCGCAGTATTTTGCAGGATATTTTTTTCTGCTGGGGATCATTCAGATACTTTTTTCCTATGGAGAATGGGGGGATATTCTGGCGGAAGGAGCAGAGGCAGCCGCCCTGTTTGGTGTGTGTCTTTTCATGGGAAACAGCCGGTCTGTCTCCTTAACGTCCGCTGTCCTGGCTGTGTATGTATCCCAGCTTTCCTTTGGCATGACAAATTCCCTGGAAGCCATGGTGATTCCTCCTGCACTGAGAGGAGTCTGGCTGTATATTCTGATTGTTTTGGCAGCATGGATTTCTGTCTTTCTCTGTGCTGGCTGTTATGGATTGATTTTACGGTTTTTATCCTTAAAAGAGGTGGTGTCTGCCCACTGTGTTCGGATTCTTCTGATGTCCGGATTATTTTTCTTTTCTGCGGAGATATATATTCTCCAGACCTCCTATTCCTATGTTCCCGCAAAATCAGAGCCAACAAAGCATCTTGTACTGCTGATGCTTCAGGTCATGGGCATGGGGGCGCTGATCGGTACATTGTATGCTTATGAGCATACCTGCCGCAGCTTCCGGATTCAGGCAGAACTTGACTCTCTGGAGCAGGCAGCCCGGGCACAGAAAACATATGTTGCAGAAGCCAGGAACCGGTATGAGAGAACCCGGTCTTTCCGGCATGATGTGAAGAACCATTTTTTGGTGCTGGACGGCCTTTTGGGCGGCGGGAAGATCCATGAGGCAAAGGAATATCTGAAAAAGCTGGAAACCACGGCTTCAGCTCTTTCCCTTCCCTGTCACACAGGCAATCCGGCAGTGGATGTTTTGCTGGGAGAAAAGCTGGAGCTGGCCGGGGCCAGGAAAATCCAATGGGAGGTTTCTGCCATATTGCCAAAGGACAGTGGAATCGATGATTTTGACTGGTGTGTGATCTTTGCCAATGGATTGGATAATGCCATAACAGCCTGTGAGAAGCTTGACAGGGAAAAGCGGATCTGCGTCATAGGAGAGATGCAGGGGGATTTTTATCATTTGGAGTTTGGCAATACATGCAGCCCGGGGCCTCTTTTGCCTGCGGGAACCGGGCTTTTCAACATAAAGGCAGCGGCAGAAAAATATCGCGGAGCCATGTTGACGGAAAAGACAGAAGAATGGTTTTCCCTGCATGTGCTTTTGAACATGGAACATTGTGTGTGAACAGTAACATTTCATTACCATAAAACAGCAGCTCATGTCAGAAAGATTGAAATTCCATAAGAAGATGATAAACTAAAAACGGTAATGAATTGTTCAGACAAGGAGGAAGAAGTATGATCAGAGTAGATGCAAGACCAATGGACTATGCTTCCGGAATAAGAGAAGGCCAGGATAAAAAGGCAGAGCCCCAGGAGCAAAAGGAAGAAAAGGCATTAAGGAACAGCGGGAGAAAACCGGATTTGGACCAGTATATTCCGGAAAAAGCCGGCGATTCCCTGGAAGAAGACAAAAACAAGGTAGGAGAACCAGAGAAAAAGCCGGATAACGATGGTCTCAAAAATAAGGATTCCGGCCCAAAAACAGAAAAGTGCACAGGCAATACAGATAAGGTGGACCGGGAGATCGAAAAGCTGAAGAAAAGGAAAAAGGAGTTGGAGAGCCAGCTCCGCACGGAAGAAGATGAAGGGAAAAGAAGATCTTTAGAGGGGGAGCTGGCTCAGGTGGAGAGAGAGCTGAGTCAGAAGGACAATGACGGGTACAGGCGGCAGCATACGGTGTTTTCCTGATCTGCTTTAGAGGGGGTGATTAAAGGCGGGACGGATGACAATGGACTCATGGAATATTTACAATAAGTGACAATAAGTCTGCCGGACATACATTCAAGGTATGTCTGACAGACTTATAATACATAGAATCATTAAGCTGCTTTATAAATTCAAATAAACAAATCTATTCTAATGCTAAGAGCTTACTGTCTGATAAATACTGAAAAACCCTGTCAGGGATACAATAATCACCATAACCGGCACCACAAAGCGAATCAAAAACAGCCAGAGCTTTGCAAGAGGAAAGGCTTTTCTGCCATGCTCTATTTCCTCCACCAGCAGGGCAGGAGTCCACTTCCAGCCAATATAATAGCACATAAAGATTCCGCCCAAAGGAAGGAAAATATTATCTGTCAGCATACACACAAAATCAAAAATGTTGTAGTTTAAAATCGAGATTCCTGATAAGGGGCCAAAGGACAGGGAGCTGGGAATGCCTAACAGGAAGATGGCACAAGACAGGCTCAGCACGGATTTCCTGCGGCTCCAGTGCCAGTTCCCCATAACAAAGGACACAGACACCTCAAGGAGAGCCACTGCGCTGGTGACAGCGGCAAAAAACACCAGCAAGAAGAACAAAGCAGCGAAGATAGAACCGCCTGCCATGGCTTCAAACACTTTCGGGAGAGTGACAAAGATCAGCCCTGGGCCGGAGGCCGGTTCCAGACCGCAGGAAAATACAGCCGGAAAGATGGCAATGCCGGCCAGTACTGCCATACAGGTATCTAAAAGGGCAATCTGCATGCAACCCTTGGGAATGTCAACATCCTTGCTCAGATAGCTTCCATAAGTAATCGTGATTCCCATACACAGGCTGAGGGAATAGAAGACCTGTCCAAGAGCAGCGCTGACAGAATTAAGGTCAAAATCTCCCAGTTTTGGGGAGAAGATAAAGGCAAGCCCCTTAGATGCTCCCGGCATGGTTACGCCTCGAAGGATGATGGCCAGCAGAATGATAAAAAGGGCAGGCATCATGAATTTACTGGCTTTCTCAATGCCGCTTACCCCGAAATAGCAGATCAATCCGGTAAGAAGCATAAAAAGGAAGAACCAGAAAAGAGGCTCTGTGGGATGGCCGATAAAGGCATTAAAATCCGTGGGCGCCTGAGCCGTAAAGGTGTAGCTGATAAAATATTTGATGATCCATCCGCCGATAACTGCATAGTAGGACAAGATAAAAAAGGCAGCCAGGACTCCGAAATAGCCTGCAGTCCGTGCCCGTGCATGTACAGTGTCATAGGCCAGAACCGGATTGTGGCCGGTTTTTCGTCCCAGGGACATCTCCGTGATCATAACCGGGACGCCTAAAAGGCAGATAAAGAAAAGATAAGCGGCAAGAAAGGGAAAACCGCCGTTGCGTCCCATAAGATAGGGGAATTTCCACAGGTTCCCCAGGCCGATGGCAGCTCCGGCAGTTGCCAGGATAAAGCCCATTTTGCTTGCCCATTTGTTGGTTGGTTTCATATTCATGTTACCCCCTGCTGTATTTTGTGTATTTTTTCAGTCAATATCCCGAAGGATTCTGCTGCTGCATTTTCGTCTATGGGAGACTCAGCAGCTCCCGCACCGCCTCCCCGGCAATCAAAAGCCCTGCCACCGGCGGAACAAAGGATATGCTTCCCGGTACAGGACGAAGCGAACCTGCAGGCAGAGTCTTGTCTTCACCCAAAGCAGCAATGGGAGTTATAGGCGGTTCTTTTGAGTAAAGGACTTTTAAATGTCCGATTCCCATCTTTTTCAGTTCCCGGCGCATGACGCGGCATAAAGGGCATACCGAGGTCTTGGAAATGTCCGTGATCTCAAACAGCTCTCCGTGAAGCTTATTGCCGGTTCCCATGGAGGAGATCAGAGAGAGCCCTTTATCATGGGCAAACCGTGCAATGGCAAGCTTTGCGGATACTGTGTCAATGGCATCGATCAGATAATCCACAGGGCCAATGCTTGTCATCAGAGCTTCTAAATTTTCCGGCAGGACAAAGGTCTGAAAAATATCAACTTTTGTGCCGGGATGAATATCATAAATCCGTTCCTTCATCACCTGGACTTTGGAAAGTCCTAAAGTGCTGTGGACGGCAATACTCTGTCGGTTGATGTTGGTCAAAGAGACCACATCGCTGTCTATGAGAATCAGGCGCCCCACACCGCACCGGGCCAGCGCTTCAACACAGTGAGAGCCGACGCCTCCAACACCAAATACGGCGATGGAGGCGTCGGCAAGACGCTGTTGTTTTTCGGTTCCGATTAACCGTTCTGTTCTGGAAAATTCATGCATGGATTCTTGCACTCCTTGAATTTTACATTATGCTTTATTCGTCGGTCATGTTCACATTAGGGTGTCGTGAGGCCGTTTTTTCTGTTCCTCAACCAGATCTGCCAAGGTTACGCTGTCTACCGTCTGATCAATGGCATCCTTAAGTTGCTGCCAGAATGTCAGCGCAGCACAGTAAGAGGCACGTTCGCATTGGTTGTTCTCGCCGTCCAGACAAGGAACCGGGGAAAGGCTGCCTTCAACCTGTCGGAGAATCATGCCTACCGTGTATTCCTCTGGTTTCCGGGTCAGCATATAGCCTCCCTGGGCGCCTCGGCTGCTGCGGACGTATCCGGCACGATGCAGCAAGGTTACGATCTGTTCCAGGTACTTGTCAGAAATGCCCTGCCGGGCAGCTACCTGGCTGATCTTGGTATATTGATCCAGGTTCATACCAAACTCAATCATCATGCGCAGGGCGTACCGCCCCTTGGTAGAAATTTTCATACTTCCACTCTCCTTATCCATTGGGCAAGTGTATGTGGTAGCTTACACTACCATTGTACAAAAAAATCCGCCAAAAGTAAACAGTATCCTTACGATGAAATATTGTTTTCGTAATCCTTTAAGGAAAGAATGGCTTCTTTTGACATGGGAAGCAGGACCATCATGTTGAAAATCGTCATAAGCCCCACGCCCACATCGCCTAAATCCCATACAAAGGTATAGGCGGCAAGCCCTCCGATAAAGAGCATAACAAGAGCCAGAACCTTATAAAGTGTTTGGGACAGCCAGTTATCTCCGAATAAATAGGCCACGTTGGAGCGGGCATAAAACAGGATTCCGACAAAAGTGGAGTAGCTGAACAGCCATAAGGTGACGGCAATAAAAATTACTCCGAAAAACCCAAGATGGTGCGCCATGGCGGCCTGGAGCAGATCCATGCCTCCTAAGCCATAGGTCAGATCCTCGGGGGCCAGCAGCATAAGCATGGCAGAGCAGCTGCAGATCACAATGGTGTCGATAAATACGCCGAATGCCTGTAAAAGCCCTTCCTTGGCCGGATGGCTGATGTCAGCGGCAGCGGCGGCACAAGGGGCAGATCCGGATCCGGCTTCATTGGAGAACAGACCCCGCTTAACCCCGTTCATGATCACAGTGCCTAAGCTGCCTGCTGCTGCCTGGCGAAGACCAAAGGCTTCTGAGAAGATACGTCCGAATACACCGGGAAGAAGGGGCAGGTTTTTCACAATAATAAAAAGGGTGATGAAAAAATAGCACCCGGCCATAATCGGAACAATAATGTCAAGAACCTTTACCGTGGCATTTTTCCTAAGCACAATGACAGCAGCCAGAACAACCAGCACAATGGTGGAGAGAAGCGGCGGAATCCGGAAGGCATTTTCAAATGCCGAGGACACGGAGTTACTGATAACCTGGCTGATTCCGCACCAGCAGACCAGTCCGGAAAGAGCAAATAATATGGCAAGAAGGCTGCGCTTAGCCGGAGCCCCTGCTCCTTTTTTCCGCTGCATATAGTGCTGAATATAGTAGGCCGGCCCGCCCCGGTATCCGCCGTATAGAGGATCTTTTTCCTTATAAAGCTGTGCCAGGGTGGCTTCCATAAAAGCGGTGGAGGATCCGATCAGGGCAGTGACCCACATCCAGAACACAGCTCCCGCGCCGCCTGCGGAGATGGCAGCCACCACACCCACCAGGTTGCCCATGCCTACCCGGGTGGCAGTGGATACGATCAGCGCCTGCAGCCCGGTAATGGCGTCAGAAGATTTTCCTGTCTTTTTTTCCAGAGTGATCTTTAACATATCAGGAAACAGGCGGACAGGAAGAAAACGGCTGCGTATGGTAAAGTAAATGCCGGATGGAATGAGTATCAGTACCAGCAGGGAAAGTCCGGCGCTTCCGCCGCCGGGAAGGGGAATGGTGATCAGATCTCCCCACAGCAGGTTGTAAACAGCAGAGATAATATTCATTAGGAACCTCCTGGTTTTCTTTTGGTAAGGGCTTTTCATTGATTATTCCCAGGTTTTAGTATATAATAGACAAATGTATTTGTAAAATTCATAGTAATGATAAGTATGATTGAATATTTAGATGGAAACAAGCGGGAACATGGGAAAACCAAGGGGATAAGCTTTGCAGGCGGAGCGGGATATGGACTTGAAAAATTTAAATACATTCATCCAGGTGGCAGAGATGAGCAGCTTTACAAAGGCAGCTAAAACACTGGGATATTCTCAGTCAACGGTCTCTTTTCAGATCAGGCAGTTGGAGGAGGAGTGGGAGATCCAGTTGTTTGAGAGGATCAGCCACAATATTTCCCTGACAGAAAAGGGAAGGGAGATGCTCAGGTATGCCCATGGGGTAAGACGGATGACTCAGGAGATGGAAGCAGCTATCCGCTCAGACACACGGGTGGGAGGCCATATTCGGCTTGCAATGGCAGATTCGCTGTTAAAGCCGCTTTTGTGGGAAGATTTTAAAAGGTTCCGCCTCCATTATCCGGATATTACATTGAAGATCCGTGCAGTGGGAACCGAGGAAATGTTCCGCCTGCTGGATCATAATGAGGTGGATCTGGTTTTAACCCTGGATAAGCATATTTATAACATGGAATATGTGATTGCCAAGGAGGAACGGTTTGACGTGCATTTTGTGGCAGGGGCGGATTCTGTCTGGGCCGGGAAAAAAGAGCTTTCCATTGGGGAGATCGTAAAGGATCCCTTTATTCTGACGGAAAAAGGCATGAGCTACCGGCGGCTGATGGATGAACGGCTGGCTGCCCTTTCTCTGGAGGTGTCGCCGGTTTTGGAGATTGGAAACACGGATTTGATTTGCCGGATGGTAGAACAGGGGCTGGGTATTTCCTTCTTGCCGGATTATGCCACGGATGAGTTGGTGAGGGAAGGGCGGATGGTGCACCTGGATGTAAGGGATTTTCAGGTGGAAGTGTGGAAGCAGGTGCTGTATCACAGGGATAAATGGGTGTCGCCGTCCATGGAAAGGGTTATGGAATTTTGTATGGGGATCAAGGGAAAGGGGAATGGAGATGAGGCTGCCGGAGGATTTTCTGGAAAGGATGAGAAGGCTTCTGGGAGAGGAGTATGATCCGTGGATGGAGTCTTATGGACAGGATCCGGCCATGGGCATTCGGATAAATCCAGCCAGGCTTTCTAAGGAAGAATGGGAGAGAATCAGTCCATGGGAAATAAAACGGGTTCCCTGGAATGCGTATGGTTATTATAGTGAGAGGGAAAGCCGTCCGGCAAAGGATGTGTTTTATTATGGAGGGCTTTACTATGTGCAGGAGCCAAGTGCCATGGCTCCTGCGGCAATTCTTAAGGTGAAGCCGGGGCAGAAGGTTTTGGATCTGTGTGCCGCGCCGGGAGGGAAAAGCACAGAGCTGGGAGCCCGGCTTTTGGGAAAGGGGCTTTTGGTGGCCAATGATATCAGTGCTTCACGGGCCAAGGCTCTTTTGAAGAATCTTGAGATGGCCGGGATTGGGAATGTCTGTGTGACGGCTGAGGAGCCAAAGACGCTGGCAAAAGCGTTCGGGGAAGCCTTTGACAAGATCTTAGTGGATGCTCCCTGCTCGGGGGAGGGCATGTTTCGGAAGGAGCCGGAGCTGGTAAAGAGCTGGACAGAGCGGGGGCCGGAATATTATGTGCCCATTCAGAGGGAGATTCTGAGGCAGGCAGTGAAAATGTTAAAGCCGGGAGGAGAGCTGGTCTATTCTACCTGCACCTTTTCGGCGGAGGAGGACGAGGAAACCATTGACTGGATTCTGGAAAAGGAACCAGACATGGAGCTCCTTCCCATAAAGTTGTGGGAAGGAGCATCCTGCGGGGTGGATGGAAAGCCGGTGCTCCGTCTGTTTCCTCACAGGGTATGGGGCGAGGGGCATTTTGCGGCGCTGCTTAGGAAAAAGGCAGGCGCCGGGGAGGAAGATGAGCAAAAGCCTGAAGAAAAAGCCGGTTCAGACGGAGAAAGAACAGAAAGATTCAGAAAAGGAACTAACAGCAGAGGAATGAACAGCAAAGGGCAGACGGTGATGGCCGGCAGGGAGGCAGCCGTTTGGCTGGAGAGAGAAAGCGACTTTTCAGACTGGGAAAAGCTGCTTTCTAAGCCTTTGGACCGGGAGAGGCTTTTCGTGCAGGAAGGGCAGATATATGTGCTTCCGGAAGGTTTTGACAAAAGCCTGCGGCTTCGCTTCCTTCGGACAGGGCTTTTGGTGGGAAGCGTAAAGAGGGGGAGGTTTGAGCCGTCCCAGGCCATGGCCATGACTTTGGATAAAGGAGCTTTTGCCAGAAGCTTTTCTATGGAAAGAGAGGATGAGCGCGTGATTCGGTATCTGAAAGGGGAGGGCTTAGGGCTGCGGGAACAGGAACAGCTTTCTAAGGGCTGGGTTTTGGTCTGTGTGGACAGATTTCCTCTGGGATGGGCTAAGTCATCGGGGAACGGGCTGAAAAATAAATATTATCCGGGATGGCGGTGGCAGTGATGGGAGAGATCATGCGTCTTGATAAATTTTTGGCGGATATGGGAAAGGGAAGCCGTTCCCAGGTGAAGGAAGCCGGGAAAAAGGGACGGATTTATGTGAACGGTCAGGTGGAAAAGATCCTCAAGAGGAAAATTGATCCGAATATAGATCAGGTGACTCTGGACGGAGAACCGGTGCAGTACCGAAAATGGGAGTATTTTCTTCTGAATAAACCAAAAGGGGTAGTGTCAGCTACAGAGGATAAGCGGTATAAAACCGTGGTGGATCTTTTGGGGAAAGATGGAAGGCGGGATCTGTTCCCTGTGGGAAGGCTGGATCTGGACACAGAAGGTCTGCTTTTGCTGACCAATGACGGAGACATGGCGCACCGGCTGCTTTCTCCCAAAAAGCATGTGGATAAAACCTATTATGCCCGGGTGTCCGGGCGTCTTCCAAAGGACGCCGTGCAAATAATGGCCCAGGGCATGGAGCTGGAGGACAAGACAAGAGTAATGCCGGGCCGTCTGGAAATCGCGGCGCAGGGCCAGGAGGAAGCGGAGATTTATTTGACGATCCAGGAAGGAAAATTCCATCAGGTCAAGAGGATGTTCCAGGTGTTAGGATGTCGGGTAGAGTATTTAAAGAGGGTGTCTTTTGGCCCATTGGCTTTAGAGGAAGATCTTTTGCCGGGGCAGTACCGGCGGCTTACAGAGGGTGAGATAGAATCATTAAGGGAGAATGCCCCATAAAAAGGATTGATGCGGCGGATAAGCAGGAAAGGAAAGTATAGGGAGATTATAATGGATGGAAGGATAAGGAGCAGCGGACAGAGGGTTAGGCAGGAGATTTCCAAAAGGGACGCGGTGATTTTTGATCTGGACGGCACACTGGTGGATTCCATGTGGATGTGGAAGGCTATTGATATGGAATACTTGGGCAGGCATGGCCATGAGTATCCGCCGCTTCTGCAGAAGAACATTGAGGGGATGAGCTTTTCAGAGACAGCGGTTTATTTTAAGAGGGAGTTTAAAATTGAAGATTCTCTGGAAAAGATCAAGGAAACCTGGGTGGAGATGAGCATCGAGAAGTATCGGACAGAGGTGCCGTTAAAAGACGGGGCAGGGCGGCTTTTAGAATTTTTGAAGGAATCGGGCATCCCTGCCGGGATCGCTACCAGCAATGGCCGGGAAATGGTAGATGCTGTGTTAGACAGCCTGGGGATCCGGAAATACTTTCAGGTGATTGCCACGGCCTGTGAGGTGGCGGCGGGAAAACCGGCGCCGGATATTTATCTTCATGTGGCAGGACGGCTTTCCGTGGATCCAAAGCGGTGTATGGTCTTTGAGGATGTTCCGGCAGGGATTGCGGCCGGGAAAGCAGCCGGGATGGCTGTGTGCGCGGTGGAGGATCAATTTTCTGCCCATATGCGGGAGGAAAAGAAGAAGCTGGCAGATTATTTTATTGAAGGGTATGAAGAATTGTTTGAGATTTGAGGAGGATGACAGGGAATGGGTGATTTTCTTCCGATATGCAGACAGGATATGGAAAGACGCGGATGGGATCAATGTGATTTTGTCTATGTGACAGGGGATGCCTATGTGGATCATCCTTCTTTTGGGACGGGGATTATCAGCAGGGTTTTGGAGGCTAACGGGTATCGGGTGGGGATTATCGCACAGCCGGATTGGAGGGATAAGGAAAGCATCCGGATATTGGGAAGGCCCCGGCTGGGATTTCTGGTATCCGCAGGCAATATGGATTCCATGGTGAACCATTATTCCGTGTCCAAAAAGAGGAGAAGGCAGGATCTTTACACGCCGGGCGGGGTGATGGGAAAACGGCCGGATTATGCGGTGGTGGTGTACGGGAATCTGATCCGTTCCGTGTATCCGGATATACCTGTTATAATCGGAGGGATCGAGGCAAGCCTGCGGCGTCTGGCTCATTATGATTATTGGTCGGATCGGCTGAAGCGCTCTGTGCTTTTGGATTCCCAGGCAGATCTGGTGTCCTATGGCATGGGAGAACATTCCATTGTGGAGATTGCCCAGGCATTGGATGCGGGAATTGATGTGAAAATGATTACCTTTGTGGACGGCACTGTTTACAGGACCAGAAGCTTAGAGCATGTCTATGATTATGAGCTTTTGCCGGATTATGAGGAAATGAAGAAGGATAAGAAAGCCTATGCCCGCAGCTTTGGAGTGCAGATCTCCAACACAGATCCTTTTTCGGGCAAGCGTCTGGTGGAACCCTATGGGGGCAGAAGCTATATGGAATATGTAGTGCAGAATCCGCCGTCAAAGCCTCTGTCCACAGAGGAAATGGATCAGGTCTACGGGCTTTCCTATATGAGAAACTATCATCCGTCTTATGAAGCGGCAGGCGGGGTGCCGGCAGTGAAAGAGATCAAGTTCAGCCTGATCAGCAGCAGGGGCTGTTTTGGGGCGTGCAGCTTCTGTGCCCTGACCTTTCACCAGGGGCGGATCATCCAGGCCAGAAGCCATGAATCCTTGGTGGATGAGGCGAAAAAGCTGACAGAGGAGCCGGATTTTAAGGGATATATTCATGACGTGGGAGGGCCTACGGCCAATTTTCGGTTTCCTGCCTGTGAAAAGCAGAAAAAGAAAGGGGCATGTCCCCGAAAACAATGCTTGTTTCCGGAGCCTTGTAAGAATCTGAAGGCAGATCATAAGGATTATCTTATGCTTTTAAGAAAGCTTCGGGCTTTGCCTAAGGTGAAGAAGGTGTTTATCCGTTCCGGAATCCGGTTTGATTATCTTCTGGCAGACAAAAGCAGGGAGTTTTTGCGGGAGCTGTGTGAATATCATGTAAGCGGCCAGCTTAAGGTAGCTCCGGAGCATGTGTCGGATGTGGTGCTGGCACGGATGGGAAAGCCCCGGAATAAGGTATACCGGCAGTTTGTGAGGGAATATGAGGAGATGAACCGGCGGCTTTTGAAGGAGCAGTATCTGGTGCCTTATCTCATGTCCTCTCATCCGGGCTCCACCATCAAGGAGGCAGTGGAACTGGCAGAGTATCTGCGGGAGCTGGGATATATGCCGGAGCAGGTTCAGGATTTTTATCCTACCCCGTCTACGGTTTCCACTTGTATGTATTTTACCGGACTGGATCCGAGAAATATGGAGCCGGTATATGTTCCTTCAAAACCTCGGGAAAAGGCTATGCAGAGGGCATTGATCCAGTATCGGGATCCGAAAAATCACAGGCTGGTTTTAGAGGCCCTAAGGGAAGCGGGCCGGATGGATCTGGTTGGGTATGGAGGAAAATGCCTGATTCCGCCCAGGGCAGGAAATGGTTTTGGAGAAGACAGAGGAGAGAAGGGGAAGAAGAAAGGCAGAGAGACCGGAAAGATCAGCCAGAAAAGAAAAGGGGAAGGCACAAGCCGGAGCCGGGAGAGGGCAGGTCAAAAGGGAGAACAGGTTAAAGCCGGGAGAGGGAAGACAAAAAGGAAGGGAAAATCAGTATGAGTATTGCGATTGTAACAGGAGCGTCCTCCGGCATGGGATGGGAGACAGTGATTCAGATAGCAGACCGGTTCGGGGGGAAGGGGATTGAGGAGATATGGGTGGTTGCCAGGCGGCTTGAAAGGCTTAAAAGGCTTCAGAGGCAGGCAGCGGTTCCGCTGCGGCTGTTTGCGCTGGATCTGACAGAGGAGGATTCTCTGGATGTGCTGAAATGGGAGCTGGTGAAACGGGCGCCTAAGGTGAAGATTTTGGTGAATGCTGCCGGATATGGCAGAATGGGCCGGGTGGAGGATGGGGATTTGTCAGGGGAAACGGGCATGGTAAGGCTGAACTGCGAGGCATTGTGCGGGGTTACGCAGATAACGCTTCCCTATATGGCGGATCATGGCAGGATTCTTTTGTTTGGCTCTGCGGCGGGATTTCTTCCTCAGCCGGGATTTGCGGTTTATGCGGCTGCCAAGGCATTTGTGGTCAGCTTTGGGAGGGCGCTGAATGTGGAGCTGAAGAAAAGGGATATTGTGGTGACTACTGTTTGTCCCGGTCCGGTAAGGACAGAGTTTTTTGAGACGGAGGGAATGGAGGGGGATATTCCTTTTTACAAAAGGCTTGTTATGGCAGAACCGAAACGGGTGGTGAAAAAAGCCCTTCGGGACAGTATGATGGGAAAATCAGTTTCGGTTTACGGATGGATGATGAAAGGTTTTTGGCTGATGTGCAAGGTGGTTCCTCATGAGGTGCTGCTTCGTCTGCAGGATTGTGAGAAAAGGTGAGAGGTGCTGTGGATGCAGACTGCATATGAGGAGAAAGAATGGATTCTTGCAGGTAAGACAGGAGGCATAACAGGAAATGAGACGGGAAAAGGGGCAGTATGGGTATCGGGACAGTGTTCGGAGGATGCGGCTTACAGTGACAATCATTCTTGGGTTAGGGGTGCTGGCCCAGCTTGGAGCCAGGTATTTGACGGATAATCAGGCAGCGAAGAATATTCTGACCGTGATGGCGATTCTGACGGTTCTTCCTTTTGCCAATATGGCGTCACCGCTTTTGGCATCCTGGCGTTACCGGACGCCGCCAAAAGAATTTTATGAGAAAATAAAGCCGTATGAGAAAAAATGCGTGATTCTTTATGATCTGATTTTGACTACCAATGAATTTGTAATGCCTATGGACGCCATTGCCGTGCACCCCTGCGGAGTGTATGGATACTGCACGGCAGGAAAGCTGAAGGTAAAGGAGGCGGAACAGTCTTTAAACGGGCTGTTTACAGCGAACCGTCTGGATCCCAATCTGAAGCTGTTTCTGGAGGAAAGAAGCTTTCTGCGGCGTCTGGACAGTCTGAAGCCTTCCGAGGGAGATGAGAATGACGGGACAGTGGAATATGGCGCGGCTTTGCTGAAAAGCCTGTCCATGTGAAAGGCCAGGGAAAGATATGAGAAGTGTTGCCATTGGGGAAAAGGAAGCAGGGCAGAGGCTGGATAAATTTCTGGGAAAATATTTAAACCTTGCAGGAAAGAATTTTCTTTATAAAATGATGAGAAAAAAGAACATTACTCTGAACGGAAGGAAATGTGACGGCTCGGAAAGGCTTGAGGCAGGGGATGAGATAAGGCTGTTTTTGGCAGACGAGACTATCGAAAAATTTTCCCAGGTAAAAGTACAAAAGGTGGACAAAAAAACGTTGGACATTGTCTATGAGGATGATCATATTCTGCTGGTCAATAAGCCTGCGGGAATGCTTTCCCAAAAAGCCCGGGATACGGATGTTTCTTTAGTGGAGTATCTGATTGATTATCTTCTGGATTCCGGTCAGATTACCAGGGAGGGCCTGCAGACCTTTCGCCCGTCTGTGTGCAATCGCCTGGACCGGAATACCAGCGGACTGGTGGCAGCGGGAAAATCTTTGGCAGGGCTTCAGGGTTTGTCCGCTGTACTGCAGGATCGCTCGCTTCACAAGTATTATCTCTGTGGGGTATGGGGAAGGGTGCAGGAGCAAAAAAGAATAGAAGGGATTCTGATAAAGGATGAGAGAACCAATCAGGTGACAATCCTTTCTGAACAGGCAGCCCGGGGAAAAGGCAAGGGAAAAAAGGGGGAAGACGGACAGGCCGGCTCTCGGATCTGTACGGAATATGAACCCATAGATTACAGGGACGGGTATACGCTTTTAAAAGTAACGTTGATTACAGGAAAAACCCATCAAATTCGTGCCCATTTAGCATCCGTGGGATACCCCATAGTGGGAGATTACAAGTATGGGGATTTTAGGGTAAATGAGGAAGCCAGAAAGAAATATAAGGTGACTTCCCAGATGCTTCATTCGTTTCGTATGACATTTCCCGAAATGTCAGAGCCTCTCGCGCATTTAAGTGAGAAAAGCTTTGAAGCTCCCCTGCCGGGGGAGTTTAAAAGGATGTTTGGGGAGGTGATTTTGGGGATATGAAGCCATTGGATGCAGCAGGACGCCTGCATTTATTGCTGCTGCGGGCGCTTACAGGGATTCTGGGCGTGTTTCTGATTTTTACACCCATGAGCGGACTGTGGATGATCTCCCAGATGAGGCGTTATTCTGTTTTTCAGGACTTTGGAGGTTATGTGCGGCACTGGTCTTCCATAGGCTCGCTGCTGGCATTTTTGCTGTGCTGTCTGGGAATGTTTACGGCTCTGTTTTGGCTTTGCCTTGTGTGCCGGAGACTGCGGATCGTAAAAAGGCTGGTTGTGTGGTCCATGATCTGGATTCCGGTTTTGAACTATGGACTGGCTTTCTATGTGTGGGCGCTGGCCAGGCAGGAGATTGACCACAGCCTTTACAAAATCAGGCTGGATGACGTGCGGGCAGAGCGTCAGATCTGCAGGACCAAGTATCCTTTGATTCTTGTACATGGAGTGGGATTTCGGGATTACCGCTATTTTAATTATTGGGGCAGGATACCCCGGGAGCTGGCAAGAAACGGCGCACAGGTGTACTATGGCCATCAGGAGGCTTGGGGGACAGTGGAGGATAACGCAGAAATACTAAAGGAAGAAATCCTTGGGATCTGTAAGGAAACCGGGGCAGAAAAGGTGAACATTATTGCCCATTCCAAGGGCGGGCTGGACTCCCGCTATCTGATCAGCGGCCTTCATATGGCTCCTTATGTGGCAAGCCTTACAACGATCAACACGCCTCACCGCGGTTCGGCTTTAGTAGAGTTTCTCATGAAGCTGCCGGAAGGGGTTTACCGTTTTATCTGCCGCCGGATTGACTGCTGTTTTAGAAAGTTTGGGGACAAAAAGCCAGACACCTATACAGCCAGCCGCCAGCTTTCCTGCGGATATGCAGTGAAGTTCAACCAAAAGTATCCGGATGATAACAGGGTGTATTATCAAAGCTATGCCAGTTTGATGAAACGGGGATTCAGCAGCAAGCTTTTGTGTATTCCTTACTGGATACTAAAGGCAATAGACGGACCTAATGACGGTCTTGTGACAGAGGAGTCGGCCAGATGGACCAATTTCAGGGGAACCTTAAAAAATAAGTATCTGCGTGGGATCTCCCATGGGGATATGATCGATCTGACCAGGGAAGATTACCGGGATTTTCATGTGACGGAGTTTTATATAGCTCTGGTAAAGGAGTTAGGGGAGCTGGGGTTTTAGAGAAAAGCACCAATAAGAGATAAGCTTTGGAGAGAAGAAAGGAATGGCGCCAAGATGAGAAACAAAAGACAAAAAGAAGATATTGCAGCCTGGACAAAGGAGCAGTTAGAGGAGAGAAAGATGAGGATGGAACAGCTCCATCCGGGATATCTGGACTGGGATGTGCGGCTGAAAACATGGCTGGGATTTGTGCTGATCGGAAGAATGTTTCTTCATGGAGTCAGCATTATTTTAGGGGCGGAAAGAGGCATTGCGGTTTTCTTAGCGCCGCTTAATCTGTTGTTTTGCCTGGGATTTTATCTGATATGTATTCGGCACCGGTGGGAACTTTCCTGGGCTTTTCTGATTCTGCGCGGCGGGGAACTGATACGGACTTTATTTCAGACTCTCCCCAGCCTTCTTTATCTGAATTTTTGGGGAGACTTATGGTGGGTTACAACCATAACCGTTTTATGCCTTGATATCAGCTTTTTGGCAGCAGTGGCCTGGGTACCGTCTGCCCATCGGTTTGTGGAGAATCAGAGGGTGGTGTATTCCAGCCAGGAGATCTGATAGATTTTTCATAAAATCACAATCTTTTCCTTGTGGCAACAACAACTACTTGACTTTACCTTCATCTTGTGATAGAATCACTTTCGTGGCTTACGGGAAGCTGACAGTCGAGGGGGACATCGCTTTTTTTGCGTTGTCTTTTTTATTTCCGCAAGTAATGAGCCAATTATCGTGCCTGCACGGGCAGTTGGCGGCATACTTTCAGACTGCAGATCCCTTCACTTTTTCTATCATATTCATGAGAAGGGCAAATGCCTTTCAAAACCTGCCGCCTGGCTTGTGTGAGGAGGCAGAACTTCAAAACGAGGAGGAGACAATTATGAAAAAGAAAATGATAGCCTTAACCATGTCCGTGCTGATGGCAGCATCCTTAAGCGCCTGCGGAGGCGGTAAGAGTGACGCTTCTTCAGACGCAGCAACCACAGCAGCAGAGACAACCAAAGCAGCCGAGGCAGAAGCCAAGGATGAATCCACAGAAGCAGAAGAAGAAGAAACGAAAGCCCAGGACGCTGCCGCTGCGGAGGGTAAGGTTTATAAGATTGCTACTGACACCACCTTTGCTCCCTTTGAGTTTGAGAATGATAAGGGCGAGATGGTAGGTATTGATTTGGATCTGTTAAAGGCCATTGCAGAGGATCAGGGCTTTGAGTATGAGCTGGTGGTAGCAGGCTTTTCTGCAGCAACTACCGGACTGGAGGCCGGTGAGTATGACGCGGTAATTGCCGGAATGTCCATCACAGACGCCAGAAAAGAAAAGTATGATTTCTCTGAGCCTTATTATGATTCTGGTGTAGGTATGGCAGTCAACGCAGATTCTGACATTGCTTCCTACGAGGATCTGAATGGTAAGACTGTTGCAGCAAAGATCGGTACAGAGGGATGTACTTTTGCAGAGTCCATTGCAGACCAGTATGGATTTACCATTATGCAGTTTGAGGATTCATCCAGCATGTATCAGGATGTGCTGGCAGGCAACTCTGTTGCATGTTTTGAGGATTATCCGGTGTTGGGATACGAGATTTCCAGAGGAACTGCCTTTAAGATGCCTTTGGAGATGGAGCATGGCAACTCTTACGGTTTTGCAGTGCTGAAGGGACAGAACACAGAGCTTTTGGAGATGTTTGATGCCGGACTTAAGAACATGAAGGACAGCGGGAAATATGACGAGATTTTAAATACCTATATTTCCAAATAGATCTTCATGCGCCGTATAGACTGTGCTGACATAAAGGATGGCAGGCCCGGCTTTTGGCAGTGAAGCCTTCCATAGAAAAGAAGATTATGATTGGAATGCCCGGAGACAGCTATGATATGGTAAGGATCCGGGCATTTTGTTTCATAATCAGGCAAAAGAAAGTCCTGTTTTAAAACAGTCCGTTAGATGACAGGAAAAATAGCATGTCCCCAAGGGATAATTTAGAGAAAAGGTGATGGTAAAATGGCTTTTGTGGAGGTACTGATACAATATTTTCCGTCTTTCAGCATCGCGCTTGTGGAGACGATTAAGCTGACGGCTATTTCGTTGATCTGCGCAACGGTTTTAGGGGTGATTTTCGGGCTTTTCAAGGTGTCGGGAATCGGTCCTTTAAAGCTGATTGCCAATCTTTATATTGATATTATCAGAGGAACACCGTTAATGGTCCAGGTGATGATTATCTTCTACGGGCTCAGCCAGGTTTTGCGTCCCTATGGATTTTCCTGGGGAAATATCGGCGGGAATTTTACAGCAGGAGCCGTTACCTTAAGCCTGAATGCCGGAGCTTATATGGCAGAGATTATCCGGGGAGGGATTGAGGCGGTGGATAAGGGACAGATGGAGGCGGCCCGCAGTCTTGGGCTTCCTTACGGAAAGGCTATGAGCAAGGTGATTCTGCCCCAGGCGTTTCGGACTATGCTGCCATCTATCATTAATCAGTTTATTATTTCCATGAAAGACACATCCTTGATCTCCGTGATCGGAATCCGGGAGCTTACTCAGAACGGCAAGATCATTGCAGCCAATTCGGCATCCAAAGTAATGGCTATTTGGCTGGTGGTAGCAGCATTTTATCTGGTGGTGTGCACGGTGCTGTCAAAGCTGGCGCTGGTGGTGGAGAGGAAGGTGTCCTATGGAAAATAATAAGAAAATCGCAGTAACGAATCTAAAGAAAAATTTTGGTTCCCTTGAGGTGCTGAAGCGAATCAGTCTGGAAGTGGATGAGGGAGAGGTGGTATGTCTGATCGGACCTTCCGGATCTGGAAAAAGTACATTTTTGCGGTGTCTGAACCGGCTGGAGAGTATTACGGCAGGGGAGGTTATTGTGGACGGACACCCTATTTCTGACCCGAATGTGAATATTAACAGGGTGCGGGAGAACATCGGGATGGTATTCCAGCATTTTAATTTGTTTCCTCATTTGACCGTGCAGGAGAATATTACCCTGGCTCCGGTAGAGTTAAAGAAAATGGACAAGGAGAGCGCAGCCCAAAAGGCCATAGAGCTTTTGGAGAGGGTGGGGCTTGCCGACAAGGCAAAGGTTTATCCGGGACAGCTTTCCGGCGGACAGAAGCAGAGGGTAGCCATTGCCAGGGCTTTGGCCATGAATCCGGATATTATGTTGTTTGATGAGCCTACCAGTGCGTTGGATCCGGAGATGGTGGGAGAGGTGCTGGAGGTTATGAAGCAGCTTGCGGCAGACGGAATGACTATGGTGGTGGTGACGCATGAAATGGGTTTTGCCAGAGAGGTGGCGGACCGGGTGATCTTTATGGATGAGGGAGTTATTGTGGAGGAAGGGACGCCTGAGGAGATCTTTGGGAATCCTAAGGAGGAGAGAACCATCAGCTTTTTGAATAAAGTGCTTTAAATCTTACAGCGGCTGGCATGTTTTTAAAGGAGTATTTCAGGAAAAAGACTTGACAGCCGTGAAAACGCCTGATATACTTAGTTTACTAAATGATGGAGGCGTATATGGGAACCATAAAGCATGCGGCGCATTACATCAACAAGCTGTCAAATAAACTGCGCAGAAAGATTGACGCATTCCCAAGCAGGGCTGCGCTTAGCGGCTCTCAGGGGAGAGCGCTGCATTTTATCCTTGCTCAGAATCATGATGTTTTTCAGAAGGATATTGAGGAGGAATTTGGCTTGCGTCCCCCGACGGCAACCCAGCTTCTCAAGAAGATGGAGCAGGATGGGCTGATTCACCGGGAGGTGACGGCAGAGGACGGGCGGCTGAAGCGGATTGTTGTCAGTGAAAAGGCATTGCAGTACAAGGATGTGGTGATTGCAGATATTATGAATTTGGAGGAACTGCTGACAAAGGACATTTCTCAGGAGGAGATGAAGGTTTTCTTTAAGGTGGTTGAGAAGATGATGGAGAATGTTTCCTGAAAGGGATTTTCACAGGCAGTTAAGTGAGAATCCATAAAATGCAGGCTGCCTGAAAAGGCGGCTGTATTTCAAAACAAATACTTAGCAAACTAATATTTGGAGGTCTATCCATGAAAACAAAAAACATTGACTATGTAAACGGAAAGCTGTTTCCCATGATTCTTAGGTTTTCCGTCCCGGCGGCGATTTCTCTTTTGATTACCGCAATTTATAACATTGTGGACCGGATGTTTGTGGGGAACTTTAACGGCACATCTGCCTTGGCAGGATTGTCGGTCTGCTTTCCTTTATCCTTTATGATGATGGCGTTTGCCTTAACATGCAGTGCGGGAGGTTCTACCTTTTTCAGCCTTTTTTCCGGTCAGAATGAACCGGATAAGGGAAACCGGTCTTTTGGGAATGCCTTTGTCATGGTCTGTGTTTCTGAAATTGCCTTAAGCGTTTTGCTGCTGCTTTTTCCGGATTTTTTTCTGAGGCTTTTTGGAGTTACCCAGACCGCCTATCCCTATGCCGTTGCCTATTATCGGATTGTGGCCCTGGGGTGTCTGTTTCAGGGCTTGTCCCAGTTGTTTTGTGATTTTGTCCGGGTTTCCGGCAAGCCGGTTATGGGAATGTGTGTGACGGGTCTGGGGGCTGTGACCAATATTGTGTTGGATGCTTTGTTTATAATTGTGTTTGATTGGGGTGTTGTGGGGGCTGCGGCTGCTACCGTGGCCGGCCAGGCGGCGTCTGCCCTTTTTGGGGCTGTCTTAGTGTTTGGGAACCAGACCCAGGTGCGTATCTCCAAAGGTATATTCCGGCTGGAAAAGGGATTTTGCTTTCAGATTATTTCCTGCGGCTTTGCCTTTTGGGTGGCTCAGATGGCCATGGGATTTATCAGCCTTGTGTATAACAGCCAGTTGGGAAAGTATGGAGGGGATATTGCCATCAGTGTCTATGCGGTGGTGTCCAGCATTATGACCTTTGTGATTATGCCTGCCAGCGGCATCAGTCAGGGGATCCAGCCGATTCTGGGGAACAATTATGGCTCCGGCAATTACCAAAGGGTAATGTCCACTATGTTTCAGGCCACGGCATTTTCCGTCGGCATTACCTGCATTATCTGGCTTCTTGTGCTGGGATTTCCCAAGCAGATTTTGGCGGCTTTCGGGGGCACGGAGGAAATGTTCCGGATCGGAATTACCGGCCTGCGGATCAATTTCTGCATTACTCCGGCTTTGGGGTTTGTGATGCTGGCGACTACCTTTTTCCAGTCTATTAACCGCCCGGGGCCTTCCATTGTAATTACTTTGCTCAGACAGGTGGTTTTTCTGGTGCCGTTTATTTATGTACTGCCGGTTTTCCTGGAGATCAACGGGATTTTCTTTGCCCAGCCCATCAGTGATCTTTTGGCAACAGGGCTGTCTTTGTGGCTTGTGGTGAGGGAGGGAAGGAGAATGATTGGATCATAAAAGCATCTTTTGTTTCGTGATTTTTCAAAATGCCCAAAATGCGAAAAAGCAGGAGAGCGTTTCTTGATTTCCTGCTTTTTCGCTGTCAGCAAAAGATATTACAGCAAGTAATTGTTTTCCCGGTTTGCAATCTGTAAACCGACTAATTTATAGGTTGCATATCCTCCCTTAACCAATGGCTCTGACCTGCAGATTTCTTCTGCATCTTCACGGGTCTCTGTTTTTAGGATGTACATCCCTGCCATGCCCGGATAACCTTTAAAGACGCCGCAGATTTCCAGCTTTCCTTCATCATCCAGCCTTCTTATATTCTCCACATGTTCCATAACTACTTGTTTTGTCATTTTATTATAAGTCTTGCTTTTTTCAATCATCATCATGTACATTAGTTTTTCCATTCGTCTTCTCCTTTCCATTCTATGGATTTGCAATGAGGATATTATAGTATAAATGGTGTTTCTTGTAAATTTGTTTTGGTAAATTCCATTTGTTGATTGTTCAAAGAGCCGTCTTATGGTATGATGATTAAAAATTGCAGAGATTGCTGGAAAAAGGCGTGACAAATTTAAAAAGGGCAAATATATCAGGAAAGAGGAGAAACGGATATGGAAGCGTATGGATGGAGTGTATGGCTGCTTAGCATTGCAGGTTTTTTTATATGTTTATTTGCAGGGAGTATTTACGCATATAATCACAAAACATTCCGGTATATATGGCTGCCTGGGTGTGCGGCCGGATTCTTTGTTTTTACTGCATTCATTCATCTTCTTATCTTGATTGCTTATGATGACGTGGGCGGTCCTAACTACGAGACTTATAAAGATTGGGATATATATGATTTTATTTGGAGTGATGTGAAACGTCTTATTTTCTGGGCGGGAATCGGAATCTTGAATTACCTGGCGTTTATCAGGCAGAAGAAGATCATAAAGTATTTGATTTTTGCAGGGATATTTGTGTTTTTTACGCTGCTTATTCTGTCCCCTCTGCTTTTTTCCGTGACGCCGATTGAAATGGAAGCGTCTGTTTAAAAAAAGGAAAGGAGTGAGGAACATGGATTATGCTTACTATGGCTGGAATCATGGAAAGGTTTTAGCGGCTGCCAATGAATATGAGGGTATCAAGACGCCTCAGGATTTGTATGATGCGCTTTCTGATATCTGGTGTGAAGCCACCTGTGCGCCCAGACTGCGCGGACAGTGGAGCAGGGAGAACAGGACTCTTGGACAGTGTTCTGTTACGGCATTTCTTGCTCAGGATATTTTTGGAGGAAAGGTTTATGGTATCCTTCTTCCGGAAGGGAATTACCATTGCTACAATGTGGTGGATGGCTGTGTGTTTGACCTTACCAGTGAGCAGTTTGGGGAAAAGACCTTAAATTATGAAAATAATCCGGAGCAGTTTAGAGAGAACCATTTTGCAAAGGAGGAGAAGCGGCAGCGGTATCTGTACCTAAAGGATGCCCTTAGGAGACGAAACGGCTGACGCCGGATATCGGTGAGACAAGATGCCTGTGACGATGTGTAAGTAATCAGCAGAGTGATTCGTCACAGTGTGAACATTAACCGCGAAAATCCATGAATGAATCCATGAATTGCAGAAGCCAGGAAAAAGGGCTTGATAATCAATGACATTTTGTGTAAAATAGAACGAAATAATCTTTTGCGAAACAGAATGCTCAGAAAAGGTGGCTTTTTTTATGACGAATGAATATGCGGGTAAGAAAACCAACAACGAGCTGGAGAATCCTGCGGATTTTACCAGTCCGGAGGAATTGTATCAAAGGTTAGTTCGGACAATAGGCAAGTATCATCCATCGGATGATATTACAATGATTGAAAAAGCATACAAGATTGCCCGTGATGCCCATAAAGACCAGAAGCGCAAGTCAGGAGAGCCTTACATTATCCATCCTTTATGCGTGGCCATTATTCTGGCTGATTTGGAGATGGATAAAGAGACGATTGCCTCCGGACTTCTGCATGATGTGGTGGAGGATACGGCCATGACCCTGGAGGATACGACCAGGGAGTTTGGATCTGAGGTGGCTTTTCTGGTAGACGGCGTTACCAAGCTGACCCAGCTTTCCTGGGACAAGGATAAGGTGGAGATTCAGGCGGAGAACCTAAGGAAGATGTTTTTGGCTATGGCCAGGGATATCCGGGTGATTATCATCAAGCTGGCAGACCGGCTTCACAACATGCGGACCGGCCAGTTCTGGAAGCCGGAAAAGCAGAAGGAGAAGGCCCGGGAGACCTTGGAAATTTATGCGCCGATTGCAGACCGGCTGGGCATTTCCCGCATTAAGACTGAGCTTGACGATCTTTCCCTGCGGTTTTTAAAACCAGAAGTGTATCAGGATCTGGTGGAAAAGGTGAATCTTCGTAAAGATGCCAGAGAACAGTTTGTCCGGGAGATTGTGGATGATGTGAGGAACCACATGATGGAGGCAGGCATCTCTGCCAGCGTGGAAGGACGTGTGAAGCATTTTTTCAGCATTTACAAAAAGATGGTGAACCAGGACAAGACCGTGGATCAGATCTATGATCTGTTTGCCGTCAGGATCATTGTGGAGACAGTGAAAGACTGTTATGGGGCTTTGGGAGTGATCCATGAGCTGTACAAACCGATTCCGGGACGGTTTAAGGATTATATCGCCATGCCTAAGCCCAATATGTACCAGTCTCTCCACACGACCTTGATTGGCAGTACGGGACAGCCCTTTGAGATCCAGATCCGGACCTTTGAAATGCACCGGACGGCAGAGTATGGAATCGCCGCCCACTGGAAATATAAGGAGAGCGGAAGCGGCAAGATCGCGGCAGGGGATGAGGAAGCCAAGATGAGCTGGCTGCGGCGTATTTTGGAGTGGCAGAATGACACGGATGATTCCAAGGAGTTTTTAAGCCTGGTGAAAGGGGATCTGGATCTGTTCTCTGACAATGTGTACTGCTTTACGCCGTCAGGAGATGTGAAAAATCTGCCCAGCGGTTCTACGCCCATTGATTTTGCCTATGCCATACACAGTGCGGTAGGCAACAAGATGGTGGGAGCCAGGGTCAACGGCAAGCTGGTGAACATTGATTATGTGATTCAGAACGGGGATCAGATCGAGATTATTACCTCTCAGAATTCCAAAGGGCCGAGCCGGGACTGGCTGGCTTTGATCAAGAGCACACAGGCCAGGAATAAAATCAACCAATGGTTTAAAACCGAGCTGAAAGAGGACAATATCATCAAGGGCAAGGAGATGATTGACCGGTACTGCAAGAGTAAGGGGATCAATTACCCGGAGCTTAACAAGCCGGAGCTGCAGGAAAAGGTCATGGCCCGGTATGCGTTTAAAGATTGGGAATCTGTGCTGGCTTCCATCGGACACGGAGGCTTAAAGGAAGGCCAGGTCATTAACAAGATGGTGGAGGAGCGGAACAAAAAGCTCAGAAGCCAGGTGACAGACAAAAATATTTTAGAC
This sequence comes from uncultured Lachnospiraceae bacterium, assembly GCA_910586205.1. Classification (GTDB taxonomy): domain Bacteria; phylum Bacillota; class Clostridia; order Lachnospirales; family Lachnospiraceae; genus Brotaphodocola. The sequence continues at coordinate 96,977 of CAJUGD010000009.1, read as the reverse complement.
GGATTAAATGATATCACCAGCCGGGTTCCGGTTTCCAAGCGGTCTAAAAGCGGGATTGTGGTCAAGGGAATCCATGATGTGGCTGTGCGGTTTTCCCGATGCTGCAGTCCGGTGCCGGGGGATGAGATTGTGGGATTTGTCACCAGAGGGCGGGGCGTTTCCATTCACCGCACGGACTGCATCAATGTGATCAACCTGCCGGAAGAAGAACGGGTCAGGCTGATTGACGCAGAGTGGCAGCAGGGGGACGGGGATGCCGGCAGGGAACGGTATTCAACGGAGATTCAGATCTATGCCAACAACCGGATCGGGATTTTTGTGGATATTACCAAGGTGTTTACGGAGAAACAGATTGATATTACTTCGATAAATGTGCGTACCAGCAAGCAGGGAAAGGCAACGATCCTTATGACCTTTGACATTCATGGCAAGGATGAGCTGAACCGGCTGACAGATAAGATAAGACAAGTTGAGGGAGTGCTGGATATAGAGCGGACTGCCGGATAAAAGCAGAAAAGCGCGGCCAGCGCTTTTTCTCTTGCTTATTACACAAAAAGGAAAGACATGACGCATCAGGTGTGTCAGGAAAGAGGAAGAAAATGAGTGATTTTCGGATACAGACGTATGTGTTGGGAGGCGTCAGCACCAACTGTTACCTGGTTTTTCATGACAGTACAAAGGAGGCTGTGGTGGTGGATCCGGCGGACAATGGGGCTTATGTGCTGAATAAATGCCGGGAATTAGGAGTCAGTCCCAAGGCAGTGCTTTTGACTCACGGACATTTTGACCATATTTTAGCGGTAAAGGATATCTGCCGGGCATTTCCCTGTAAGGTATATGCAGGGCGGGAGGAGGACAGGCTTTTGCAGGATGCTTTTTTAAATCTCAGCGGTACAATGGGGACAGAGCAGACGGTGATAGAGGCAGATGAGCTTGTAAAGGACGGGGACGTGCTTTCTCTTGCCGGCTTTTCCTGGAAAGTATTAGAGACGCCGGGGCATACGGCCGGATCCGTGTGCTATTATGTAGAGTCAGAGGATGTGGTGTTCAGCGGAGACACTCTGTTTGCAGATTCCCTGGGAAGGACGGATCTGCCCACAGGAGATGTAAAAGCCATTGTCCGTTCTATCAGGGAAAAGCTTTTCACCTTACCGGAAGATACCATGGTATATCCGGGACATGGGGAGGTCACTGCCATTGGCCATGAGAAACAGTATAATCCGGCGGCTGTGTACCAAAAAAGGTAGGATGTCTCTCGGCCGGTAAAAGGGCGCGGGCAAAAGCCTGCTGACGGAGGGACTTTTGAAAAACGGTTAATCGGCAGCAAAGGAAAGGGAGAGAAACAAAAAGATAAAAAGAGATGATAGGAATATTGTTAAATGATAATGGATATGAACAGGATATCCGGGAGCTTTTGATGGCATTTTTTCCCGGAGAGGGGTTTGTATATGAAAAAGTACCGGATATGAGTCTCTGTGTGGTGGGAAAGCTTTCAAAGGATCGAAAAAGCTTTTTCATTCAGGTAGTGTTTCGGGGCGGGGAGCATTGCTGCTTTCGAAGCATTATACCGGCAGAAAGGCGGGAGCTGGATCACTTTGATGAGCCTATGGCAGTGGATTATGACAACCGGGCAGAGACAAAAAATAAGATTAAACGCAGGCTGTATGTGATCTTAAAGGCAGTGACAGGGAAAAGTCTTCCTTGGGGTTCCCTGACCGGGATCCGTCCGGCAAAGATTGCTCTGACTTTGCTTGAGGAGGGGAAAAGCGAGGCGGAGATCACAGAGTACATGAAGGAAATGTATTTTGTCAGTGACGAAAAGCTCCGGCTGTGCGTGGAGACTGCAAAGCAGGAGAGACAGCTTTTATCCCGGTTTTTTACACATGCAGGGAAACCGGCAGACAAGGATTTAAAGGGCTGGTCTTTTGAAAAGGGATACAGCCTGTATGTAGGGATTCCTTTCTGTCCTACCACGTGTCTTTATTGTTCTTTTACCTCTTACCCCATCGAGAAATGGACCGGGCATCTTAAGGATTACCTAGATGCCTTGTTTTATGAGCTTGATTATGTGGCGGAACAGGCAGGAAGGCATCCGTCTTCCGTGTATGTGGGCGGAGGCACACCTACTTCATTGCCCCTTCATGAGCTTCGGCTGTTTCTGGAAAAGCTTACCAGCGCTTTTGACTGTGCAGGGGCAGCAGAATTTACGGTAGAGGCGGGAAGGCCGGACAGTATTACCAGAGAGAAGCTGGCTCTGCTGAGACAGTTTGGCGTAACCCGGATTTCCATTAATCCTCAAACCATGAATCAGAAAACTTTGGATTTAATTGGACGGCGGCATACGGTAGAGGATGTAAAGGAACGGTTTTGGATGGCAAGGGAACTGGGGTTTGAGAATATTAATATGGATTTGATTGTAGGGCTTCCGGAAGAAGATGCAGATGATGTACAGCGGACAATGGAGGCTGTAAAGGCATTAGGCCCGGACAGCCTGACGATTCATTCCCTTGCCATCAAGCGGGCGGCGCGGCTGAACACCATGAGGGAAGTTTACAAGGCTTATAAGATCACGGGCACCTGGGAAATCATTGATATGACCGCACGCTATGCCCGGGATATGGGGCTGAAGCCCTATTATCTGTACCGACAAAAGAACATGGCCGGGAATTTTGAAAATGTAGGTTATGCCAGTCCGGGAAAGGCATGTATCTACAATATTCTGATTATGGAGGAACAGCAGACGATCATCGGATGCGGCGCCGGGACAACCACCAAGCGGGTGATCCCCGGGGAAAACCGGATCGAGCGGTGTGAGAACGTGAAGAATGTAGAGCAGTATATCGAGAGAATCCATGAGATGACAGAGCGGAAGCAGAGGCTGTTGGAAGACTAGGAAAAGGACAGGTAAGGAGGTATGGATGGCAGACAGGCATCACGGCGGGGATATTTACCAAAGGGAGATTGCATGGGACTTTTCTGTCAATGTAAATCCTATGGGGCCTCCCGTCAGAGTGCAGCAGGCGATTCGGGAATCAGCGGATCATGTTGATTGTTATCCGGATCCCCAATGCCGGGGATTGGTTCAGGCTTTGGCAGAATATCACAAGACAGAGAAAGAGCGGATTGTCTGCGGCAATGGAGCGGCGGATCTGATCTATCGCCTGGCATATTTGTTAAAGCCCGGCCGGGCTTTGCTTTTAGCGCCCACCTTTTCTGAGTATGAACAGGCGCTGACATCTGTTGGGTGTCAGGTGCGGTACTGCAGGCTGAAGGAGGAGAATGGTTTTCAGGCAGATATGAGGGAGCTGGCAGACAGGACAGAGGAGGGGGAGCTGATTTTTCTCTGCAATCCCAACAACCCTACTGGCCTTGCAGCAGACATTGACCAGGTGGAACGGCTGGCAAGGACATGCAGGAAAAAGAAGGGATTTTTAATCCTGGACGAGTGCTTCTGCGAGTTTTTGGAAAAGCCGTCAGAGTATTCTTTTATGGAAAGAATCCAGGATTACCCGGAAGCAGTGATTCTCCGGGCATTTACCAAATCTTATGCCATGGCAGGTCTTCGCCTTGGCTATGGGGTGTGCGGGGACCGGGATGTGGCAGAAAGGCTTAGGCTGACAGGTCAGCCTTGGAGTGTGTCAATACCGGCTCAGGAGGCAGGCCGGGCTGCCCTCTTGGAGACTGAGTACCTGGAGCAGTCCAGAAGCCTGATTGCAGGAGAGAGGAGGCGGGTCAGCAGAAGGCTTGCCGATATGGGCTTTTTGGTGTTTCCCTCTCAGGTCAATTATGTGCTTTTTAAGGATGTGGAAGAATGTAAGCATGGGAATATAGGAAAACGCCTGCAGGAGAGAGGGTTTTTGATCCGGGACTGCAGCAGCTTTAAGGGACTTGAGGCAGGAAAAGAGGATCCTGTTTTTTGCTTCTACCGGATTGCAATCCGGAGGCAGGAGGAGAATAACAGGCTTTTGGATGCCATTCAAGGGATCGTGTTATCATGAGGGAAAGGAAGTTATTGCACAATGAGTTATTATCGGATCCTGCTGGCAGATGATGAGGAGGAGGTCCGCAAGGCGATCATCCGGAAGATAGACTGGGAGAGCCTGGGATTTTTGGTGGCCGGGGACGCGGACAATGGGGAGGAGGCCCTGGAAAAAATAGAACAGCTTAAGCCGGATGTGATCATGACAGACATCCGGATGCCTTACATGGACGGGCTTACACTGGCGGCGCGGGTCAGGCAGAAATACCCGTCTATTAAAATTCTCATTTTTTCCGGTTATGATGATTTTGAGTATGCAAAGGAGGCCATTAAGCTGAATGTAACGGAATATATTTTAAAGCCGGTCAACGGCCAAGAGCTGACAAAGATCCTGGCAAGAGTGCGGGACTGTCTGGATGAGGAGATTGAGCAGCGCCGCAATGTCCGCCTTTTGCGGGAAAGCTACCAAAACAGTCTTCCGATTCTGCGGGAGCTTTTTTTAAATGATCTGGTTCGCGGAAATGTTCCGGAGGAGGAGGTGCGGCCAAAGCTGGAGGAGTACAATCTGGACATTTCGGGAGCACGGAAATGGCTGGCGTCCGTGATAAGCGTGGAGCCGGAGGAAAGGGATGAGGGACAGCCTTTGTCCCGGCAGCAGGAACAAAAGCTGATCCCCATCTCGGTTCGTCAGTTGGTGGAAGACAGCCTTCGGGGCTGTGTCCGGTTTGCCGTCTTTAATTCAACGGACGGCATTACCATGATTACTGCCATTGACGGGCAGAATACACAGACCGGATTTATTGACATGCTGGGGGATATCTGTAAGGAGATTCGCCGGATTCTGGAGGTGACGGTGACCATTGGAGTGGGCCACAGCACCCAGAGCCTGGAACAGATCGGAAAATCTTATCAGTCGGCAGTGGATGCCTTAGGTTATAAGGCGATTATCGGAGCAGGCGGCACCATTTACATCAATGACATGGAACCAGTGAACAGGGGAAAGCTGCAGCTTGAGGAAAAGGATGAGGAGGAGTTAGAGTCCCAGATTAAATTTGGGACGCCGAAAACCATTGCTGCGGCAGTGCAGGCTCTGGCGGCACAGATGGAGGACGCAAAGGTTCATGCCAGCCAGTACCAGGTCTATATGCTGTCCCTGACAGGCTGTATTACCAGGCTGATGCAGCAGTATGACATGGATATGAGAAAGATCTTTGACGGGGATCGGGGATTTATGCGGTTTTTGGAAAAAGGACAGAACCGGGAGGAGTTTACTGCCTGGCTGATTGATATTGCCTGCCAGATGAATGAGGCTATGACCAGGCGGAGGGATACGACTGCCAGACAGGTGATTGAGGAAGCGAAGGCATATATTCAGGAGCATTATCCGGAGCCGGAGCTGTCTGTGGAGATGATTTGCCGTCAGCTTCATATGAGTCCGGCTTATTTTTCGACCGTGTTTCGGAAAGAGACAGGAAAAACCTGTGTGGCTTATCTGACAGAGGTGCGTTTGAATAAGGCGGTGGAATTGCTGAATGAAACCAAGGATAAGACGTATGTGATTGCACGGAAGGTAGGATATCAGGAACAGAATTATTTTAGTTATGTGTTTAAGAAGCGGTTTGGCGTTTCTCCGACCAAGTTCAGGGGTGTGTGAAGAGTTTGGGATTGATTGTTTAAAGAGCAGGAGGAGTTTATGGAGAAAACGGTGAAACCGGATTTTTTTCAGAAAACCAGTATCCGTAATACGATTTTTATTTATTTTACCGTCAGCGCTCTGGTGATGATTCTTCTGATTGGGGTGTCTTTGTACGGAAGGCTGTCCGGGCAGCTTACGGCAACGATCCGGGAGGAGAATCAGGCGGCGCTCAGCCGGATCAATCTGTCGGTGGATTCTTATTTAAGGACGCTCATGAAGCTTTCGGATTCCCTTTATTATGGTGTGATTAAGAATGCGGATCTTTCGGAGGAAGGGGATACGGTAAACAGCGAAATTACGCTGCTGTATGACAATAATAAGGATTCGGTGGCAAATATTGCTTTGCTGTCTAAAAAAGGAGAGCTTTTGTCGGCAGTGCCTGCTGCCAGGCTGAAGACGGGGATGGATGTGACAGAGGAAAAGTGGTTCAGGGATACTTTAAACCGTCCGGAGAATCTGCATTTTTCTATGCCCCATGTCCAGTATATTTTTGATAACAGTGAGAACCAGTACCGGTGGGTGATTTCTCTGTCACGGGCCGTGGAGATTACTCAGGGAACCTCCACGGACCAGGGGGTGCTTTTGATTGACATTGCTTATGGAAGCCTGCAGCAGCTTCTTGATAATGTGGCTATGGGAAATCAGGGATATTTGTATCTGGCCAGCAGCGGCGGGGAGCTGATATACCATCCGAAAATACAGCTTATCGACGCAGGATTAGAGCAGGAAAACACCTTGGCAGTTAAGAGCTACCGGGACGGCGATTATCAGGAAAAATATCGGGGAAAACAGCGGGATGTGGTGGTGAAATCCGTAGGATATACGGGATGGAAGCTTGTGGGGGTGACGCCGAAGCAGGGATTTTCCCTCAACAATTTAAAGACCCGTCTGTTTATGGTGTTTGTGATTGCATTTTTTTTGTTTCTTCTGGCGCTCATTAATTCTTATATTTCATCTCGGATCACAGCCCCCATAGAAGAACTGGAAAAGTCGGTGAATGCTTTAGAGGAGGGCGCGTTGGATACAGAGGTTTATCAGGGAGGTTCCTATGAGATTCAGCATTTAGGCCGGTCAATCGGGGATATGGCGAAAAGGATCCAGGCTCTGATGGAAGACATTGTGGCGGAGCATGAGTCCAAGAGAAAAAGTGAATTTGACACGCTCCAGTCTCAGATTAATCCTCATTTTCTGTATAATACGCTGGATATTATTGTATGGATGATTGAAAACGAGCAGAAGCAGGAAGCGGTGAAGGTGGTGACGGCCCTGGCCCGTTTCTTTAGAATCAGCTTAAGCAGGGGGAAAAGCATTATTCCGGTAAAGGATGAGCTAGAGCATGTGCGCAGCTATCTGATGATCCAGCAGATGCGCTTTAAAAATAAATTTACTTATGATATTCAGGCAGAGCAGGAGGTTCTTTCTCTGGCGTCCTTAAAACTGATGCTGCAGCCTTTGGTAGAAAATGCCATTTATCATGGAATGGAATTTATGGATGGGGATGGGGAGATTTTGATCAAAGTATTCATACAGGAGGAAAGGCTTCGGTTTATCATTGAGGATAATGGGCTGGGCATGACGAAGGAGCAGGTACAGGGGCTTCTCACGGAGAAAAAACATAGTTCTTCCCGCCGCGGATCCGGGATTGGGGTGAAAAATGTCAATGAGCGGATCCGGCTTTATTTTGGGGAGGAATATGGACTCTTTATCCGGTCAGAGCCTGATGAGGGAACGGCTGTGGAGATTTGCCTGCCTGCACTTCCTTTTGACAGTCTGGCAGAGGGAGAGGAAAAACCATGATGACCAGAAAAGAAAAAATGCTTTGGATTCTTTACGGAATCGTGCTGCTTCTCTTGTTTTTGCTGTCCTCCACGGATCTGATCATCAAAGAAAAGAAAACCCAGATCTATAAGATTTCTGTGATTATTGAGGATGCTTCGGATGAGAACTATGTAAATTTCAGAAAAGGAATGGATCGGGCGGCCATTGAGCTTCATGCAGATGTGAGCTTTATTACCTTATATGATAAGGGAAGCGGGGAACAGCAAAGAGAGCTGATGCTTCGGGAGCAGCAGGACGGCTGTAAGGTTTTGATTGTATCACCTGCAAACGGGGAACAGATTTTTGGATTACAGGAGGATAAACGGATCAATGTACCTCTTGTCTTGTTAAATTCCGAGACAGTCCCCGGGGGAGACGGGATTGTGGAGACGATAGGATTTGATTATGAGGAGATGGGGAGGGAGCTGGGGAAACAGATTTTAAGAGAGCAGACCGTGAATAAGCAGGTGCATTTGTTTCGAGAACAGGATCCGGATGAGGTCAGCATCCGGTTTGGGGACGGGATTTTAAGTGAGCTGGAGCAGGCAGGATGTGCGGTTGTGATGCATGAGAGCAGCGGGAAAGACAAGCTGCGCCACGCTGCAGGGCAGATTGCCGTAAAGGAAGGGGAGCATGCCGTGATCATTGTGCTGGATCCGGCCGGCTTGACAGAGACAGCCCAGGCAATTTCTGAGGCGGGAGATGATTGGCAGATTGGCGGTTTATATGGCAGGGGAAACACAGTGAGGCTTTTAAATTATCTGGACAGAGGAGTGATCCAGGGGCTTTGCATAACCGATGATTTTTCTGCCGGGTATTTAAGTGTAAAGATGGCAGTGGAACTGGCAGAAAACCGGATTGCGGAGGATACACAGAAGCTGGAGAGCCGGTATATCCGCAGGGAAGATCTGCGGAATGTGGAGTATGAAAAGATGCTGTTTCCCATTGAGTGAGGGGGAGTCGTATGAAAAGAATGTGCAGAACGGCAATATGGTTTTTGATCTGGATCGGTGCGGCGGCTTTGCTGGCCGGGTGCCAGAGGACAGAGGGCGAAGGGGAGAAAAAATCCATTCGGATCGGGGTAAGTCTGTATCGGGGAGACGATACCTTTATCAACAATATCCGGGGCGAGTTGGAAAATTGTGCCAAGGAGTATGAACAGGAGAACGGAGTTAAGGTAACCTTGGACATTCAGGATGCCAAAGGCAGCCAGAATACACAGAATAATCAGGTGGAGCGTTTTATCTCTCTGGGATGTGATGTGATGTGCATCAATCCGGTGGACAGGACGGCAGCTTCCGCTATGATTGACAAAGCCATGGCGGCAGAAATCCCGGTGGTGTTTTTTAACCGGCAGCCGGTGGAGGAAGATATGGACCGGTGGGATCAGATTTACTATGTGGGGGCTGTGGCCAGGGAGTCGGCAGTGCTTCAGGGAAGCATTGTGGTGGAGCAGTACCAAAAGGATCCGAAAAGCCTGGACTTAAACGGAGACGGGGTGGTCAGCTATGTGCTTTTGGAGGGGGAGAGCAGCCATCAGGATTCCCTTATCCGCACCGAGTGGTCTATCCGGACGTTAAAGGACGGCGGAGTGCCTATTGAGAAGATTACCGGCGGGATTGCCAACTGGGAGCGGAGCCAGGCGTCCGCTTTAATGGAGCAGTGGCTGGAACAGTATCCGGATACGATTGAGCTGGTGGTCTGCAATAACGATGATATGGCTTTAGGAGCCATTGACGCTCTGGATCGGGCACAGGTACAGGGCATCAATCTGGTGGGAATAGACGCTACCACACCAGGGCTGGAGGCAGTCCGCGCAGGAAAGCTTTTGGGTACGGTGTCATCAGATAAGGAGCAGTATGCGGGAGCCATCTTTTCGATTGCCGCCGCCAAAGCGCTGGGGCAGGCAGCGCCCGGAGAGCTTTCTTTGGAAGAAGGGAAATATTACTGGTCCCCTCAGAAAATCGTGGTTCAGCCATAAAAAGTGTGTATTTTGCTCTGACATGGCAGCTTTGCAGGAAAATTTTAGGAAATATGTGGAAAAAACGAAAAAAATAATAAAAAAACGAAAAAAAACTTATGGAAAAATCCATAAAAACCCGTTATAATATATTTTGCTGGTAATGCAATATTGCTAAAACCAGCAAATACAAATCCATATGAGGGAGGATTCACGATATGAGATTGACAAAGAAAGTTATGGCACTGGCAATGGCGTCCTGCATGGCAATGTCACTGGCTGGCTGCGGAGGCGGCGGGTCAGCAGAGACCACAGCAGCTCCGGCGGAGACCACTACTGCGGCAGCAGCAGAAGCAGAGACCACAGCAGCCGACGCGGCGGCAGAAGCAGAGACCACAGCGGCCGACGCAGCAGCAGCCGTGGAGGGCAAGGATCCGTCCGAGATCAAGGTCGGCATCTCCATCTATCAGTTTGCAGACAACTTCATGACCCTTTACCGGGAAGAACTGCAGAGATATCTGGTTGAAGAATGCGGTCTGAAGGCTGAGAACATTTCCGTTATGGATGGCAAGAACGATCAGGGCGAGCAGATGAACCAGATCCGTAACTTTATCACCCAGGGCTATGACGTGATGATCATCAACTTGGTTCAGGCGTCTTCCGAGCCTACCGTTACCGAGGAGTGCAACGCAGCAGGCATCCCGGTTGTTTACATCAACCGCGAGCCGGAGGCAGAGAGAGAAGAAGCATGGGTAACAGACGGAATCAAAGCTACCTATGTAGGCGCAGATGCAAGACAGTCCGGTACATACCAGGGTGAGGAGATCGTTGAGCTGGAGAACAAGGGTGATGCAGACGGTGACGGCGTTGTCCGCTATATCATGGTTCAGGGTGATCCGGAGAATGTAGACGCTCAGTACAGAACCGAGAAGTCTATCGAAGCTCTGACAGCAGCAGGTGTTGAGGTTGAAGAACTGGTTAAGATGCGCGGTGACTGGGATCAGACCAAGGGCCAGGAGATCACTGCTAATGCACTGTCTCAGCATGGCGCCAAGATCGATGTTGTATTCTGCAACAACGACGCAATGGCACTGGGAGCTCTGCAGGCAATCGAGGCAGCAAACAGAAAGGTCAATGAAGACATTTACCTGGTAGGCGTTGACGCTCTGGTTGAGGTTGTTGAGCACGTGATGAACGGCAAGATGACTGGTACCGTGTTTAACGATTATTTCGGCCAGGCTCACACAGCAGCAGACAAGGCTCTTGACTTTGTAAACGGCAAGGAAGTTGACAATGTATACATGGTTGACTATGTAAAGGTTACTCCTGAGAATGCAGCAGAGATTCTTGAGCTGATCAAGTAAGAACAAAGAAGTCAGGACAGCAGCAAAAAGACATAGCGGTTCTGATATCAGAACCGCCGAAAAAGACAGAAAAGTGTCGGGTGTGTCCGCAAGGCACACCCGATTTTATGAAAGGAGAGAATGGGATGGCAGAGTACAGATTGGAAATGCGCGGGGTTTCCAAAAGCTTTCCTGGCGTAAAGGCTCTGGACAAAATCAACCTGAAAGTCCGTCCGGGTACGGTTCATGCGCTGATGGGGGAGAATGGTGCGGGAAAATCCACTCTGATGAAGTGTCTGTTCGGTATTTACCATATGGACGAGGGGGAGGTCTATCTGGACGGAGATCGTGTGGATATTCACAATCCGGATGAAGCGCTGCAGAAAGGGCTTGCCATGGTGCATCAGGAGCTGCAGCCTATACCGGAGCGGACGGTTGCGGAGAACATGTATGCAGGACGCTATCCGACGAAGAATTTCGGACCTTTGAAGGTAGTGGACCACAAAAAGATGTTCGAGGAGACTGCAAAATGGCTGGATGATGTGAAGATGCCCTACAATCCCAAGGCTAAGTTAGGAACCATGTCCATCGCTCAGATGCAGTCCGTGGAAATCGCCAAGGCAGTTTCTCTCCAGGCAAGGGTCGTGATCCTAGATGAACCCACCTCCTCTCTCACAGACAATGAGGTAGAGGCTCTTTTCCGCATTATCCGCGATTTAAAATCAAGAGGGGTTTCCCTGGTTTATATCTCCCATAAGATGGCAGAGATCCGCGCGATCTGTGATGATATTACCATTATGCGTGACGGAACCTATGTAGGATCCTGGAACATGGATGATATTACAGACGAGGAGATCGTCAAGCAGATGGTAGGGCGGGAACTGACCAACATTTACCCTCCGAAGAATGATACACCGGCAGGAGATGTGCTTTTGGAAGTAAAGGGATATTCCAGCATTCATGAGCGTTCTTTCCAGGATTGTTCCTTTCAGCTTCGCAGCGGTGAAATATTAGGCTTTGGCGGCTTAGTAGGCGCTCAGCGGACAGAGCTTATGGAGGCCATTTTCGGAATGCGTCACATCACCCAGGGCGAGGTATACATAAAGGGACAAAAGATCAACATCCGGCGTCCCCAGGATGCGATCCGCGGAGGCATCGGCATGATCACGGAGGATCGCCGCGGCACAGGGATTCTTGGATGTCTTTCCATTGCGGACAATGTTTCTATTTCTTCTCTTGATCAGTATTTGGAGATGGGTGTAAAGCTTAACAGAGGCAAGATTGAGCAACTGGTACAGGACAATGTGGCAAAGCTTTCTATCAAGACGCCTGACAGTAAGACGCTGATTCAGTCCTTGTCCGGCGGCAACCAGCAGAAGGTATTGATCTCCCGCTGGCTGGCCAATGACCCGGATATTCTGATCATGGATGAGCCGACCCGAGGGATTGACGTCGGCGCCAAATATGAGATATACCAGATCATGATCGAGCTGGCAAAGCAAGGTAAAGGAATCATCATGATATCCTCAGAAATGCCGGAGCTAATCGGCGTTTCCAACCGGATTCTGGTCATGTGCAACGGCCATATTACCGGCGAGGTGCAGGGTGAGGAGGCAACCCAGGAGCGTATCATGAGCTACGCGACCCAGTTCTAGGAAGAGGAGGATGAGAGAATGAACAGCAAGAAAGTCAATGTAGTAGACGTATTGATTAATAACGGAATCGTGATCCTGATTCTTTTGATGGTTTTGGTTGTGGGAGTTACCAAGGAGAATTTCTTCAGCCCCAGTAACTTCAGCAACATTTCCATCAATGTGGCATGTCGTTTTATCATCGCCATCGGTGTGTCCGGCTGTTTGATCACCAAGGGAACAGACCTTTCAGCGGGACGTTCCGTGGGTCTTGCCGCATGTCTGGCAGGAACCCTGCTGCAGAGAGCCGATTACAGCGGACGTTTTGAGCTGACTAAGAATTTCCCGGAGCTGAATGTGTGGCTGATTTTGCTGATCTGTGTGGCTATCTGCTGTATTTTCGGAATGATCAACGGCATTGTAATTGCCTACTTAAGTGTTCCGGCATTTATAGGAACCCTGGGTATGCAGATGATCATTTATGGAATTAACTTAGTATATACCAAGTCCGTTCCTTTAGGCGGATACCGGACCGATTATACGGTGATTGCCAATGGTAAATTGTTTGGGGTATTTCCCTATTTGTTCCTCATAGCCATTGTTATCGGCGCGATTATGTGGTTTATCTACAATTACACCCGCCACGGCAAATTTATGTATGCCATCGGCGGCAATGAGGCAGCGGCAGAGGTTGCCGGTGTAAATGTTAAGAAGACCAAAATCATTATCTATGTATCAGCGGCTGCTCTTTATGCCGTTGCAGGCTTTTTGCTGGGAGCAAAATCCGGCGGCGCCGGCGTTAATACCGGTAACGGATATGAGCTGGAGGCCATTGCAGCCTGTACCATTGGCGGTGTATCCGTAAACGGCGGTATCGGACGGGTATCCGGCGTGGTAATCGGTGTGCTGGTGTTTGAACTTTTAAAGACCTGCCTGCAGTTCCTTGGCATTGATCCCAACTACCAGTATATTGCCCAGGGTATTGTAATTGTGGTTGCGATTGCATTGGATATCAGAAAGTATATTGCAAAGAAGTAAAATACAGATGCTGCCGCAAAACACGGAGATTTTGCAATATAAGGCTGATGTTTAAAATACAGATGCCTTATATTGCAGAATGCGCCGTTTTGCGGCAGCTTCTTGCTGCAGGGAAAGAACAAGATAGAGAAAAGAGGAAAATGTGTGGAAGCAGAAAAAGAAGATGTGAAGGATAGGTCAGAGACAGACAGGGAGCTGTCTGAGCTGGAGCAGGAGAATGAACGGCTTCGGAAGGAGAATGAGCTTTTGAAGGAATATAAAGCCAGCCTTCCTTTAAAAGAAAGGATCTATGACAGGATTCCTTTAAGTGTTAAGCAGATGGATTGGATTATTCTTGCTCTGCTGGGGCTCTTGGCAGGGGTGGTGGGATTGGGGCTTTTAGACCGGTGACAGTGAAAGTATGGCAGCACATCCATCCATAAGAGCCGGAAAAGATGGGGACCGGTTAAGAGGCTGTATCTGACCGGTCCCAAGGCTGAGACTTTCAGAGCTTTTTGCCCTGGCTTAAGCGGCTGTTCTGGTATTGTCCGCTGAAGGTCACGTCTTCTCCGAACCAATCCGGCGGCGTGAAGGACAGTGCTGCTTCTTTGGTAGGAAATTCCACTTCTGCCAACATAAGTCCTTCATAATCTCCAAAGAACAGATCCAGTTCAATGGTCAGATCCGGCTTTCCTGCAAAAGACGGCAGGGGAATCCGGTATCGTTTTTTGGTGAGAATGATTCCGTCAGCTTTTTTTAACAGATGCTGGTAGGCTTTCTGGGTCAGAGGCAGATTGTATTCTTCCCGTTCTAAAAGCCCTTTGGATTTGTAGGTCAGAAAATAGTCCTGATCCTGTCTGCGGATGCGAACTACCGGTTCCGTACACAGATACGCCTGTTCGATGATAAAAAAGGGAAAGGCGTCATATCCGTCAGGCAGCTTTTCGATTTTCCATTTTCGTTCAATTTCCATGTCAGTTCTCCTTTTTGGTGTTAATCTTTTTCTTAATTATCATCCATTATAATTCAAATTTTTCAAAATGCAAAGAATGAGACGCAAAATTCTCCTGTTTTGTCTCCGGTCCATGACCAATCAGCAGAGTGATTAGTCATGGTGTATACAGGAATATTCCATTTACAGCTTCCAACAAAACGTGTAAAATAAGACTAGTAATTATGAAAAGACTATGATATAATGGGAAACTGAAGTGTGGCGCCCTGCCGAGACGACCATACATAGATGTTAAGGAGGAAACCATATCATGAGTTTACAGGTAGAAAAGCTTGAAAAAAACATGGCGAAATTGACCGTAGAAGTACCGGCAGAGCAGTTTGACGAGGCTCTTAAAACTTCGTATAAGAAAAATAGAAACAGATTCAACATCCCGGGCTTCCGCAAGGGTAAAGCGCCTCAGGCAGTGATAGAGAAGATGTACGGGCCGGGCGTGCTCTACGAGGATGCGGTGGATGAGGTTATCAATAAGACGTATGGGGATGCGATGAAGGAAAGCGGGCTGGATATTGTATCCCGTCCGGAGATCAGCGTGGAGAAGATTGAGAAGGGCGAGACCTTTGTCTATACAGCTTTAGTGGCAGTAAAGCCTCCGGTAACTTTAGGAGAATACAAAGGCATTGAAGTGGAGCGTGCACGGCCGGAGGTGACGGACGCTGATATTGAGGCAGAGCTTAAGAAGGTGCAGGAGCAAAATTCCCGTCTGGTATCCGTGGAGGACCGTCCGGTGGAAAACGGCGATCAGGTATTGATTGATTTTGACGGATATATTGACGGTGTTCCCTTTGAGGGAGGCAAGGCAGAGTCCTATGATCTGACCATTGGTTCCCATTCCTTTATTGATACCTTTGAGGAGCAGCTGATCGGCAAGAACATTGACGAGGAAGCGGAAGTCCATGTAAGCTTCCC
The DNA here is from genome assembly GCA_910586205.1 of uncultured Lachnospiraceae bacterium. Lineage (GTDB taxonomy): Bacteria > Bacillota > Clostridia > Lachnospirales > Lachnospiraceae > Brotaphodocola. The sequence continues at coordinate 81,612 of CAJUGD010000009.1, read as the reverse complement.
GGAGAATTATCACGCCTCTGAGCTGGCAGGAAAACCGGCTGTGTTCAAGGTAGTGGTTCATGAGATCAAGGCCAAGGAGCTTCCGGAATTAGATGATGAATTTGCCGGAGAAGTTTCTGAATTTGAGACAATGGATGAATATAAAGCGGATCTGAAGGCAAAACTTTCAGAGACCAAGCAGCAGCAGGCCACAACAGAGAATGAGAATAATGTGGTGGAAAAAGTGGTTTCCAATGCTTCTATGGAAATTCCGGAGGCCATGATCGAGGAACAGGTCAACGGAACCATAGAGGATTATGCCCGCAGAATGCGCTCTCAGGGCCTTACCATGGAGCAGTACATGCAGTTTACCGGCATGACGGTGGATAAGCTTAAGGAGGAGATCCGTCCTCAGGCAGAGAAGCGGATCCGCACCCGTCTGGTTCTGGAGGCTGTGGCAGAAGCAGAGAAGCTTGAGGCGTCAGAGGATGCAGTAGAGGCTGAGATTCGGAAGATGGCAGAGAATTACAAGATGGAGCCGGACCGCGCGAAAGAGCTTTTGGGCGAGGAGGGAATCCGTCGGATGAAGGAGGACTTGGCAGTTCAGGAGGCGATTGACTTTTTGGTAGCAGAGGCACAGCTTGTATAGCACTGTCTAAAGGATGGCAATGTCGTACCGGAGCGTGTTTGAAGAAGTGTAGGTTTCCGGCGTTTTCGGGAATCTGCACTTCTATACCTTGTATACGGTGAATAAAATTCTGATAAGGAGGATTTCCAATGCCGTTAATTCCTTATGTAATTGAGCAGACCAGCCGGGGAGAGCGTTCTTATGACATCTATTCCCGTCTGCTGAAGGAGAGGATTATCTTTTTGGGGGAAGAAGTTACAGATGTGTCTGCCAGTGTGATTGTGGCACAGCTTTTGTTTTTGGAGGCTGAGGATCCCGGGAAGGATATCAGTCTTTATATTAACAGTCCGGGCGGTTCCGTAACCGCGGGCATGGCGATTTATGATACCATGAATTATATTAAGTCTGATGTATCCACTTTGTGTGTAGGCATGGCTGCCAGCATGGGGGCCTTTTTGCTGGCAGGCGGGGCAAAAGGAAAGCGTTTTATCCTTCCCAATGCAGAGGTTATGATCCATCAGCCTTCCGGCGGAGCCCGGGGACAGGCAACGGAGATCCAGATTGTGGCTGAGAAGATTTTGCAGACAAAGGAAAAGCTGAATCGGATTCTTGCGGACAATACAGGCCAGCCCTATGAAGTAGTGTGCCGGGATACAGAGAGAGACCATTATATGACAGCGGAGGAAGCCGTCAGCTATGGATTGGTAGACCAGATTCTTGTGAAGCATTAATATGTGAAATCAACAGGCAGTGGTTTTGATAAAGGACGAATTTTGGGTGAGAAAGGATAGAGGTGTATTATGCCGAACAGAATGGATGACAGAGTAAGGTGCTCTTTTTGCGGGAAGACCCAAGATCAGGTGAAAAAGCTGATTTCCGGCTCCAACAATGTTTTTATCTGCGACGAGTGCATTGACCTTTGCGCGGAGATTCTGGAGGAGGAGTTTGACGAGCAGGAAGACGCTGGTCCTGACTTTGAGGGAATCAACCTGTTAAAGCCCAAGGAGATTAAAGCGTTTTTGGACGAGTATGTGATTGGGCAGGAGACAGCGAAAAAGGTACTGTCTGTGGCTGTTTACAATCATTATAAGCGGATTACTTCCAGAAAAGACATGGATGTGGATGTACAGAAAAGCAATATTTTAATGCTGGGACCTACAGGCTCCGGAAAGACCTATCTTGCTCAGACCCTGGCAAAAGTGCTCAATGTACCTTTTGCCATTGCAGATGCCACGGCGCTGACAGAAGCAGGCTATGTGGGCGAGGATGTGGAAAATATTTTGTTAAAGCTGATTCAGGCGGCTGACTATGATATTGCAAAGGCAGAGTACGGAATCATTTATATTGATGAGATTGATAAGATTACAAAGAAGTCAGAGAATGTGTCCATTACCCGGGACGTTTCCGGGGAAGGCGTACAGCAGGCGCTTTTGAAGATTTTAGAGGGCACAGTGGCAAGCGTTCCTCCCCAGGGAGGAAGAAAGCATCCTCACCAGGAGCTTCTGCAGATTGACACCACCAACATTCTCTTTATCTGCGGAGGAGCTTTTGACGGCCTTGAGAAGATTATCGAGAGGCGGCAGAGCGCAGGCTCCATTGGATTTAACGCAGAGGTGGTGGATAAGAACAAACGGGATATTGATGAGCTGCTGCGCCAGGTAGAACCTCAGGATTTGGTAAAGTTCGGGCTGATTCCGGAGTTTATCGGGCGTGTGCCGGTGACAGTATCGTTAGAGCTGTTAAGCGAGGAGGCTCTTGTAAGGATTTTGACAGAGCCGAAGAATGCCATTACAAAGCAGTACCAGAAGTTGTTTGAGTTAGATGACGTAAAGCTGGAGTTTACCAGGGAAGCGCTTTTGGAGATTGCCAGCCTTGCAGTGCGTCGGAAGACCGGCGCCAGGGGATTACGGTCGATCATGGAATCTGCAGTTATGGATTTAATGTATGAGATTCCCTCTGACAGCAGCATCGGAATTTGTAAGGTTACAAAGGATGTTGTAAATAAGACAGGGGAGCCGGAGTTGGTGTATAGAGATACAGCAGTACCGCGTAAGACAATCTCCCAGAGACGGAAGAAAGACAGGCCGGGGGAAATCGCTTAAAGGGATTTCTCTTGGAAGGAGGATGGGAGCATATATGCTTCCATCTTTTATTTTACGGCAGCAGGGATTTGATTGGTATTTTTGGTTGGTTTCAGAGATGATTTGCGGTTTACAGTAGAAAATGAAGTTTTATGGGGAAATCAGATGAGAATAACGCCTGAGAGAGCATAGATACAGGGACAAGGAGGATAAAATGGAGACTACGGTTATGACAATGCCGGTGATTGCCTTGCGGGCGTTGACTGTGCTGCCTAAGATGACGGTAAGTTTTGATATAAGCAGATCCCGTTCCGTGGCAGCAGTGGAGAAGGCCATGGTAAGCGACCAGAGGGTTTGTGTGGTTACGCAAAGAGATCCGGAGGATTTTACCCCGCAGATGGAGCAGCTTTATCACATCGGCGTGGTGGTTCGGGTAAAGCAGTTGGTAAAAATGCCTGGAGGAGTGGTCCGGGTGATGGTGGAGGGCTTGGAGCGTGCAGAGCTTTTGAATCTGGATTCTGTGGATCCTGCCTTGATTGGTGAGGTGGCCATGGCTCCTTGGAGGGATGATGATGTGGATTCCCTGGCAGCAGAGGCCATGCAGAGAGTTTTGCGGGAAAAGGTGGAGGAATATGGGCGCCAGCATCCCAAGTTTGCCAGAGAGGTACAGCCCAACCTTATGACGGCCAGCGGTTTGGGGGATATGATGCTGCAGATGGCAAGCCAGCTTCCCTGGGATTATTCTGTGAGACAGGATTATCTGGAGGCAGCAGACACAGCCGGCCGGTATGAGGTGCTGGTGGGAAATCTGGCAGATGAGATCGAGATTTCCCGCATCCGACAGGAGTTTCAGGCAAAGGTCAAGACAGCGGTGGATAAGAACCAGCGGGATTATATTCTGCGGGAACAGTTAAAGATAATTCGCCAGGAGCTGGGGGAGGATCCGGTTTCCGACGCAGATGAGTTTGAGCGAAAACTTTCTGCATTAAAGATGGACAAGGAGGTGAGAGAAAAACTTCGCAAGGAGATTGAACGTTTTCGGGGAATGCCGGGAAGCAGCCAGGAGGGAAATGTGCTTCGTACCTACATTGAGACGCTTTTGGAACTGCCCTGGAACCGATTGTCTCGTGATAACAATGATTTAAAACATGCGGAGGAGATTTTAAATGCAGATCATTATGGTCTGGAGAAAGTTAAGGAGAGGGTTCTGGAGTATTTGGCAGTCCGTACCTTGACAAAAAAGGGAAGCGGCCCCATTCTGTGTCTGGTAGGGCCTCCCGGAACAGGCAAAACCTCCATTGCCCGGTCTGTAGCCCGGGCCCTTAATAAGAAATACGTGCGTATCAGCCTGGGAGGAGTCCGGGATGAGGCAGAGATCCGGGGACACAGAAAAACTTATGTGGGGGCAATGCCGGGCAGGCTGGTAGAAGGACTTCGCCAGGCAGGCGTTTCAAATCCTTTGATGCTGTTAGATGAAATTGATAAGGTCAGCAGCGATTATAAGGGAGATACTTCATCTGCCCTTTTGGAAGTGCTGGACGGAGAGCAGAATGTAAGGTTTAGGGATCATTATGTGGAGGCGCCCATCAATCTGTCCAATGTACTGTTTATTGCCACGGCCAATACGACCCAATCCATCCCTCGCCCTTTGCTGGACCGGATGGAGGTGATTGAGGTAAACAGCTACACGGAAAATGAAAAGTTTCACATAGCCCGGGATTTTTTGGTGAGCAAGCAGTTGGAGAAAAACGGACTGACACAAAAGCAGGTGTCTGTGTCTGACGGTGTGCTGAAAAAGATCATTCATAATTACACCAGAGAGGCAGGGGTGCGCAACTTAGAGCGGCGGATCGGTGAGATTTTCCGAAAAGCCGCAAGAGAATTTCTGGAGGATAAAAAGACGGCCATCCGGGTCACAGAGTCTAATCTGGAAAAGTATTTGGGAAAAGAAAAGATCACCTTTGAGGATGCCAATGAGGAGGACGAGGTGGGAATTGTCCGGGGCCTTGCCTGGACCAGCGTGGGAGGCGATACCCTGCAGATTGAAGTCAATGTAATGCCGGGAAAAGGTGATTTGAAGCTGACCGGACAGATGGGAGATGTGATGAAAGAGTCTGCCCAAACCGCTCTGACCTATGTGCGTTCTGTCTGCCCCAGGTATTCACTTGCAGATGATTATTTTGAAAAGCATGATATCCATATTCATATTCCCGAGGGAGCTGTGCCCAAGGACGGCCCCTCGGCAGGGATTACCATGGCCACAGCAATGCTGTCAGCCGTAACAGAGAAAAAGGTTTTGGCTCAGGTGGCGATGACAGGAGAGATCACCTTGCGGGGGCGGGTGCTTCCCATCGGCGGCCTCAAAGAGAAAATCCTGGCAGCCAAAATGGCACATATTAAAACCGTGCTGGTTCCCGACAAAAATCGGCCGGATATGGGAGAGCTGTCAAAGGAGATTACCAAAGGGCTCCGGATCGTATATGTAAAGACCATGGAGGATGTTCTTAGGGAAGCCATGAAAGAGCTGTAATGGTTTTTAAGATGCGTTTTAGGAAGAAGATAAGAAGGAGGGGATTCGGGAACGGGAAAATTTCAATTAAAAATGGCGGAATAAACCAACGTACAGAGAAAACAACAAGAACAGCAGCAAGGACAACAACAGCAACAAAAAGTACCACTTGTAAGAAATGGTTTTATCTTTAATTTAGAAACGACGGAGGATGTTATGATAATCAGAAAAGTGGAACTGGAGACTGTCTGCGGCATTACCAGCAGGCTGCCGGACAGTCCATACCCGGAATTTGCTTTTGCCGGGAAATCGAATGTAGGAAAGTCGTCGCTGATTAACGCCCTGATGAACCGGAAATCCCTTGCGCGGACTTCTGCTCAGCCAGGAAAAACCCAGACTATCAATTTTTACAATATTAACGACGCTTTTTACTATGTGGATCTGCCGGGATATGGCTATGCCAAGGTGCCGGTGGAGCAAAAAGTGAAATGGGGGAATATGATTGAGCGATATCTGCAGACCTCTCCCATGTTGAAATGTGTATTTCTGTTGATTGACATCCGGCACGAACCGTCCACAAATGATAAAGTGATGTATGACTGGATTCGGGAGAAGGGTTATACACCAGTAATTATTGCAACAAAAGCAGATAAGCTGAACCGGAGCCAGATGCAGAAGCATGTAAAAATGGTGCGGGAAGGGCTCCAGATCGGAGAAAGCGGTATTGTGATTCCGTTTTCCTCTGTGACCAAACAGGGACGGGAAGAAATATGGGAGTTAATCGAACAGATGGCAGGTCTGAAAAAAGAAAGAATTGATGTAGAAATGGATCTGCAGCCATTGTAGAATGAGATTTTTGGTATAATCTGGCAGAATTTTCTGAAAAATATTCAGAAAAAAGTCAGAAAATGTTTATCACAACTTAACTTGTTCTTTTCTAAGGTTCATGATATAGTAATGGACAGCTTCAAAAAAAGCCATAGGAAAGGAGATGACAGCTATGGCAAAAGATTATATTACTTTTACGATTGGACCGAAAAAGGACATTGCATTGATTGCCCATGATAATGAGAAACCAAAGCTGATTCAGTGGTGCAAGGAACATTACGCGATTTTAAAACATCACAATCTATATGGAACCGGAACTACGGCTCGTATGATCACGGATCAGACCGGGCTTACGGTAAAGGGATACAACAGCGGACCTTTAGGCGGAGACCAGCAGATCGGGGCAAAGATTGTGGAGGGTGTGATTGATTTTGTTGTATTTTTTTCCGACCCTCTCACAGCCCAGCCTCATGATACAGATGTAAAGGCGCTGATGAGAATTGCACAGGTGTATGATATTCCCATTGCGGTAAATAAAGCTACAGCAGATTTTATGATCACATCCGAACACATGGATACAGATTATCAGCATGATGTGATTAATTTTCGAAAGAATATTCAGGAGCGGGCAGACACGCTGTAATATGCGAAAAGGCCAGGTAAAAGGAGAACTTTTACCTGGTCTTTTTGCTCAATTCAAATAGTTCCGCATTGTTTTCAAGGCATTTTTCTCCAGACGGGATACCTGTGCCTGGCTGATATGGATTTCTTCAGCCACCTCTGTCTGGGTTTTTCCCTCAAAAAAGCGAAGATCAATAATGTGGCGTTCCCGTTTGGGAAGCCGGTCCATGGCTTCCCGCAGAGAGATTTCTTCAACCCAGTTTTCTTCCAGATTTTTCTTGTCGCTGATCTGATCCATCACATACAAGGGATCGCCGCCGTCTGTGTAGATGGGCTCATAAAGGCTTACAGGGCTTTGGATGGCGTCTAAGGCATATGTGATTTCTTCCTTGCTGATGCCGATTTCCTGGGCAATCTCCATGAGAGTCGGCTCTTTTGCATTTTTTCGCATTAACCCTTCTTTGGCATAGATGGCTTTGTAGGCGGTATCCCGCAGAGAGCGGCTGACCCGGATGGAATTGTTGTCCCGCAAATACCGGCGCACTTCTCCCATGATCATGGGAACCGCATAAGTAGAAAAACGAACATTTTGTGTAATGTCAAAGTTGTCAATGGCTTTGATCAGACCGATACAGCCGATCTGGAATAAATCGTCCACGTTTTCATTGTTGCTGGAAAACCGCTGGATCACACTGAGGACAAGACGCAGATTTCCCTTGATATACTGTTCTCTGGCTTCCATATCGCCCTCTAAGATCCGTTTAAAGAGCGCATCCTTTTCCTCGTTTGTCAGGAGAGGGAGCTTCGCCGTATTGACCCCGCAAATCTCAACTTTATAACCAGCCATAGTAGATACCTCCGCATTCGAGATTCATTTCCGCAGGCAATGAGAAGGAGCCGTGCCTGCACGGTCCTCCAGCAGACGTTGCAGGTCAAACCCCACAGCCTGCTGCTCTGCAAATTCCATCCCCCCTTATTTACAGCGAGGGATTTGATTTGGATCGTAATGTGATCTTCCATTGAAAATGATTCACGAAAAGGGAGTGGTTTATACTTCCTATTTTTGCCATGGAAACAGAAAACAAATGTTCGAAAAAATCTTGCATTTTTTTATGACTTGTGATAGAATAACACAAAAGAACACACGTTCCTATTTAAGAGTATATAAGATCTTAATTTCTATGGCAGGAGTGAACAGGAGGTAAGGGCAGGATGCTGATACAGGAGGAGATGAGCATACAGGAAAAGCTGAGGATTTTGTCGGATGCTGCGAAGTACGATGTGTCCTGTTCCAGCAGCGGTATCGCCAGAAAGGGGAAAAAGGGAACCATAGGGAACACTTTGGCCGCAGGGATCTGCCACAGCTTTGCGGCAGACGGCAGGTGTATTTCTCTGCTGAAGATTTTATATACCAACCAGTGTATTTACGACTGCTGTTACTGCGTGAATCGGCGTTCCAATGATGTGGTGCGCACAGCCTTTACCCCGGATGAGGTGTGCAGCCTGACCATTGAGTTTTACAGAAGGAATTATATAGAGGGATTATTCTTAAGCTCAGGGATTTTATATTCGCCGGATTATACCATGGAGCTGATTTGCCAGACCCTTTATCGCTTAAGGAATGAATACCATTTTAACGGATATATCCACGTGAAGACCATACCGGGGGCAGCTCCGGAGCTGGTAGAGAAGGCAGGCTTTCTTGCAGACAGGATGAGTGTGAATCTGGAGCTTCCCACAGCAGAGGGGCTTAAAAGACTGGCACCCGGCAAAACCAGGGAAAAGATCTTAGCCCCCATGCGCCAGGTCCAAAGAGGTATTGCAGCACAGAATCTTCGGGCCTTAGAGAGTTCAAAGGCACGTTTCGGGAACAGGGCGCCTGGACTTGAGGACAGAAGCAGCAGGGGAGGACGTCAGATCGGCATGGCGGATTCTGTCAGCCATCCCGGAAGGAATGTATGGAACCAGGGACAAGGGATAGGAGGAAGGGTGTTTGTTCCTGCCGGGCAGAGTACCCAGATGATTGTGGGAGCTACACCAGAGAGCGATTATCACATGATCCGGGTGGCCGAGGCGCTGTATCAAAATTATGATCTGAAGCGGGTATTTTACTCTGCCTTTGTGCGGGTAAATGAGGACAGTATGCTTCCGACCCTTCCGGGAGGTCCTCCGCTCCTTAGAGAGCACAGGCTGTACCAGGCAGACTGGCTGCTGCGGTTTTATGGATTTCAGGCAGAGGAGCTTTTATCAGAGGATCGCCCCAATTTTAACGTACTAATAGATCCCAAGTGCGATTGGGCCCTGCGCCATTTAGAACAGTTTCCGGTGGAGGTGAACAAGGCTGATTACGGCACGCTTTTAAGGGTGCCGGGGCTGGGCGTTAAGTCTGCAAGGAGGATTGTGGCGGCCAGGAGGAGAGGGGTATTGGATTTCCCTGATTTAAAAAAGATGGGCGTAGTGCTGAAGCGGGCCGTGTATTTTATTACCTGCTCCGGCAGAACCATGTATTCGTTTCGCATGAACGAGAACTTTATTACCAGCCAGATTATCAGTGCAGAACACAAAAAGGCATGGGATATTGAGAATCATGACAGTTACCGGCAGATGAGCTTGTTTGATGACTATCAGATTTCTGCTCCCGTAAGCGGGGAGGATATGGAATCAGCAGTGACAGGAGTGATTTGAGAGAAACGAAAGAAGCTTTTGAAGCGTTTTCGGAAAGTGAGGACACGGGAATGACGGTTTTTGTATGCAAGGAAGAAGTGGAAGATATATGGTGCGGGATCTATGATGCCTGGATGAGCCGCCTTGGCCACAAGAATGTACGGTTAGAGCCAGAGGGAAGGGATCGGGAGCTGTTTTGTGAATACAGGCAGGTTGTGACAGATATGGAAAAAGCAGAGAAGGTGATAGACAGTATTCGCCAAAAGCTTTCTGAGGAGCTTTACGAGACCGTATACCGTGCCGCGCTGTCAGAGGATCCGGACCGCGCGGATAAGATTTACCGGTTTCTAATCTATGCGTTTGCTATGGGAGTTAAGGTGATGGACTGCCTGCAGATTCCCGCGGTTTTCCAGGTGTTTCAGATGGTCCGCTATCTAAGCAGGGAATATACCCATATCATAGAGTTTACCCGCTTTTCCCAGATGGAGGAGGGGATTTTGTTCGGCAAAATCGCTCCTAAGAATGATTTGCTGGCATTGGTGTCCCTGCATTTTTCAGATCGCCTTTCCGGTGAGAACTGGATTTTGTATGATTGTAACAGGAAAAAGGCAGCAGTGCATCAGGCTGACAAAGGCTGGGCCATTGTGCGGGCTGACACAGTCTGGTGGCAGGAGAGGCTGAATAAGAAGACAGATGAGGAGTGCTATGAGAATCTGTGGAAGACCTTTCATCGATCCATTGCCATTGCCCAGAGGACCAATCTGAAATGTCAGCAGAATATGCTTCCCCTGCGTTTTCGCCCTTATATGACCGAATTTTTATGACATTCCCTCTTGCTATTTTTTAAAAAATCCGCTATGATAACAATAGTATCATTAAATTTCTTTTTTCTACAGGATTTCGGAAAGTTCAGATGTACGTTTCGTACTATATGCCAAGTTCCCGGATGAAAAGAGTATGGCTGACAGAATGATTCAGGAAATATTCGGATAGCTGCCAGAGCGTATCTGACGGAAAGCAATTTTCAGACACGCTCTGGGAAGACAGGAAAGGAGTGTCTGTTTGTTTAGTAAAGTATACAGTGCAGGTCTGCAGGGGATCGACGGATATCCCGTGCAGGTAGAGGCAGACGTGGGAAACGGGCTGCCAGGATTTCACATGGTAGGATATCTGGCCTCAGAGGTTCGTGAAGCCGAGGAGAGAGTCAAAACAGCATTGAAAAATTCAGGTTTTTCCATGCTTCCCAAAAAGGTGACGGTGAATCTTTCCCCGGCAGATGTCCGTAAGGACGGGACAGCCTTTGATCTTCCGATGGCAGTGGCCGTTCTAACGGCATATGGGGTGGGGGAGCCTTCTGTATTGGAAGATTCTGCATTTATCGGGGAACTTGGATTAGACGGCCGGGTAAAGCCAGTGCGGGGAGTGCTGTCCTTAGTGACGGCAATGCGGGACACAGGGAAGAACCGCTGTTTCCTTCCAAAAGAAAATATACCAGAAGGGATGGCAGTGGGACAGATCCAAATCGTTGGGATAGAGAATATGGGACAGATGATAGAGCTTTTAAAGAACCCGAATAAGATTGTCAGTGAATCTCTGTCCTGTCGGAGCTTTTTGGAAGATCCGGAAAAGGAGGAGGCAGATTTCTCTGAGGTGAACGGTCAAAGGCTGGTTCGCAGGGCCACAGAGATAGCGGCAGCCGGGCGTCATAATATTCTTTATCTGGGGCCTCCTGGAAGCGGTAAAAGTATGGTAGCCAGAAGGCTTCCCACGATCATGTCTTCCATGTCGCCAAAGGAGCAGTTGGAGGTGTCTAAGGTATACAGCGTATGCGGTATGCTGCCGCCGGGAAAGGCGCTGCTGGGCAAAAGACCCTTCCGCGCTCCCCACCATACCATCAGCCCCCAGGCCATGGCAGGAGGAGGCAGGTATCCAAAGCCGGGAGAGCTTTCCTTGGCCTCCAGAGGCGTGCTGTTCTTAGACGAGTTTCCGGAGTTTCGACGGGAGGCGTTGGAGATTTTGCGTCAGCCTTTGGAGGAGCAAAAGATTACAATTTCCCGGGTACATGGAAGCTGTGTTTTTCCGGCAGGTGTACTGCTTGCCGCGGCAATGAATCCCTGCCCCTGTGGATTTTATCCGGACAGAAGCCGATGCTCCTGCAATGAGCAGCAGGTACGCCGGTATTTAGGGAAAATTTCCCGTCCATTGCTGGAGAGAATTGATATCTGTGTGGAAACGTCTCCTGTCACTTTTCAGGATATTCGAGGACAAAAAGAGGATAATGAGCCTTCTGTAAGGATACGTCAGCGGGTAGAACAGGCAGGAGAGATACAGAAAAAGCGCTTTGAAGGCAGCGGCATATTTTTCAACAGTGAGATGGGAAGCCGTCAGGTAAGGCAGTACTGCGTGCTGGGAAGTACGGAGGACGATCTTTTGCAGCGGGCTTATCAGACAAAGCGGCTCAGCGCCCGAGGATATCACAAGATTCTTAAGGTAGCCAGGACCATTGCAGATCTGGACGGCTCAGACTGCATCGGAAAAAAACATCTGAGTGAGGCAATCAGCTATCGGGATTTGGAAGAAAAATACTGGGGAAACGGGGTGTAGGTAAAGGATGGCAAAAGAGAGAGAAAAGGAATATCTATATTGGCTGTGCAGCCTTTTAAACCTGGGAGCCGTGTCCATACGAAGGCTCTATGAGCATTTTCAGAGCTTTGAAGTAATATATAATATAGAAGATAACGAGATGGAATCTGCCGGCATTCTGAACCGCTCCCAGAGAAAAGCGTTAGCGCAGTGGCGCGGCCAGCTTGACGTGTGCCGGCAGGCATATGAAAGATTGTCTGAGGAAAAGGTTCGGTTCGTTACGCCCCTGGATGATGATTATCCTAAGAGGCTTTTGGAGATTTATGATTATCCCATGGGGCTTTTTGTGAAGGGCAGGCTTCCTAAGGAAGATTTGCCGTCTGTGGCCATAGTAGGGGCCAGGGGATGTTCTGCCTATGGAGAAACGCTGGCAGAGGAGTTTGGCCGTGCTTTAGCAGAGAGCCAGGTGCAGATTATCAGCGGGCTGGCAGTGGGAATCGATGGAGCTGCTCATAAAGGGGCGCTTAAAGGAAAAGGAAATACATTCGGTATTTTAGGCTGCGGGGTGGATATCTGTTATCCGGCACAGCATTATTCTCTGTATTCTGCCATGGAACAGTCAGGGGGGATTTTGTCTGAATTTCCTTTAAAGACAAGGCCGAGAGCCATGCATTTTCCTATGAGGAACCGGATTATCAGCGGACTGGCAGATGCAGTGCTGGTGGTGGAGGCAAAGGAAAGAAGCGGATCTCTGATCACGGCAGAGCTGGGACTGGAACAGGGAAGGGAAATCTTTGCTGTGCCTGGCCGGATCACGGATCACTTGAATAGGGGGTGCAACCTTCTTCTTCAGCAGGGCGCCCATATGGCGATTTCTCCCAGGGATATTCTGGAGTATCTGGGAGTAAAGTGCCGGAAAGAATTAATTCTTCATGAAAAAAACGTAAATGGTCTTGCAAAGAAAGAAAAAATGGTGTATAGTTGCCTGGATTTCAAACCGAAACATTTGGACGATATCCTGGAAGGCTGCGGGTTGGGGATCAGCGAGTGCATAGGCATTCTGCTGGAACTGGAGCTGGGAGGGTACGTTTTTCGTTCGGCGAACCATTATTATGGAAAAAACTGTGAAATGTAGGAGCAATCATGGCGAAGAATTTAGTTATTGTGGAGTCACCGGCAAAGGTAAAGACCATCCGAAAATTCCTTGGCACCAATTATGACGTAGATGCTTCCAACGGGCATGTGCGCGATCTGCCCAAAAGTACACTGGGAATTGATGTGGAGCATGGCTATGAGCCAAAGTATATCACCATCCGGGGAAAGGGCGATATCTTATCAAAGCTTCGCAAGGAAGTGAAAAAGGCAGAAAACATTTATCTGGCAACAGACCCGGATCGGGAAGGAGAAGCGATATCCTGGCATCTGATGAAAGCGCTTAAGCTGGATGAGCTGGAGGACAAAAAGGTTTACCGGGTCAGTTTTAATGAGATTACCAAAACGGCTGTGAAAAACTCGCTGAAATCTCCCCGAAAACTTGATATGGACCTGGTAGATGCCCAGCAGGCGAGAAGAATGCTGGATCGAATGGTGGGATACAGCATCAGCCCTCTTTTGTGGGCAAAGGTCAAGCGGGGATTAAGCGCCGGACGGGTGCAGTCGGTGGCTCTGCGGATGATCTGTGACCGGGAGGATGAGATAGCCGCATTTGTTCCGGAGGAGTATTGGAACCTGGAGGCAGAGCTGCTTCAGCCAGGGGGCAAAAAACCCATGAAAGCTAAGTTTTATGGGACCGTTAAGGAAAAACTTCCCATTCACAACAAAGAGGAATTGGACCGGATCCTGTCAGGATTAGAGGATCAGATCTACACGGTGAAGGAAGTGAAAAAGGGAGAGAGGACAAAGAAGCCGCCGATTCCTTTTACCACCAGTACCTTGCAGCAGGAAGCCTCCAAGGTGCTGAATTTTTCTACGCAAAAGACCATGCGTCTGGCTCAGCAGCTTTATGAGGGAGTGGATGTAAAGGGCCATGGAACCATTGGACTGATCACCTATCTTCGTACAGATTCTACCCGGATTGCGGACGAGGCGGATGCGGCTGCCAGGCAATATGTAGAGGAGAATTACGGAGCGGACTATGTGCTGAAAAGCAGCAGCTCCGGAAAGAACAGCGGCAAGATTCAGGATGCCCATGAGGCGATTCGTCCTACAGATATAACCTTGACGCCGGTAAAGGTTAAGGATTCCCTTCAGCGGGATCTGTTCCGGCTGTATCAATTGATTTGGAAGCGGTTTACAGCAAGCCGTATGCAGCCGGCAGTCTATGAGACTACATCAGTCAAGGTGGCGGCAGGAGAGTATCTTTTCACCTTATCAGCGTCCAAGTTAGCTTTTGACGGCTTTATGTCGGTTTATGTACAGGAGGATGAGAAGGAAGAAAGCAATAAGCTCTTTGGAAAGCTGGAGCAGGGAGATGTGCTGGAGCTGTCCCAGCTTACGCCAAGCCAGCATTTTACCCAGCCGCCGGCCCATTTTACAGAGGCTTCCTTGGTGAAAGCCTTAGAAGAACAGGGGATTGGCCGGCCAAGTACCTATGCTCCTACCATTACCACGATTTTAGCACGGCGATATATTACAAAAGAAAACAAGAACCTGTATGTGACAGAGTTAGGAGAGGCAGTCAATGGCATTATGAAGCAGTGCTTTCCCAGTATTGTGGACACCAGCTTTACTGCCAATATGGAGATGCTGCTTGACAAAGTAGGAGACGGTTCCGTCAAATGGAAAACCGTGGTGGAGAATTTTTATCCGGATTTGGACGAGGCCGTAAAGACTGCACAGACTACCTTGGAATCCATTAAGATTGCAGATGAGGTATCAGACGTGATCTGTGACGTCTGCGGTCAAAACATGGTGATCAAATATGGGCCTCATGGTAAGTTTTTGGCCTGTCCCGGCTTCCCGGACTGTAAAAATACCAAGCCCTATTTGGAGAAGATCGGAGTTTCCTGTCCTAAATGCGGCGGTGAGGTGATCATCAAAAAGACCAAAAAGGGACGTAAATTCTTTGGCTGTGAAAACAACCCTGAGTGCGACTTTATGTCCTGGCAAAAGCCGTCACAGGAAAAATGCCCTCAGTGCGGCGGATATATGGTGGAGCGGGGAAGCAAGCTGGTGTGTGCAGGTGAGCAGTGCGGATATAGTATGAACAGAAAAGAAAAATAGATGATCTATTACCATGGATGTTGTTTAAACTGTTACGATAAATTCTGCAAAGGTGTCAAAAAATTTCGAAAAACTATTGTGGTTAACGAAAAATCGTGATAATATTTATGTAGCACACTTTGATTCGGAACAAAATAACCACAAGTTGAGGAGGTTTTTCGATATGAGCGTACAGTTGCTGGATAAGACAAGAAAAATCAACAAATTATTGCATAACAATAGCACGCATAAGGTGGTATTTAATGACATCTGTAAGGTTTTAAGTGATATTTTGTTATCGAATATCCTTGTTATCAGTAAAAAAGGAAAGGTTTTGGGAGTCGGTCTATGTCCTGGTGTGGATGAGATTGAGGAATTGATTGAGGATCAGGTAGGCGGCTTTGTGGATCGCATGCTGAATGAGCGCCTGCTGAGCATATTGTCTACAAAGGAGAATGTGAATCTTGCCACACTTGGCTTTGCCGAGGAGAACGTGAAGAAGTATCAGGCCATCATTACTCCTATTGACATTGCAGGGGAACGTCTTGGCACACTTTTTATTTACAAGTGTGATGAGCAGTATGATATTGATGATATTATTCTCAGTGAGTATGGCACTACAGTGGTAGGATTGGAGATGATGCGTTCGGTCAATGAGGAGAATGCAGAGGAGACCCGCAAGATCCAGATTGTTAAGTCTGCAATCAGTACCTTATCTTTTTCGGAGTTAGAAGCCATTACTCACATTTTTGAGGAGTTAGACGGCAACGAGGGGATTTTGGTGGCAAGCAAGATTGCGGATCGGGTGGGCATTACCCGCTCTGTGATTGTGAACGCTCTGCGCAAGTTTGAAAGCGCAGGTGTGATTGAATCGCGTTCTTCCGGCATGAAGGGCACTTACATTAAGGTTCTTAATGATGTGGTGTTTGAGGAGTTAAAGAACAATAAAGCTGCCAAGTAGAAATTTAGTCAAGCAGAAATTTGGAATAAAAACTTGACAAATGTTCTTCCATGGCGTAAAATACGCCCATAGACTTAAATGAACTGCGGAGCTGTCTCTGCCCGTCAGAGGCAGACTTCAAGGGGAATTTGATTTGCAGCATCATAACTTTCATGAACATGGAGAATAGAGATGGATAACCGGACAAACCTGCAGATGGATATGGCTATGATGAACGGCATGATGATGTGCATGTGCCGTATGTTCGTATGCTTAAAAAGCCTGAGATAACTGCATGGATTGTGAGAAGAAGGAACATATTCCGGTTCGCCTAACGGACAGATCAGATCGCAAACCTGCTCAGGTTTGCGTTTTTTTCGCTTTATAGGAAATGATTGTTGACTGTCAGAAGGTTATGAGATTTGGCAGATATGCCAGAGAGAAAAGATTCAGCTTCAATTCGTTACGATTGGATTCATGCCCCGGCAAACTGCGGTATCCTTTAGCCGGGAGAAAGCTGCACGAGAGGAAGGAAATGGTTATGGCATTGGAAGAACCTATTATCCGGCTGCGGAATGTAGGAAAGGAATTTAAGACGACAAACGGCCCGGTGGTAGCGCTGGATGACATTAATCTGGACATTGAGCGGGGGGAGATCTTCGGAATCATCGGTTTATCCGGTGCGGGAAAGAGTACATTGGTAAGGTGTATCAACATGCTGGAAACCCCTACCTCCGGACAGGTGATCTTTGAGGGAGAGAACCTGGCGGCGCAAAGTGACCGGCAGAAAAGAATGGCCAGGCGGTCCATGGGCATGATTTTTCAGCAGTTTAATCTGCTGGCTCAGCGGAATATTTTGAAGAATGTATGTTTTCCGTTAGAGATAGCAGGAGTGCCCCGGCAGGAGGGCAGAAAGCGGGCAATGGAGCTTTTGGAGCTGGTCGGGCTTTCAGACCGGGCAGGGGCCTATCCGGCCCAGCTTTCCGGAGGGCAGAAGCAGCGGGTTGCCATTGCCAGAGCCCTGGCTACAAACCCAAAAGTGATCTTGTGCGACGAGGCCACCAGCGCTTTGGATCCCAATACGACGAAATCAATCCTGGCGCTTTTAAAGGAGATCAATCAGACCATGGGAGTGACGGTGATTGTCATTACCCACGAGATGGCGGTTATCGAGGCAATCTGCGACCGGGTGGCCATCATTGATCAGAGCCACATTGCAGAGCTGGGCACTGTGTCGGAGATCTTTTCAGAGCCCAAATCCAAGATTGGCAGACAGCTTATTCTGGGTGATGCCGTCAACCAGGTGAAGTTTAGTGATTCCAGGCAGCTTCGGATCATTTTCGACGGAAGGGAGTCCACAGAGCCGGTGATCTCCAACCTGGTATTAGCCTGCAAAGTTCCGATTAATATTATGTATGCAGCTACCAAGGACATTAACGGGACAGCCATGGGACAGATGATTATCCAGCTTCCGGAGGATGAGGCAGACGCCAACCGGGTGATCCATTATCTTAAGTCCATTCAGGTACCATATGAGGAGGTGACAAAAAATGACGTTTGATGCAGCGACGGTTACCATGTTGAAAACCGCTATTTGGGAGACTTTTTACATGGTGGCCCTTTCTTCCTTGTTTGCCTATGTGATTGGGCTTCCTTTAGGGATTGTGCTGGTGGTGACAGATACAGATGGGATCTATCCCATTCCCTGGCTGCAGAAAATACTGGGGCTGGTGATCAACCTGCTGCGGTCCGTTCCCTTTTTGATTCTGCTGTTTATTGTACTGCCTCTTTCTAAAATGATTATCGGAACACGGATCGGTTCTCCGGCCATTGTGATTCCTCTGACGATTGCAGCGGCGCCTTATATTGCCAGGGTTGTGGAATCCTCCTTTCGGGAGATCGACGCAGGGGTGATCGAGGCGGCAAAGTCCATGGGGGCTTCCACCTGGCAGATTATCTGGAAGGTGCTTCTGCCGGAGTCAAGGCCGTCTCTGCTTTTAGGCGCCGCGCTGGCTGTGACCACGATTTTAAGCTATTCCGCCATGGCAGGCTTTACCGGCGGCGGCGGCTTAGGAGCTGTGGCAATCAACTACGGATACTACCGGTATGAGCCGGGACTCATGTGGATTGCAGTGATACTTCTGGTAGTGATGGTTCAGATTATCCAGGAGATTGGGACGCAGCTTTCCAAGCGGGGAGACAAACGGATCCGGTAGGAACAGATAGAGAAAAGCAGCGGATTTAGCAGCCAAAAGGCCAAATGGTCTTTGGGCTGTTGGCAAAATGCCATATAAATCAATTTCATGACATAAGGAGGACAGAATTATGAAAAAATCAATCAGTGTCATTGCTGCTGCATTGCTGGCAGTGTCTGCTCTGACAGCCTGCCAGGGAAATGGAGCGGACAGTACGGCTGCAACTACATCAGCGGCTGCTTCTGAGGCTGACAAAGAGACAAAAGCAGAGGCAGAGGCTGAGGAGACAAAGGCAGAGGAAGAAGCTTCCGCAGCGTCAGGAGAGCTGAAGAAGATCGTGGTAGGCGCAAGCCCTGCGCCTCATGCAGAAATTCTGCGGGCGGCAAAGGACGTGCTGGCACAAAAGGGATATGAGCTGGAGATCCTGGAATATGTGGATTATATTCAGCCCAACCTGGCGTTGGAATCTGCAGATCTGGATGCCAACTATTTCCAGCATCTTCCTTATTTGGAGTCTTTTAATGCTGAAAACAACACGAAGCTTGTGTCGGCAGCTTCCGTTCATTATGAGCCATTTGGCATTTACGCAGGCAAGGCATCTTCTCTGGAGGAGCTGGCAGACGGCGCTACGGTGGCAGTTCCTAATGACACCAGCAATGAGGCCAGGGCGCTGCTTCTTTTGGAGGCTCAGGGCCTGATCAAGCTGAAGGAAGGCGCGGATCTGACGGTTACTAAGAATGATATTGTGGAGAATCCGAAAAATCTTAACCTGTATGAAGTGGAGGCAGCACAGATTCCGCGTGTAGTGGAGGATGTGGATATTGCGGTTATCAACGGCAATTATGCCATTGAGGCGGGCTTTAAAGTGTCTGAGGCCCTGGCTGTAGAGGATTCCGAGTCTATTGCCGCGACTACTTATGGAAATGTGATCGCTGTGCGGGAAGGCCATGAAAAGGATGAGAACATTGTGGCTCTTGTGGAAGCCCTGACCAGTGAAGAAGTGAAGGCTTATATGGAAGAAACCTATGAGGGGGCAGTTGTGCCGCTGTTCTAAAAAGTGAACAAGGGAATTTTTCCTAAAAGGAACCAGACATGCAGAATACGCATAGGATACACCAGGAGAAAGGGGGTATCCTATGCGTATTTTTGATTTAAAAAAAAAGAGGTTATCAATATTTGTGACTGTAAAAGATTAGGATTTGTGGGGGATGTAGAATTTGATGAAAAAACAGGATGCATCACTCATCTAATCATACCGGGGCCAGGCTGCCTTTGCGGAATATTTGGAAGGGAGAAGGAATATGTGATTCCGTTCTGCGATGTGAAGCAGATTGGAGATGATATTATTCTGGTGGAGATCCGTATTCTGAAGGATACAGAAAAAGCATGTCAGTGCGGATAAAGGAATTGCTGTTATAAAGAAATCGTTATAAAAATGAAAGTATTTTGTATGTTTTTTGTAAAAAAGGTTGCAAATTGTCAATGGATGAGGTAAAATAGAAGAAAGTTTTCAAATTTTTTAACAATTCATTCAGGCGTTGTGCGATTATCAAAGAGCTACCGTTTGATATGGTATTGTGGAAATTCGGGAAATGCTGTATCAGAGAGTAGGCGGTAATGGAAAGACTTGGTTTTACGGTAAAGGAAAGGTGCAGCAGAAGATGAGTCTGAACTGCTGTACAGCGCAAAAACAGGAGGAAATGACAGTGAAGTGTCCGTATTGCAGTGCATCAGATACCAAAGTGATTGATTCCAGGCCAGCAGATGAGAACAGTTCCATCCGAAGGCGTCGTCAGTGTGAAAAATGCAAAAAGCGGTTTACTACCTATGAAAAGCTGGAGACTATGCCTCTTATGGTGATTAAAAAGGACCGGACCAGGGAAACCTATGACCGATCCAAGATTGAGGACGGAGTGATTCGTTCCTGCCATAAACGTCCGGTTTCCACGGAACAGATTAATGCCATGATTGATGAGATTGAGAACTGTGTTTTTAACATGGAGGAAAAAGAAGTGGAGACCTCGGTGATCGGAGAGCTGGTAATGGGGAAGCTCAAAAGTCTGGACGAGGTGGCATATGTCCGTTTTGCGTCGGTTTATCGGGAGTTTAAGGATGTGAATACTTTTATGGAGGAGCTGGGAAAGCTGTTGAAGAACAAATGATATGGGAACGGTTTTATCCGAAAGAGTGGGTGGAAAGCACCTATGAGATTGATTTTGAAACATGGAGAGACAAGGGCATCAGAGGAGTTATTTTTGATATTGACAATACGCTGGTCTGTCATGACGCTCCGGCAGACGATAAGGCAAGGGAATTGTTTGCACGTCTGCATAAGCTGGGAATAAAGACCTATCTTCTGTCCAACAACAAGGAGCCAAGGGTGGCTGCCTTTGCGAGAGAGGTGGATTCGCCCTATATTTATAAGTCAGGCAAACCGGCAGTGAGAAGCTATAAGAAAGCCATGGAGAATATGGGGACAGGCACGAAGGATACCTTGTTTGTGGGGGATCAGCTTTTTACGGATGTATATGGGGCAAACCGGGCCGGAATCTATGGGATTTTGGTAAAACCGATGAATCCGAAGGAGGAGATTCAGATTGTGCTGAAGCGGTATTTGGAGGCTGTAGTGTTATATTTTTATAAGAGAAGCTTAAAATAAAGGAAGAAAATCTCATGGCAGATTCCCCATTGCAGAAAAAAATGGTTGAAAAAAAAGAAGGTTTATTATAGAATATAAAAGATTACGAGCGAGTATGTAAATGCAAGGAGGACGATCCCATGATTTCAGCAGGTGATTTTAGAAATGGCATTACTTTGGAGATTGACGGTTCCGTATACCAGATTGTTGAGTTTCAGCATGTAAAGCCAGGCAAAGGCGCGGCTTTTGTCAGAACAAAGATTAAGAACGTGATGACCGGTTCCGTAGTAGAGCGGACCTTCCGTCCCACAGAGAAGTTCCCGGCAGCCAGGATTGATCGTGTGGACATGCAGTATTTGTATGCAGACGGAGATCTGTTCAATTTCATGAATATGGAGAACTATGAGCAGATGGCTCTGGCTCCGGATGTGATCGGAGATGCTTTAAAATTTGTGAAGGAGAACGAGACTGTAAAGGTGTGCTCTTACAACGGCAAGGTATTTTCCGTGGAGCCTCCGCTGTTTGTGGAGCTGGAGATTACCAACACAGAGCCGGGCTTTAAGGGTGATACAGCCCAGGGAGCAACCAAACCTGCCACGGTAGAGACCGGAGCTACCGTATATGTGCCGCTGTTTGTGGACAATGGGGACAAGATCAAGATTGATACCCGTTCCGGAGAATATTTGTCCAGAGCATAAGGCGGTTACTTTTAAGATGAAAGCCGAAGCCAGACCTCTAAAAAGTCTGGCTTTTGCTGTTAAGGCAGCAGAGGCGGAAAGGAACATCTGAACATGACAGAGCTTTTGTTTCATGATAATATTGCGCTGATTGGATTTATGGGGGTTGGAAAAAGTACAGTGTCTCACTATCTGCGGGACCAGTATTCACTGGATGAGATAGAGACAGACGCCATGATTGTGGAGTCGGAGAACATGGCGATCCGGGATATTTTTGAGAAATATGGAGAGGCATATTTCCGCGATTGTGAGACAAGGGCAATCTTAAAGCTTCAGGATTGCAGAAGGACGGTTATTTCCTGCGGAGGCGGGGCGGTAATGCGGAAGGAAAATGTGGCTAATTTAAAAAAGGGCAGCAGAATAGTGCTTTTGACTGCAAAGCCGGAGACAATCTTAAAACGGGTAAGGCATTCTGACAGCCGTCCTATATTGAATGGACATATGAATGTGGAGTATATTGGAGAATTGATGGAAAAACGGCGCACTGCTTATGAGGCAGCGGCAGATTTGATGGTTTCTACAGATGGGAAAAGGGTGGAGGATATCTGTGAGGAGATTGTCCGGGGCATGAACAGACTGAACGGTCAGTGAGAAAGGGCGATAAGACAGGTGAACCCCAGAGTAGAGCGTGTCTGAAAAGGATGCCAGAAAAGGAGAATAATTAAGGTGAAAAAGATACTGGATTTGATTTCTGACCGGATGGAGGAAGCGTTTGAAGCCTGCGGCTATGAAAAGCGCTTTGGAAAGGCTGTGCTTTCTAACCGTCCGGACTTATGTGAATATCAGTGCAATGGGGCTATGGCAGCGGCAAAACGATACAAAAAAAAGCCCATTGACATTGCAAATGAGGTGACAAATTATCTGACGGGCTCTTGCGGCAATGAGACTGCCGTATTTTCCCAGATAAGCGCAGTGATGCCGGGATTTATCAATCTGTGTCTGGACGGAGGATTTCTGGCAGATTATTTAAACACCATGCAAAGAGAGGAAAAGATGGGGCTGGAAAAGCCGGGACATGGGGAGACAGTGATCGTGGATTACGGCGGAGCCAATGTGGCAAAGCCGCTCCATGTGGGGCATCTGCGCTCTGCGGTTATTGGGGAAAGCATCCGGCGGATGGGCGGCTTTTTGGGCTACCATGTGATAGGGGATGTGCACCTGGGGGATTGGGGCCTGCAGATGGGATTGATCATAGAAGAACTGCGGGAGCGGAAGCCGGATTTGGTATATTTTCAGGAAACATATGAGGGAGAGTATCCCTTGGAGGCGCCGTTTACCATTGGGGAGCTGGAAGACATTTATCCCTGTGCCAGCGCCAAATCCAAGGAGGACGAGGCATTTAAGGAACGGGCCCAGGAGGCTACCTTGCGGCTGCAGGGCGGATATGCTCCGTATGTGGCTATTTGGAAGCATATTATGAGGATTTCCCTGGAAGATCTGAAGAAGAATTATGGAAATTTGAATGTGCATTTTGATTTGTGGAAAGGGGAGAGTGACGCAGGGCCTTATATCCCGTGGCTGATTGAGGATCTGAAGAAAAAGGGCCTGGCCCGGGAGAGCCAGGGAGCATTGGTGGTAGATATTGCCCAGGATACGGATTCCAAGGAGCTTCCGCCTTGTATTGTGCAGAAATCGGATGGGGCGGCTCTTTATGCCACAACGGATTTGGGGACTATTTTGGAAAGAGAGAAGCTGTATCAGCCGAATCAGTACATTTATATCGCGGACAAACGGCAGGAACTTCACTACACCCAGGTGTTTAGGGTAGCCAAAAAGGCTGGCTACGTGAAAGAGGATACGCCTATGGTGTACATTGGCTTTGGAACCATGAACGGGAAGGACGGGAGGCCTTTCAAGACCAGGGACGGAGGCGTAATGCGTCTGGAGCATCTGATTGCAGATATTGAGGCAGCCGTTTATGACCGGATTCAGGAGAACCGGGGAGTGCTGAAAGAGGAAAAGGACGGGGAGGATGCTTTAAAAGCCGGCACAGAGATGCCGGAGGAGGAAGCAAGAAAAACAGCAAAGATGATTGGGCTGGCAGCATTAAAATACGGAGACCTCTCCAATCAGGCGGCAAAGGATTATGTGTTTGATATGGAGCGCTTTACCTCCTTTACAGGCAATACGGGGCCGTATATTCTGTATACCATTGTGCGGATCAAATCGATTTTGAAAAATTATCAGGAGACGGATAAGGGAGATGAGGCTGCCTTGATTCTTCCGGATGCAGGAAGCTCAGAGCGTGGTCTGATGCTGGAGCTGACCCGGTATAATGAGGTGATGGAGAATGCCTTTGCAGAGCTGGCGCCTCATAAGATCTGTCAGTATGTCTATGGTTTGGCCAATGCCTTTAATGGGTTTTACCGGGATAATAAGATTCTGGCAGAGGAGGATAAAGCCAGGCAGGCTGGCTGGATCCGGCTGATTACGCTGACAAGGGACGTTCTTTTGGCAGGTATTGATGTGCTGGGCTTTGAGGCGCCGGAGAGGATGTAGGATATAAGGCCAGGTAACGTCCAAAAGATAATGCTGTTTATTTGACGGTTGTCTAAGGAAAGATGTGGGAAAGGCAGAGAAAGGAGTTTGGCGATGGCATTATATGATTACATGGGTGCGCTTCGGCAGGGGAGGAAGCGATATCAGGAGGCGATTTCCAAGGGGCAGTATCCCTATCTTCCGGTGCTGGATGAGATTTTATCCAATACGGAGATTGTTTCAGAGGTAAACTTAGGGATCATTGACATTCCTTTGGATCGGGTGGTAGGAACCAAGACCCAGGGCAGGACCCAGGCATTTGCCAGTAATTTTATGCCTCTTTTGGGGGAACGGTCAGAGTTTGGGGCCAAGTGGGGGTATCTGTATGACCATCAGATTGAGGAGGGAATCCATGATCCTATCTTTGCCTATGAGTTTATGAACCGTTACTATGTGCAGGAGGGCAACAAGCGGGTCAGTGTGCTGAAATATCTTCATGCCTACAGCATTTCTGCGTCTGTGATCCGTCTGATTCCCAAAAGGAGCGACAATTACGATACAAAGCTGTATTATGAATTTCTTGATTTTTATCAGGTTTCTTTTAACTGTGATGTGTGGTTCAGCAGAACAGGAAGCTATAAACGGCTTTTGGAAGCCATGGGCAAGGAGCCGCAGGAGGTTTGGACTGAGGATGAGAGGCAGTATTTTAAGGCGGCTTATGACCGGTTTTCCAAAGTGTTTTATAATCTGAGAACAGAGGAGATGGAGCTGACAGCTTCCGATGCTTTTCTAAAATATGTGGAGTTTTTCAGCTATGAGGTAGCCAAGGAGCGGACCGGGGATCAGATGAAAAGGGATCTGGCCCGTATATGGGATGAGCTGCTTTTGACCTCACGGGGAAGTGAGATTGCACTGGTGGAAAAGCCGGAGGTTAAGGAAAGCGGATCACCCAAACTTTTAAACTGGCTGCTTCCGGGAACTGCCATTGAGCCGGAAATGTTAAAACCTGCCTTTATCTATCCGAAAGGCAAGGAAGTTTCAAGCTGGGTGTATGCCCATGAGCTGGGCCGAATGTATCTGGAGCAGTGCTTTCATGGGAAAATGCATACACGGGCCTTTGAGGACATAGGCACAGAAGAAGAAGTCCTGCGGGCAGTGGATCAGGCAGTGGAGGAAGGATGTAATGTGATCTTTACAGTGGCCCCTCAGATGGCATCTACCAGCGTCAAGGCGGCGATCAAATATCCAAAGCTGAAGATTTTCAACTGTTCCGTGAATCTGTCCTATTCATCCATCCGCACCTATTATGCCCGGATGTATGAATCAAAGTTTCTTATGGGAGCTTTGGCGGCAGCCATGAGTGAGCGGGAAAAGCTGGGGTACATTGCAGATTATCCCATTTACGGCATGATGTCCAATATCAATGCCTTTGCCATGGGGGCGAAGATGATCAATCCCAGGGCAAAAGTTTATCTGAAATGGTCCGGTTTAAAGGAGCATCATTGCCGTCAGGAGCTGGAGCAGGAGGGAATCACCCACATTTCCGGTGAGGATCTGGTTGCGCCCATGAAAGCGTCCCGTGAGTATGGGCTTTACTGCAAGGCTCCTGACGGCACAGTAGAAAATCTTGCTACGTCTCTGACTAACTGGGGGAAATTTTATGAGCAGATTGTGAATCAGATCTGCAGAGGCGAGCAGGAGGATAAGAGCTTAAAGGGAAAAAAGGCTATTAATTACTGGTGGGGAATGTCCGCGGATGTGATTGATGTGATCTGCTCAAAAGACCTGCCTTCCAGCACTCAGAAGCTGATTGACTTTTTGAAATGGTCCATCTGCTGTGATTCGTTCCGCACTTTTGAGGGGAAGATCTATGCTCAGAACGGATTGATTGTGGGGGAGGAGGGGCGCTGCCTGACTCCGGAGGAGATCATCCGCATGGGCTGGCTGTGTGACAATGTGGTGGGACAGATTCCGGCCACAGATCTTTTTAAGCCAGAGGCTCAGGCAATGATCCGTTTTAATGGCGTAAAGGCAGAAGAAACAGGTACAGAAGGAGAAAAAAAGTGAAAATTCTGGTGCTGGCAGACTGTGAGTCCAAGTCATTATATGAATATTTTAAGCCGGAGAAGCTTGAGGGGGTGGAGCTGATTTTGGCATGTGGGGATTTAAAACCCAGTTATCTTGATTTTTTTGCCAGCATGTGCAGAGCGCCTGTGATGTTTGTCATGGGGAATCATGACAAGCCCTATGACGCAGAGGCTTACGGCGGCTGTGTCTGTATTGAGGATCAGATCCAGGTTTTTCGCGGGATTCGGATATTGGGGCTGGGCGGTTCTATGCGCTATCATCCTGAGGCAGTCAATCAGTACACGGAAAAGGAGATGCGCCGGCGTATTCGCCGGCTGCGGTGGAAGCTGAAATGGAATAAAGGGTTTGACATTTTAGTCTCCCATGCGCCGGCGGCCGGAGTGAATGACCTGGAGGATCTGCCTCACAGGGGATTTGCCTGTTTTGGTGAGCTGATTGAACAGTACCGGCCCAAATTGTTTGTTCATGGGCATGTCCACGCCAATTATGGGACGGGGTTTAAAAGGGTGGACCAGATGGGCGAGACCATGGTGGTCAATGCCTATGACAATTATATCATTGAGTTTCCGGAGTAGTGACTGCCCCAATATGCTGCGTAGGACGAAAATCAGATTCTTAAGAAAGAGGAAGCTCTGTCTGCGGCTGCTTTTGCTTCGGCCGAAGCAGCTCCCCTCCGTCCACCAGAATCGTAGAACCGGTCATAAAGCTGTAGGCATCGCTGACCATGGAAGCTACCACATTGCCGATTTCCTCCGGATTGCCGATCTTTCTTAAGGGAATACTGGCCTCTTTTGACTTGCGGAATTCGTCAATGGAGAAAATATGCTGGTTGCCTGCAGAGTGGACACAGCCGGGGGCGCAGCTATTGACCCGGACCCCATACTCTGCCATGCTGCCGGCCAAGGCCCGCATGGCTCCTTCTAAACCAAACTTAATGCTGGAATAGACAGCCTGGTTGATCAGGGGGCTTA
This sequence comes from uncultured Lachnospiraceae bacterium, assembly GCA_910586205.1. GTDB lineage: Bacteria > Bacillota > Clostridia > Lachnospirales > Lachnospiraceae > Brotaphodocola. The sequence goes on along the minus strand of CAJUGD010000009.1, from coordinate 54,471 downwards.
AGCCGTTGATGGATGTGATGACCACAATATTGCCAGAGCGCTGTTTTTTCATTATGTTGGATGCCTGGATCATGCCGAAAAGAGTTCCCACATAGTTGGTTTTTAAAAGAGCTTCTATGTCCTCTAAGGAGGCGTCCGGCAGTTCGGCCCTGCGATTGATGCCTGCATTGGCAATGAAGATATCCATCCGGCCATGTTTTTTCATGTATTCTTGAAAAAAGGCTTCCTGAGCGCCGGTGTCCGAGATATCTACCGTGTAGTCCTCACAGACGCCGCCGCTTTCTACGATGGCTTGATGGGTAATGGAAAGCCCTTCTTTGGAGCGGCCGAGAAGCGCCACCTCTGCGCCGAAATTAGCCAGGGCAATGGCAATGGCTCGTCCGATGCCTGAGCTGGCGCCGGTGACTACCGCTTTGCGCCCGTCTAAAGAAAAGTATTTTTCAAAATAAGATGTATTCATGTTTTCCTCCGTTCTGTGTAGGGAGCGCTTATTTTCATAAGCGCTCTTTTTGCTTCGTCTGATTGTTTTCTTTTACGTTCTTTAATCTTCCGCCTCAGGCGACGGGGTGGAGCCGTTTGACTCTTTATGGATAAAATCCAGATAATTATATAAGGTATATCGTGAAATATTCAAATATTCATAGACCTTTTCCGATGATTTTGTGATCAGGAAAGCGCCTTTCTGGTCCAGATAACGGACAAAGCGGATCTTGTCCTCCCGGTTCATTTTGCTTACCGGCTTTCCTACCAGCTTACCGGCCTCTGCTATGAGAAAGTCTAAGATCTGGGATACATCATTGGCAAAGATTTCCGGTTCTGTCCGGGAGCCGGAGGCTTCCCTTTCCCTTGGCGACTCTGGGGAGGCAGGGGCAGGAAGGGGAGAAGAAGCTGCAGGAAGATTGTACTGGTTGTACTGGCGCAGGTATTCTTCAAAATGGACGGTTTCTGTAATATCCGTGTTGATGCACAGGCTTCCAATGGCTTTTCCCTGTTCATCATAAATAAACATGGTGGAAGAACGGAGGAGCTTGCCGTCTCTGGTATTGACAATATAGTTGTACCGGTCTCCGTCTTTTACCGTGCCGCGCAGCACCTCTAATCCTAAGTTGGAACCGCAGTCTCCGATTTTCCGGTTGGTGATATAGCCGTTTCGGATATCCACTATGGTATGGTTGTAATCTTTGGTCAGATCATGCAGAATAAATTCACTCTTGGTTCCAAATTGGTTTTCCAGCATGGTAAGCAGTTTTTGCCACAAGCTCCAGTTATCATAGATCTGGTTCATGGGATCCTCCTCTTTTTTCGCATAGGTGTTAAAATCCCTTTTCACACCTGCATTGTAGTATTTTACCTACCAGGCCAGAGCGTTCATTTTGCGGGTAATGTCTTCAAGAAGTTTTACGGAACTGCAATACTCCTCATAGGGCACGGGAGGATGACCAGTTTCGAGCATCTGGATAAATCTGGCGGCACCATCAATATAACATTCATCCTGGTTTAAGTCAAAGGAATATGATTTTTTACCCGTAAGATGGATGTTTACCAGCTCTGTGTCCAAGGTGGTCATAAGGACGGCGCTGCAATGGGCGTATTTTACTATGGAGCAAACATTTTTCCCTCTGCGGCTTACTGTCACATCGTGATAATCAGGACCGCATAAAGACATGCAGATCTCCGCGATGTGGCTGGCATAATAGGGGTACAGTCCCAAAGGGCTTTCCGGATCTGCCCGGTAGGAGATGGAGACAAAGGGGAAGCTTTCCTCTTTCATAAGCAGGCGGATTTCGTCCAGCTTTTTTAAGTGACGCAGGGTGGATCCGCCAAAGAGGGGGACATGATGAAGGCGTGCGGCATCCGTGATGGCTTTGGCATCTTCATAGGTAACGGCAAAGGGCTTGTCCACAAAGACAGGCTTTTTGGCTTCTATGGCCTTTAAGGCATAGGGAAGATGGCTTTCACCGGCAATGGTAAGGATCATGACAGCGTCGGAACGTTCGATCAGTTCTTCGGCAGTGTCAAAGTAGGCGTCTACGTGGTAAAAGCGCTGGTTTTTTTCTTCCAGGGATAAGGCTTCATCCTCTCCGAATACGTAGGAGAAGCGGTAGTTTCCGAAAAGCTGCTGCTGGTTGAAAACCCGAGAAAAAAATTCACCGTGTCGGCCTGCGTGGCCGATGCATCCGATTTTGTACATGAAATAGGTTCCTCCTAACTTACGTGTAAATATCGTGTATGAGGGTTAACGGGAATAGAGTAAAATCTGACTGCAGATCCACTCCATTTCTTCTTTGGTCAGGGTCATTGGGTTTAGATAAAAGCTGGATTGATCAGCGGCTGAGGCGATGATTGGCGGGCTGCAGCAGGACAGATAACAAAGAATGTCTTTTGCATCAGCGCTTTGGCCTGTAAGGTTTACTAAAACTCTGGGAATGGGCTGTCCAGCCTCATTGGGGTAGCTTCTGGCAGCCTGATAGCCGGGATGGGCATTCAGTATGCTGCATGCAAGCTTTACCTGGTCTTCTGCGTCCTGCAGCCGGGCTTCTTGATCCTGGGCAAGATACTGTTTTAGGGCAGAGTAGAGCCCAACGATTTCTTCTTTCCCTACCTTTAGAAATCGGCCGTAGCCGTGTTTGGGAAAAGCAGATTCCAGCAAAAGATCAATCAGTTCTTTTCGCCCCAGGATCAGACCGCTGGCCTGAGGCCCCTTTAAGTCTTTTCCCCCGCTGAAAACGGCAAGGTCCACGCCTGCTTTTGTATATTTCCACAGATTGTCAGCAGGAGGAAGCATGGCTGCTGCATCTAAGATGATGGGAAGGCCGTGCCTTTTTGCTGCTTCTATGGTTTCCTTTAGAGACGGGGCGCCGGGGGCTGTCCAGCCGGACTCCAGGTAATAGATGGCAGCAGTCCGGTGCGAGATGGCGGCATCCATATCTTCCTGCGGACAGGGAAGGGTGTGGTTAGAGTAGGCCAGCTCGGTGACAGAGACGCCTAGCTGCTCCATCACAATATCATAGGGGCTTCGGTGAGATCGGAAGACTAAGATCTGGCTTTCCTTTAGATCCTGTCTGGTCAGATACCTTATTTTTTTCCCGCAGTGAAGGGCAACGGCAGCCAAAAGCCCTAAGTAGATCCCGGCAGCCGCTCCATTGCAGACATAGGCCGCTTCATTTAAGGTCAGTCTGGCAATGGCTTGTCCGGTCTTTTTTTGGAGCAGATTTAAATCAATGAAAGAGGCGGCTGCGTCCTTCATATCCTCAATGGTCTGGCTGCTCATTTTGGAGCCGCCGTAAATGGTGTAGGTCCCCATGGCATTGATGATCCGGGGAACGTGTAATTCTTCATAGATGCCCATAGGATGCCTCCAATTCATTCATAATATCAGTAGCAGAGCAGTGAATGTGAAACATATTCTCGATTCGGATGCCCCAATGTCCAGGCAGATACAGGGCCGGTTCTATGGCAAGGACCATATTTTCCTGGAGAAGCTCTGAGCTGTCCGGGGTAATATCCGGATATTCGTGGGCATGAAGCCCCACTCCGTGTCCAATGGTTCCGGCCTGAAGGGCATCCGGGCGGAGACGGGACAATTCTTTGCGGACAAAGCGGTCAATATCAGATACAGGGACCCCGGGGCGCAGCTTTTTAGGAAGCTGCGCCAGGATTTCACAGATTCCCTGATGGATACAGGAAAGCTCTGAGCATTCCTTTTGAGCCGGACTTTCTGTCAGGTAGGTTCTTGCGCTGTCTGATTCGTAATGATTTACAGAAGCGCTTAAATCCACGATGGTGGCGCTTTTTGCGGATATCTGGTGATTTCCTGCCACATGGTGAGGAAAACTTCCGTTGGATCCGGATATTACCTTGGTAGTAAAGCCTCCCCCCAGGGAGCCTTCCTGAATCATTTGGCTGTCCAAGGCAGTCTGGATTTCTTGTTCTATACTTCCTTCTCTGATAAGCAGCCCGGCTTTCTGAAGAGCATGATCACTGATCTTACATGCCTGATACAAAGCCTGGATTTCAGAAAGGTCCTTATCCATACGGCACCAGGCCAACACCGGATGTTCATCCAGAAGGGAAATATGGGGAGCTTCCTTTGATAAAGCCCGGAATAAAGGAGTGTTCATCCAGGTAAGATCCGCGCCTACTTTTACGTCAGACTGACCGGGAAGCAGGGCGGCAATGGTCTGGGCACAGCCCTCAGCGCCTCCGCTGTATTCCACCACCTGAAATACGGAGACAGAAGAAAACTCCTTTCCCCATGGTTTTGGCAGAATCAAGGCTCTCAGACCGTTTTGTGAGATCAGACAGCAGGTCTGTCCGATTTGCCAGTAGGGACGGGCTGTGGTGGAAAAGCCTGACAAATAGTATACATGCTTTGGGTGACAGGCAATCAGGGTGTGGATTTTGCAGGCAGACATAAAAAGACATGCCTTTTTTAAACGATCCTCTGTCATACGCTGGGTTCCTTTTCTTCTGGTGCGGTGTTGTCTGTGAGCTGTGACAGGGCAAAATCTGCATAAATGTAGGCTGCATCACACAGATCACGGATATCAATATACTCTAAAGAGGAGTGGGCCACATGGATGTCCCCAGGTCCGAAAATAATGGTGGGGATGTTGTGCTCCGTACAGAGAATACTGGCATCGCAGTAATAATTCATGACAGATTTTCTTCCTTCTTTTCCGGTGATATGGCAATAGCTGTCTGACATGGCCTGTACAAGAGGGTGATCAGGATCAATAAAGAAGGGAAGGCGGATTCTTTGCTGGATAGTGCTGAGTTTTACCTCTGCAGCAAGTCCTGGGTTCTGGGTTTTCAGGGAATCTACGTATTCCTGGATTTCAGCCAGAATCTGTTCGGTAGTCTCTCCCGGAAGATCCCGTCTTAAAAAAGAGGCTGTGCAGGAATCTGCCACGGTGTGGATTCTGGTTCCTCCGGTAATAATTCCTAAGTTAATGACCGGGTGGCCTAAGAAGGGATGGGTTCTGTCCTCATAGGAAGGAAAGAAGTCATTCCTTAAATGGGTTATGACAGAGGCCATTTTCTCAATGGCATTGATTCCCCGCTCCGGGTAAGCGCTGTGGTAGGCTTTGCCTTTGGTGATGATATCCAAATGGGTACAGCCCCGGTGGCCAAATCCCACATCCATTCTGGTAGGCTCACCCACAACCGCTATATCTGCCGTGACACCGTGCTCCATGAGCCAGGTGGTGCCTTTGTTGAGATATTCCTCGTCTGGGACAAAGGCCAGCATCAGGGTGCCGGAAAATTCTGCTCCTGACCGCCATAACAGCAGAGCGCTCATGATCATGGCGGCAATAGAGCCTTTGGCGTCGCAGCTTCCCCTTCCATATAGAAGAAAATCCTGTATATTGGGAGTGAAAGGCGGGATTTCCATATTATCAACCACGTGGGTATCATAGTGAGTGGTAAACATGACGGTTTTTCCCGGATGCTTTCCTTGGACAAGAGCCACCACGGCAGGTCTGTGAGGCTCTACTTCATAGAGTGTGCTTTTCCAGCCCTGCTTCTGAAAAAAATCATGAAGATAAAGTCCAATGGCTTCCTCGTGGCCGTTTATACTGGGAATTTTGACCAGTTCTTGTAAAAATAAGATGGTTTCTTCCGGGGGAAGTATTTTTTTGTATTCTTGTGTAAGACGCATGGGAATCTCCTTTCAAACCTAACAAATTATTTTGTTATATAAAAAGATTATAATAGAATCATTGAAAAAAATCAACATAAAAGTAAAAAATGTGGAAAGAAAAATCAAAAAATTGTTGAAAAAAGAAAAATTATAAGATTTTTTGTTAGTTTCATATTGACAAAAAGTTATGTTTGGATTATGCTTAAAACAGGAAACATAGACAATAGTTTCAATTTACATTCAAGGAGGAGTAAATATGAAGAAGCAGATCGCATTGCTGCTGGCAGCAGCTATGGCAGTTACAGGAATTACAGGATGCAGTTCGGATTCCGGTAAGGCCCAAACCTCAATAGCTGCTGATTCCGGCACAGAGGCAGGAAATGCAGGAGCAGAAGGCAATGACTCTAAGAGCCAGGCAGAAGGTGACAAAAAAGAGGAGCCAAAGGATGTTATTGTACTGAAGTGGGGAGACGCAGCGGTTGACGGCACAGCAGAATATGAAGCCAATCAGAAGTTCATTGAGCTGGTGGAGACCTACACAGACGGAAGGGTGAAGATTGAGTATTATCCTGCCGGGCAGCTTGGCTCGGACGGAGATGTGGTACAGGCATGTATGGCCAACACTCTTGAGATGGCAAAATGCTCTACAGCCAATCTTTCCGAGTTCTGCCATGTGCTGGATTTCTGTGATTTTCCAGGAATGTTTCGGGATACGGATCATGTGTATGAGGTGCTTGCCTCGGATCTGAGAGATGAGCTTGCAGCCCAGGTATATGAGGAGATCGGATGTTATCCGGTGACCTTTGATGTGGACGGAGGAGCAGCCAGATGGCTTTTTAATACAAAAAGAGAGGTAAAGGTTCCGGAGGATGCTTTTAATCTGAAGGTTCGTACTACAGGATCAGAGATTGAGATGGCGCTTTATGAAGCCTGCGGCATCGGAGCCACTCCTATGGCATGGCAGGAACTGTATACCGGTCTGGAGCAAGGGACTGTAGACGGAGTGTATGCTGGTCCGGTTCCGGCTTTTACCAATAACTTTACAGAGGTGGCCAAGTATGCAACGGTTATGACTTTGTCCTTTGGTCCTTCGGTACGAGTCATCAGCTCAGGGGCTGTGGATGCTTTAGGCGGTGTGGACGGGGAGCTTTTTAAAGCAGTGATTAAGGCGTCCCGTGAGTCCGAGCAGATCAAGAGAGAGCTGAACGAGAAAGATGTAGCCGGAGTGGCAGATAAGATGAGAGAGCAGGGGGTTACGGTGTATGAGCCCACTGCAGAAGAACAGAAAAAGTGGCTGGAGGCAGCCGGACAAATCGTTCCGAAGTTTATTGGGGATGGAAAGACGGTTTCCCAGGAGCTGTATGACCGGGTGCAGGAGATAGGAAAGTAAAGGATTCCGAAAAAATAAAAGACAACAGTCACGGTTTTCTTGTCTTACGCGGCTGTGACGGCATAGCCGCGTGAGCGAAAAAACCGTATAGCTGCTGTCTTTTTTCTAACAACAACAGGAAGATTCAGCCTGCAGGTTTCAGGCAGGGAAAGGTTTAAGATGCAGACAGAAAGTGGATAGGATGGAGGGATTGTGGATGATGAAGGTGATTGGCCGGTGCAGTGAATGGGCAGAGCGCATAGGGATTGTGCTGGCTACCGGGTCTGGATTTATTATGTTGTTTGCGCTTTTAGTGGGAGTGACTACCAGGTGGCTGCCATTTATGACCTCTGCCATCTGGTCAGAGGAGATTGCCAGGATGTGTATGCTGTGGCTGACGGCTAATGGGGCCAGTGTGGCGTATAAAAGGGCAGATTTGGTAAGGTTCAATCTTTTGGTGGATCTGTTTTCCAAGAAGGTGCGCTATTTGCTGGAACTGGTCAGCTATGTGTGTGTCGGGATAGTTCTTGGGGTTCTCTTAAAATATGGCTATGAGATGCTGCTTTTAAAAATGAGGGTCAGGGCGGCAGCTACCAGGATTTCTTATTTCTGGTGGGCTTTGGGGCTGTATATTGGGTTTGTCCTGATGGCGGTTCATACGGTGTGGTTTGCTGCGGGTCATGTGAAAGATTGGAAAAAGGTAATGAAGGGAGGAGGAGCTTAGTGGGCGTTTATCTATTCCTGTTTTTGTTCTTTTTTATGGCTATGGGGATTCCGATTGCATTTGCCATGGCTATGGGGCTGGTGGCTACGATCTGGTGCTGGGGAGGGATTTCCCTCAGTATGCTGTTTCAGCAGATCTTTCAGGGAGTGAACAGCTTTACCTTTATTGCGGTTCCTATGTTTATCCTGGCCGGAGAGCTGATGTCTAAGGTGGGCATTATTGATGATATTTTGCTTTTGTGCCGGGTTTTGGTGGGATGGGTGCCGGGAAGCCTGGCCAATGCCAATATTGTGGCATCCATGTTTTTTGCGGGAGTGTCAGGGTCAGCCGTGGCGGATACTTCGGCCATAGGCGGTGCGCTGATCCCTGCTATGGTGAAGGAAGGGTATGATGATGACTTTTCTGTGGCAGTTACAGCCAGCTCCTCGGTGATTGGCCCCATTATCCCTCCCAGTATCGGAATGGTGCTTTATGGAGCAACGCTGGGCACGTCTATTTCCGCTATGTTTATGGGCGGCGTGGTGCCGGGTATCTTGCTGGGAGTGGGACTTATGATTCCCGCCACTTACCTGAGCATTAAGAGGAAATATCCCAGAAACACAGAGAAATATTCTATGGGACAGATTTTTCACGCAGTGCTGCGGGCGGTTCCTGCGCTTTTGATGCCGGTCATTATTCTGGGAGGGATCATGACCGGGGTATGTTCGCCTACAGAGGCTGCTTCCATTGCAATCCTGTATTCGATCTTGGTGGGCGTGTTTTATTATCACAGTTTAAACGGGAAAATCCTGATGGAATGTATGGTGGCATCCATGATCCAGTCCGGGGCGGTTCTTTTGATTGCGGCTGTGGCATGTCCGGTGGGATGGCTGGTGGCCATGGGGCAGGTGCCGGTTCTTTTGGCAGATTTTATTACTTCCCTTACTACCAATAAGTTTGTGGTTTTGATTTTGATGAATGTGTTTTTGCTGATTTTGGGCTGCGGCATTGATGCAAATGTAAGCCTTTTGATCTTTGCGCCGATTTTAGCTCCGTTAGCAGTGTCTTTAGGAGTGCATCCGATTCATTTTGCGGTGCTGTTTGTGCTGAATATTACGATTGGTCTGGCTACGCCTCCTTATGGGGTATGTCTGTTTATCGGCAGCAGTATTGCCAAGATTCCGCTGTCACGGACTATGAAGGCAGTGCTTCCTTTCTGTGCGGTGGAGATATTGGTGCTGCTTTTGGCTACCTATGTGCCGGATGTGGTGCTGGGGCTGCCGAAACTTTTGGGTATGATTTAGGCTGTATCATTTTATAGAAAAGAGGATAAGAATATATGGGAATCATAGAAAAGAAACTGGAGGAATTAGGGGTGACGCTTCCGGAAACGCCAAAACCGGTGGCAGCGTATCTGCCGTCCGTAAGGTTTGGGGAAAATCTGGTATATGTGTCCGGGCAGGACTGCAGAAAGAACGGAGAGCTTCTGCATGAGGGAAAGCTGGGAAATACTCTTACCGTGGAGCAGGGGAAGGCATGTGCCAGACAGTGTATGTGTAATTGTCTGGCAGCGTTAAAGTATACTGTCGGTGATCTGGACCGGGTAGAACGGATTGTGAAGGTTCTGGGATTTGTGGCAAGCGCACCTGGGTTTGGGGAGCAGCCGTTTGTCATAGACGGGGCGTCGGAGCTTTTGATTGCAGCGTTTGGAGAAAACGGAAAACATGCCAGGGCGGCTCTTGGCACCAATGAGCTTCCTTTCGGTACTCCGGTGGAGATTGAGATGATTGTGGAACTGAAGAAAGAAGGAAATGAGGGAGTGTAATGTATATTCGTCTGGAGCAGGGGCTTTACATGGTAGGCGGAGGGTCAGGAGGACCGGGAATCTCCAATTATAAGGACTGTAATGTGTACTTGGCAGAGGGGGAGAAGGATGCCTTTCTCATTGACGGCGGAAGCGGGCTGGATAATTCGTTGATTTTGGATAATATTTTTGAGACCGGATGTAAACCGGAGAAAATCCGGTATCTGTTCCTTACCCATGCCCACGGGGACCATGGAGGAGGTGTGAAGGGGCTGAAGGAAATGATGCCCTGGATAAAGGTTGCGGCTTCTCCAGGTGAGAAACGGCTTTTGGAGGAGGGCACGGAGGAGGAGCTGGGGCTGGCAGCGGCAAAGAAAAAGGGCGCTTATCCGGCGGATTATGTGTATCCTCATTGTCCGGTGGATCTGACTTTGGAGGAGGAGCAGGAAATCCCGGCGGCGGACGGGAAGGTTACGGCTGTTTTTGTGCCGGGCCATAGTGTGGAGTCGGTGTGTTATCTGTTTGAGAAGAACAAGAGGAGAATTTTATTTTCCGGGGACAGTGTTTATCTCAATGGAACACTGAGCCTGATTAACTGCTACGGCTCTACCATGGAGGGGTATCGGAAGAACCTGCCTAAATTGGCGGGAAGAAGGATTGACGGACTGATTCCTTCTCATTACCGGATGACATTGACCGGAGGCCAGGAGCATGTGGATAAGGCGATTGAGCTGGCAGAGTATTCTTCGCTGCCGCCTATGATGTGAAAAATGGGGTATGGGATATAAAGGATGTGTGGGAAGTGAGGAAAGGGATAATGAAAGAAAAGCTGATTATAACGGATCATTTGATTTCCTGTGCGGGAGAGTGTGTCAGGGTCGAGGAGGGGGAGAAGGGAATCCTGATTTTTGGGGAAACGATTGTGAGGGTGGAGGAGCTGGGGAGTTTTTCTTCTATTCTGCAGGAGGGAGAGCGGGAGATCCTGGATATGAGGGGGAATTATGTGCTGCCTGGATTGATTGACGGGCATCTCCATCTTTCTTTCAGCTCAAGCAGCCAGCCTTTGACGGAACTTTATGGGGATGATGAGGAAACCTGTCTGCTTCGGATGGTCAGGGCAGCTTTGATGGAGCTTAAAAGCGGAGTGACGACGGTCAGGGACTGCGGGGCCAAGGGGATGGGGATCTTAAAGCTGAGAGATTTTATTGGAAAAGGGGAAATGCAGGGGCCGGATATTATCAGTGCAGGAATGCCTTTAACGATCACAGGGGGACATTGCAATTTTTGCGGACTGGAATGTGATACAGTGTCAGAGGCTGTGAAGGCAGTCCGGTGGCTGTGTAAACAGGGAGTGGATTATATTAAGGTGATGGTGTCTGGCGGGAATATGACGCCGGGAAGCGATTCCTTGATTGATCAATATTCTGAGGAGACTTTAAAGGCCATTGTGGAAGAAGCCCATGCCAGAGGGAAAAAGGTGTCAGGCCATGTTCACAGTACAAGGAGCATTGAGCGTGCCATAAGAGCCGGGTTTGATGTGCTGGATCACTGCAGCTTTAAGGGGGAAGGCGGGGAGGATTACAGACAGGATTTGGCAGACGAGATGGCAGGCAGAAGAATTGCAGTCAATCCGGCTGTGGGAAAGGCGTATATTCTTTCCCCTGAGGAGGCGGCTCCGCTGCCGGACAAGGTGGCCATGTGGGGGGAATTTCAGCAGAGCCGTTTTGGGACTGCCAGGCGAATGTATCAGTCAGGGGTTCCCATTATGGCAGGTACGGATGCCGGGTGCAAAAATACACGATTTGACGAATTTTATCTGACCTTGGATTTAATGTGTGAAAAGATGGGGATGAAAAAGGAGGATGTGCTTGCTTCTGCCACCTGGCAGGCAGCCAGGATTTTGGGACTGGATTTAAAGATCGGGTCTGTGGAGCCGGGAAAGCAGGCAGATATTGTGGCAGTGAAGGAGAATCCTTTGGATTCCATGAGAAATCTAAGGCAGGTCGTATTTGTGATGAAAAGAGGTGAAAGGGTTTGTCTTTAATGAAAGAAGATATGGAGAAGCTGACGCCTGCGGAGCGGTTTGAATGGTACAAAAAGCAGATGCCTGCCGCAGAGAAATATATTTACATGAATTCCGGTGGATGTGGGCCAATGCCCACATCCGTATTAAAATCCATGGAAGATGTGTTTGAGCGGATGGTGCAGGAAGGGCAGGTCAATGTAAACATCCACGGCTGGTTAAAGGCGCTTCTTGAGGATGTGAGGAAATCGGTTGCTGGTTTTATCCATGCAGAGCCGGAGGAAATCTTTTTTGTCCGCTGTATAGCAGAGGGATTAAATACCATTGTGCGGATGTTTGACTGGAAGCCGGGAGAGCGGGTGCTGATCAGCGATCAGGAAAATCCGGCTTCCATTCTTCCTTTTTATGCCGCGGAGCCGATTTTAAGGCTTCACACGGATACATTTTCCGGAATTGGGAATCTGGAGCAAATTGCAGAACAGTTTTCCAAAAAACTGACGCCTGAGACGAAAATGGCGGTTATCAGCCATGTGTTTCACACGAACGGGACCGTAATACCGGCAGCCGATATGTGCCGTCAGGCGGCAGAAAGAGACGTGATTTTTGTGCTGGACGGAGCCCAGGCAGCAGGGAACGTGCCGATTGATGTAAAGGAGATAGGGTGTGATTTTTACCTTTTATCCTGCCATAAATGGCTGTGCGGACCAGAGGGAATCGGAGCCGTATATATCCGAAAGGAGCTGATTCCTAAGGTTCGGGTTCCTTTTGGCGGGGTGGGAATGCAGACGGATTTTGATGTTAACAGCCATGAGATCTCCTTCATGCCGGATGCCAGGCGGTTTGAATATGGCGGACGCCATATTCCCATGTATGCGGCTTTTAGGGAGTGTATCCTGATGGCAGACGCCATCGGCATGGAGAATATTACAGACAGGACCCGGCATCTTCACCGGTACTGCAGAAGTTGTATGGAAGCTTTGGGAGCTTCTGTGGAAATCCTTTCTCCTGAGGACGAGCGGCTGTGGACCGCTATTTTTGCCGTGAGGATTCCCGGAAAGGATCACAGGGCATTGGTTAAAAGGGCGTGGGAAGAAGAAAGGATTATCATCCAGTGGAGAACCGTGGATCTGAGGACAAAAACGGAGGGGCTTCGGATCTCCTTGAATTGGTTTATAGAGGAACAAGACATTGACCGGCTGGCATCCTTTTTGGAGAAAGTGATTGGGGAGTAATAATATGGGAAAGTATCAGGTGGCAGTGGTACAAGAAAAGGCATTGACGCAGAAAAACCGGGCGGAGTCAGAAGATTATGGGCAGCAGGGAACATTTGATAAAATGATCCGAAGCCAGGTCAGACAGGCCATGGAGCTTTTAGGCGGCATGGGAAAATTTGTTAAGCCAGGCCAGAGTGTTCTTATGAAGCCCAATTTAACAGGACCTGCTCCGTGGGAAAAGGGCGTGACCACCAATCCGGCTCTTTTGGAGGCTTTTATAGAGCTGGCACAAGAGGCGGGAGCCGGGAAGGTGGACGTGGGGGACGGGACGGGATCCATCCATATCGGCACATTCAAGGTTATGGAGCGGTGCAAGATTGCCGGCGGTGCAAAGAAGCTGGGGGCAGAGCTTATAGACTTAAATACAGGCCCCATGGAGCTTATAAAGGTGGAGAACGGAAGGATTCTAGACAGTGTAAAGGTAAACAAAGCCTGTCTGGAATATGATGTGGTAATCAATATTCCGGTATTAAAGACTCATTTTATCACGGAGGTCAGCCTGGGAATGAAAAACCTAAAGGGGTGTATTCCTCCTGTCGAAAAAAGACGGTTTCATGATATCGGTGTGAATCAGGCGGTGGCAGATTTAAACCGGGTGTTTCGGACTTCTCTGACTGTGGCAGACGGGATCATCGGCTCAGAAGGTTTGGGGCCAAAGGAGGGGAAGCCCGTTGGAATGGGAGTGATTCTGGCAGGTGAGAATGTTCTGGCCGTGGATATGGCCGCAGCGTCTGTCATGGGATTTGAGGCAGAGAAAATCGAACACATCAGAATGGCTATGGAGGACGGGATCGGGCCTTCCTGTATGGAGGAGGTGGAGATTCTGGGTGATTCCATTGAAAAGGTGAGGCGAAGCTTTCAGCGGGCAGTTCCCTCCATGCCGGATGGAGGACAGGCCAAAATCCATAATTTCGGGGCATGCAGCGGATGTATCGGATGTGCAGCCATTACCATCAGCAGATTGGAGGATATGGGATTTTTTGCGGAGGATCCCAAAAGAAGGGTGGAGCTTGTCATCGGGACAAGGATTCCCCGGGAAGGTGACTGGGAAAATGGGTTTTTTATGGGAAATTGTGCCCAGGCCCGGGCTGAAGGAAAGCGGTTTATCAGAGGATGCGCCCCGTCGGAATTGGATGCGGCCAATGAGGTGTTAAGATGTTTCCAGATAGAGGAATCGCCGGATGTGTAAAGGTGAGGAAAAAGCATAAGGAACCGTCTGACAGCCGGCAATGTGTAAAGGAGATGCAGAAAGAGGATGCAGGGTACAGAGATGGAAAATGAGAGGGTAAATACAGAGATTTCGTTTCTGCGGCATTTGGTGAGTATTCCCAGCGTAACGGGAAACGAGAAGCAGATCGCAGAGTTTCTGGAAGATGAGATGAGAAAAATAGGCATGGAGGTGGTTTTGGGGTCAGCAGGAGAGAATCAGCCGGTTGTTCTTGGCATTCTGCGGGGAGCAAAAGACGGGCCGGTTCTGGTTTTCAACGGACATATGGATACCCATCCTGTGGAAAACTACCAGGGAAATCCCTATTTGGCTGAGATAAAGGACAAAAAGCTGTTTGGCAGAGGCTCAGTGGACATGAAGGGCGGACTGGCAGCCATGATGTGCAGTGCAAGGCGGATCGCGGATCAGGGAGGACTTAAGAAGGGCACTTTGATTCTGGCGGCTGTGCCGGATGAAGAAATGTTAAGCCGCGGCACCTCCCGTATGGTCTGTATGCTGGAGGAAATGGGAATCCAGGCAGACGGAGGTATTGTGGGGGAGCCTACGAAGCTTAAGGTCGGAAGCTTTATGCGCGGAGTTACCCATATTGATATTACGGTGACAGGATATCCTAAGCATACCTCAGGGGAAAATCACACAGGAAATGCCATTGTGCAGATGGGGCGCGTTTTGGCGGCATTAGAGGGAGAGCTGACGGAAAAGTATCAGAAAAGAAGGCATCCTATACTGGGAAGCCCCATCTTTAATGTGGGGCTGATACAGGGAGGGGAAAAGCCTAATGTGGCTGCAAAGCAATGCTGTGTTACCCTGCTGCGGCGTGATATGCCGGGAGAAGATTCCAGCCAGGTGATGAAAGAAATAGAAGAACTGGCAAAGGCGGTGATCGATGAAACGTGCCAGGTAAAGGTGTGTGAAAGCAAGATCCAGAAGCGTCCTGGAAAAAAGCGCCTTCCCATGGAGGTGGGCAAAGAGGAGAGGATTGTCAGAATGCTTTTGGGAGCGGCAAAGGACGTAACCGGGGAAAATCAGGATGTGGACATGGTTCCTTTTTGGTGCGATGCGTCGATTATGTCCAATGAGGGAAGGATTCCCACCGTGGTATTCGGCCCTGGTGATATTGCCTGCGCCCATTCTCCGAAAGAATGGATTGATCTGGACCAGTATGAGAAGGCGGTTGCCATTTATGAAAAAACGGCCGTAAGGTTTCTTCACGGATGTCAGGAGGTGAAATAAAAAAATATCGTTATACAGCCGTAACAGGAAAAAGTTCCCTGACATAGTGGCTTTTAGATTGAAGTTGCTTGAGAGTTATGCTAGAATGTATCTGGTTATTATTCACACCCCTGCCGGGCTGTGCTTAGTAGCTGTATAATGGTACATCAGAAAGAAAGGGGGCAGATTATGCGGAAGAATCGTCTTGTTGCGCCTGTTGTAAAATGGGTTGGCGGAAAACGGCAGCTTCTTGATGATTTAACACCATTGCTTCCAAAACGTGTAGCTTCTTATTGCGAGCCATTCCTGGGGGGAGGCGCGGTTCTATTTAAACTGCAGCCCAATATTGTTTATGTTAATGATATTAATACGGAACTTATCCAAATGTATGAGGTCATCAGAGATAATGTGGAGGAACTCATTGACATTTTAGGCGAACATCCAAATGAGGAAGCTCATTTTTACCATGTCAGAGATTGGGACAGGGATAAAAAACAGTATGAGCTTTTACCGAAGGTGCAGAGAGCGGCACGTATTATTTACTTGAATAAAACGTGCTACAATGGCCTTTTTCGGGTAAATAATGCAGGAGAGTTCAACACGCCTTTCGGACACTACAAAAATCCTAATATTGTAAATGCTCCCACCTTAAGAGCTGTCAGCAGATATTTTCAGAAGGCTCAGATCACTTTCAGCAGCGTGGATTACGCAGAAGTATTGGCCGGCATAAAAAAGGGCACGTTTGTCTACTTAGATCCGCCCTATGATCCGGTTTCCGGTACAGCCAATTTTACAGGCTATGCAAAAGGCGGTTTTGACCGCTCGGAACAAATCCGTTTACGGCAATGCTGTGATGAGCTTAACCGGCGCGGAATCAAATTTATGCTCTCTAATTCTGCGACGGATTTTATCAGGGAGCAGTACGCCTCTTACAACATTACTATAGTAAAGGCAAAGCGTGCGATCAATTCCAATGCTGCAAAAAGAGGACAGGTGGATGAGGTGGTAGTGAGAAATTATGAGTGAACGGACGAAAAGCCAGAATGACAGGGCCTGGGAAGCATTATTTGAAAAATATGATATTTTACCGCACATTCAATCCGATGGGAAATTTATTATTTCAGCATCTCAGATAAAAGAATACCGCGAACCTCGATTGATGGCAAAGTTTGATCACCGCATTAATCTGCCTCATATTTTTGCTGAGAATCATCTTGCCATCTTGCCGATCTCCCGAGGCGATTATGTGATTTCTCATTTTGAAGCATACCAGACTTTTGAAGAACTGGAAAAGTCGGTGATTCATGTTTCGCTGCCGGCAAATCTTCAAAGCCTTGACGCAAATCACATTCCAAGTGAGGCAATTTCCATAAACTGTGCTTTGGCTTCAGGGATGCTTGCGGACTTTTTGGAGGAGGAACTTCTCTGTCCTACGGTGTCAGGCCGTATGGGATCCGGACAGTTTGATTTCAGCATCCAGAACTCCTGCACAAAAAGAATGACTGCAGTTTCCGTAAACAATTCTCAAATTGAAATCGATGCTGCTTTTGAAGGGCTTTATAGTCTTTCCCTGTTAGAAGCAAAGAGAGATTTATCGGAAGACTTTCTTATAAGGCAGTTATATTACCCATACAGGGTATGGAGCAGCCGTGTGACGAAAAAGGTGAGGCCCATTTTTCTGGTCTACTCTAATGGAATATTCAGCTTATATGAATATGAGTTCCAAAATCCTGGTTCTTATAATTCCCTGGCTCTTATAAAGCACAAGAATTATTCGATTGAGGATACACTGATAGGAATTTCGGATTTACAGGAGACGGCATCTTGCACTCAAATTGTTCCTGAGCCGGCGATTTCTTTTCCTCAGGCAAATAATTTTGAGCGGGTAATCAATATCTGTGAGCTGCTAAGTTCCCAGGAACTGAGCCGGGAACAGGTTACGGAAAAATATGCTTTTGATATCCGGCAGACAAATTATTATACAGACGCCGCAAGATATTTGGGATTTTTGGAAAAACATTATGAAGACGGCCATAAGCCGGTCTATTCCTTAAGCCTGCCTGGCAGGCGTATCATGAATTTGAACTATAAGCAGCGGCAGTTAGCATTTTGTAAGGCCATTTTGCAGCATCAGGCATTTAAAGAAACCTTTGAACTTTGTATGAGAACAGGCTCCATGCCGGATACCCCAGCGATTGTTGAGATCATGCAGAGAGCGAATCTTTATAAGGTGGAGAGCATGAGTACCTATGTGCGGCGTTCCTCTACAATCAGCGGATGGATAAATTGGATGCTTGAGTTAGTGGGAGTGTAATAGGGAACAGTTATAGATCCAAAACATATGCCCCCTTTATGGAAATTTCAACAAAAACCATCAAAAAGGGGCTTGCATTTTTGAAAAAATGATGGTATACTTTAAAATACCTGATAAATAAATATACACATTGCATAGAGAAGAAAGAGCGGCGCGGTGATGTAGACATTCCTTAAACTCCTACAAGGGGCGTGGGATGTTTTATGTTGGCGCTTTTTATTATGCTCTGGATTCTCTTTTATTTATTTTTTGTGTATTTTTATTTACAAAATGCCCTGTGGAAGAACGGTTCGAAAGGGCGAAAATATTATTATATTTGGAGGAAAGAAACTATGAAAAGACGACTTGCATTGTTACTCGGTGCGGCTATGCTGACAGTTTCCCTGGCAGGATGTTCGGGGGGGGGGGAAATTCCGGCAGTGCTAACAGCGGGAATACTTCCGGCGAAGCTTCAGGCGGCAGTGCGGCTGGCGGATCAGCGGCAGCCGGCCACAAAGAATCTCTGATTATCGGCACAGATACCGATATCAATAATCTAGATCTTCAAAAGCAGCAGGATCAGATCAATAATATTATATTGAAAAACACCCATCAGACCCTGGTATTTTTTAACAATGGATCCAGCGGCGATGTGCGTTTTGATCCCTGCCTGGCAACTTCTTGGGAATTCATAGATGATACCCATATTGAAATGAAATTAAGGGACGATGTTTACTTTAATGACGGCGCCCAGACTCCTATGACAGCAGAAGACGTAAAGTTCACTCTGGACATGGCTATGGACAACATGGTGGCCTCTGTTTTGGCCGGCTATGTGGGATGTACGGTGAAGGATGAGCACACCATTGAGATTGAGATTGAAAAGTATAACAATGAGTTTGTACAGTCCTTAGCTTCCCTGCCTTTGGCCATCCAGTCCAAGAAGGCTTATGATGACGGGGTGGAGAATCCCTTCTATATCGGTACAGGCCCCTACAAGTTTGACGAGTGGGTTGAGGGAGAATACTGCCGTCTGGTTAAGGTGGAGGATTACTGGGGGAACGATATTCCGGCCAGTGAGAACTTAGCTCCCGGCGTGGCCGAGATATTAGAGTTCCGTCCTTATATCGAGGCATCCTCCCGTGTGATGGCTCTGCAGGCCGGTGAGATTGATGTGTGCGTCAACCCGCCGATCAATGAGCTGCAATATCTGGAGGAGGACAAAAATATTACGGTTTATGAGCAGACCGGAACTCGTCTGTTCTACTTTGCCTTTAATGTAGAGAAGGCTCCGTGGGATAATCAGACCCTGCGTCAAGCCGTTGCCTGTGCCATTGACCGGAACGCTGTTTTAGAGGCGGCTGTGTATGGCAAGGGAACACCGCAGACCACCATCTTAAACCGCGGCCTGTGGGGATTTTATGACGAGATGGAAGGCTTTGACTATGATGTGGAGAGGGCAAAATCTCTGATGGCAGAGGCCGGATATCCGGATGGCGGCATTACTACCACCTTGTCCTATGCTACCGGAACTCCTTACGAGCAGATTGCAACCATTATTCAGGCAAATCTGGCAGATATCGGCATCACTGTGACCTTGGAGCCCATGGAGACGGCAACCTTGAAATCTGCTTGTGTGGACGGCAGCCAGGAGCTGTTCTTGTGGAGATGGAACGAGGATTCCAAAGTAGACTTTGTGTACCGTGATCTGTTCTACACAGGTTCTGGTTCCAACTATCATCACTATGGAGATGCAAAGGCTGATGAGATGATTGATATTGTGGCCACGGAAAAGGATGCAGACAAACGTCTGGAGACTGCCCAGGAGCTGCAGACCTATCTGGTTGATGCATGTCCGCAGGTTCCGCTTTATATTGCAAACCTGGTAGTTGCCTATAATAAAGATCTGCAGGGCCAGTATTTCTACGGCGGCGGTAATCATGACTGGCGTCACGCCTATATTGCCCAGTAACCCCTCATGCCGCGTTTTCGCGGCACCACTATAAATGAAAGAGGGCTTTCTGATGCAGTTCAAACAGTTTTTGGTGTTTACCTCAGTGACTGTATGAACGCATATTTAACAGGCTGATTGCAGGAATGTTCTGACAAGGAACACTTTCAGAATCTTTTTCTGAATCAATACATCAGGCAGGGGCAAGACCCATGGATGGAAAAGAGAGATTCTGGAAGTGTTCAAAATAGAAAAGGAGTGACAGGCAAATGCTGAGATATATATTGAAACGTCTGGTAATGCTGATTCCCGTTATCCTTGTGACCTCATTTTTGATTTTCTGGGCCATGAGCCTGACAGGCGGAGACCCAGCGCTGATGCTTGCCGGTGACAATGCCAAGCCAGAGCAGATTGAGCAGATTCGGGAAGAATTGGGGCTTAACGATCCGTTTATCGTCCGCTATGGAAACTACATGAAGGGGATGATTACCGGGGATATGGGACAGTCTTATGTGACCAAGAGGGATGTGTTTAAGACCTTTATGGAGCGGCTTCCCAACACCCTGATGTTAGGCGGAGCGGCAGTACTTATTGCGGTGGCAGTGTCCCTTCCTCTGGGAATTTATACGGCCATCCATCAGAACACCTGGAAAGATACGGCGGGGATGATTTTTGCCTTGTTCGGCACCTCCATGCCTAACTTCTGGTTGGGGCTGATGCTGATAATCCTCTTTTCCCTAAAGCTGGGGTTGTTCCCCACAGGAGGAAAAGGAGGGTTAGACAGCCTGGTTCTGCCGGCAGTGACAGTGGGATTTGGATTAGCGGCGCTGATTACCAGGACGACCCGTTCCTCCATGCTGGATGTGCTGCGTCAGGACTACATGACCACTGCCCGGGCAAAGGGCTGTTCCGAGAAGCAGGTGATCACGGTTCATGGCCTGAAAAATGCATTGATTCCCATTATTACGGCTATCGGGCTGCAGATGTCCCTGGTGATTACCGGGTCTGTGCTGGCAGAAACTGTTTTTTCCTGGCCAGGCATCGGGCGTTTGGTGTACGATTCCATTTCCAAGAGGGATGTTCCCATGGTTACCGGGGCGATCATCATGTGTTCGATTCTGATGTGTGTCATCAATCTGGTGGTGGATCTGATTTATGCGTTCTTTGATCCGAGAATCAAGGCGCAATACAGCAAGAAGGGGTGATAGGATGGGGCAGGCAAGCGAAATTAAAAATCAGTATAAAAAACGTACTTTGTTTCAGGAAACCTGGCGGCGTCTGGTGAAGAACCGGGGAGCAATGCTGGGGCTGGGCTTTTTGGTGCTGCTTGTTTTGGCTGCGGCGCTGAGTCCGGTGATCTTTAACTATGAGGTGGATGTTATCGGGCAGAACATGCAGGATCGGCTGATGGGACCCTGTGCGGCTCACTGGTTCGGCACCGATGAATATGGAAGGGATCTGTTTGCCCGTGTGGTCTACGGCGCCCGTTACTCCCTGATTATCGGGGTGGGTTCTGTGGTGCTGGGACTTATTGTGGGAACCATTTTAGGTTCTCAGGCAGGATTCCACGGAGGGGTTACGGATTCCATCATCATGCGGGGCATTGACATTTTCTACTCCATCCCCAACATTATGACGGCAGTGGTAATCGTATCCCTGTTAGGGCCAAGTACAGTGAATTTGATGATTGCCCTGGCATTTTCCTGTGCCAGCAGCTTTGCCCGTATTGTGCGTGCGTCTGTTATGACAATCCGTGACCAGGAGTATGTGGAATCCTCCTATGCCATGGGACTTCCCACTTGGAAGATTATTGTAAAGCACATTCTTCCCAACTGCTTGTCTCCGATTATTGTGCAGATTACGCTGCTGATCGGAACCACGATTATTTCCGCATCCTCCTTAAGCTTTCTGGGAATCGGTGTTCCGGCTCCGGCTCCGGAGTGGGGTGCGCTGCTCTCTGCAGGACGCGGACACATCCGTGATGCCAGCTATATGTGTATTATCCCAGGTCTGGCCATCATGTTTACAGTGCTGGCGCTGAACCTTTTGGGAGACGGCCTGCGGGATGCGCTGGATCCGAAGCTGAAAAAATAGGAGGAGGTACATAGTATGGCTGAAGAATTAGTTCTTGACATAAAAAATCTTGTGGTTCATTATGTGACGGAGGATGCTGACGTCCATGCAGTCAATGGCATTGACATTGCGATTGGCAAAAAGAGAACCTTAGGGCTGGTGGGGGAGACCGGCGCAGGCAAGACCACCACGGCTCTGTCCATCTTAAACCTGGTGCCCAACCCGCCGGGCGTGATCAAAAGCGGGGAGATTTATCTGGAAGGAAAAGATGTGCTTAAAATGTCGCCGTCAGATTTAGAGAAGATGCGGGGCAATGACGTGGCCATGATTTTCCAGGATCCCATGACTGCTTTAAACCCGGTTATGACGGTTGGCGACCAGATCGGGGAGAGTATTGCCATTCACCAGAACCTTTCCAAAAAGGATGCCTTTGAGAAGGCCAAGGAAATGCTGAAAATGGTAGGCATTGCGGAGAGCCGCGCCTACGACTATCCTCATCAGTTTTCCGGCGGCATGAAGCAGCGGGTGGTGATTGCCATTGCCCTGGCCTGCAGCCCTCAGCTTCTGATTGCAGATGAGCCTACCACGGCGCTGGATGTGACGATTCAGGCTCAGGTTTTAGAGTTGATGAAGCAGCTTATCCGGGATAAGGAGATGTCCATGCTTCTGATCACCCATGATTTAGGTGTGGTTGCCGAGGTGTGTGAGGATGTGGCTGTAATGTATGCAGGAAGGATTGTGGAGAAGGGGACAGTGGATGATGTGTTTAACCACATGCGCCATCCCTACACAGAAGGTCTGTTTGACTCTCTGCCCAACTTAAAGGAGCGGGGGGAGGAGCTGGTGCCCATCAAGGGACTGATGCCGGATCCTTCCGATCTGCCGCCGGGCTGCGCCTTTGCGCCCAGATGCCCGTATGCGGCAGATGCGTGCAGCAAAGAGGTTCCCCCATTGACGGCGGTAGATGGCAGTCCCACACATTTTGTAGCATGCAGCGCCTACAGCAATCCGGAATTTAGCTTAAGGGGGAATAAAGATGGCAGGTAAAACGATTCTTGAGGTGCAGAACCTTACCAAATTTTTTAATACCCCGGGCGGCCAGCTTCATGCCGTGGACGGCGTAAGCTTTACCATTGAGCAGGGGCGTACCCTGGGGATTGTAGGAGAGTCCGGCTGCGGCAAGTCCACCACCGGAAGAACCATTTTAAAGCTTTTAGAGCCTACCGGGGGAAAGATTTTATTTGACGGCCAGGATATTACCGGTTATACCCGCAAGCAGATGCGCCCTCTGCGCCAGGAGATGCAGATGGTGTTCCAGGATCCTTTTTCTTCCCTGGATCCGAGACAAACGGTGATGCAGCTCATCAGTGAGCCCATCACAGAGCATAAGCTTTTGAAATCCAAGAGTGATATTGAAGATCGCACATTGGAGCTGATGCGCACCGTAGGCCTGGCAGACCGGTACATGAATGTGTACCCTCACGAGCTGGACGGAGGAAGGCGTCAGAGAATCGGCATTGCCCGTGCCCTGGCAGTGAACCCGAAGCTGATTGTCTGTGACGAGCCGGTTTCTGCATTGGATGTGTCTATTCAGGCTCAGATTCTGAATCTGCTTAAGAAGCTGCAGGCTGATTTGGGGCTGACCTACATTTTCATTACCCATGATCTTTCCGTAGTAAAGTATTTTTCTGATGATATTGCGGTAATGTACTTGGGGCAGATGGTAGAGAAAGCGCCGTCAGACCTTTTGTTCCAGAATCCGCTTCATCCTTACACGAAGGCCCTGCTTTCTGCGATCCCGCTGCCTATCGTCGGCAAGGAGAAGCCAAAGAGACAGTTGATCCGGGGCGAGATCACTTCTCCGGTGAATCTGCCGGACGAGTGCCGCTTCTGGAAGCGGTGTGACTGTACACAGGATAAGTGCCGGAATGGGAATCCGGGGCTTCGAGAGGTGGAGCCGAATCACTTTGTGGCATGCAGTTGTGTGTAGAAGGAATTGCGGATATAGAAAGCCGGCATAGTTTTGACTATGCCGGCTTTTTGGCTGTGCGTGGAGGCCCTGTTTTAATTTTGGTACGAGGCTTTGATGCTTGTAAGGAAATATCAAGTATGATAAAATAAGGATTAGAAAATTGCTTCCTGAAGATTTTTACGGAAGGGAGTTAATTTATAACAAAACAACAAGGAGGAAAATCATGTTCTGTGAAAATTGCGGAAACGAGATTGAGAAAACGAGCAAGTTCTGTCCGGTATGCGGGCAGAGGGTAGAAGCGGCAGGAGCGGGATTTAAAGGGAGGAAGCGGACCGGGACACCTGCCAGGGCAGTCTCCAGAAATCTGATCTATGGTTTTCTGGGATTATTTGCGGTTGCGGTGGTTGTGATTGGCACTGTAAAATTGTTTGGGGGGGGGCAAAAGAATAGGGAAAACCCTGCCGGAAAAGCTGTTTGTGGCATCCGCTGATCAGCTTGCCGGAATATCTCCGGATGATTTTATGGAGATGTTAGATGATGAGGATGCGCTTTATCAGGAGAATACGAGCTATATTTATACTTCTTCTACAGATTCCTTTATGGGCTATGATTGTATCTACAGCTATGGAGAATATGATGACGATATAGGTGCTACACCTTCCGGACTGGCATGGAAGACCAATTCTTTTTATTATATTATTGCCTTTGACAGTAATGATGATTTTAAAGAAGGGCAGAAGAATCTTAAGAAATATCTGGAAAGGAACTTGGTAAAGAAAAGCAAGCCATTAAAAACAAAAGGAGCCTCTCTTTCCGGAAACACGTATTTGGTTGAATGCTCAGATAAAGGCACAGACCTTATTTTTGATAAATTAGATACCATAGACGATTTGGAGCTGTTTGGCGAAGACAACAGCCTGGTAAGGAATTATGCGGCAGAGGCAGAGGAAGACGGCCAGCTTGATAAAAGAGTATTGCTAAAGCAGATAGACAGCATGGATTATAAGATGTATAAATTTGTCCAGGTATCTTATCCTACCTTTGATGAAGAACTAGAGCAGAGGTTTCCAAGGGATAAATCTTATACGGATCATGTTTGTTATATACAGGTGACAAGCCTTCCCATGACCCAGGAACAGTACATAGCCTTTGCAGGAACATGGGGATATGACGCTATACATGGGAAAGAGATTGATCTGGATAAGTTTGAGCCGGATTTGTACCCGGATAAATTTCAGAAGGACAGCGTTTTGCTTCCTTGGCATGTTCTGTCCGTTTACAGAGACGACGAGTGGATAGATTATGAAGACTTTGTGTTATACTGTATGTATTTTATGCAGGAACATGATTATAATCTGCTGTCAGGAGAATATATAAAGGATGAGCTTGAGAAAAAGCAGTGGTATTTAAAATGGTTCCAGTGGGATATAGACTTGAATGAGCCTGCAGACCTGTCAGAATACGCAGGATCTGTTGAAACTTATCTGGCGATCAAAGATAATTATAACTGCAGCACCTTGGCTCCATTTGAAAGTGAATCAGAAAAGGCTATTTTCCTGGCAGAGAAAAATTATAATCTGGAAACAGGAGAACAATTTACAAACCAAAAGGAAAAGGCAATTTGGCTTTTAAAGAATTACTGTTATGATTCTTCCTCCAAAAAGGTGATTGACAGAGAGATTGTAGACGGGCTGGTTGAGTATGAACGGTTTTTGAATGAATTGAAGGACAATATGTCCGGAATGTTAATCGATGGGAGCTTGATCTATCTAAATGATGATAATATTCCAGAGTGTATTTTGATTGATAATATCCAGGCGGCTTCTAGTGCTCCGGCAGACAGCACGGTATATCTTCTAAGCTATCAGAACGGCCGCAGGATTGAAAAAACCATGCAGATTCCCATCATGAGTTATCAATGTCTTGCGAAAAGCGGTTTGATTTGTGTGGGAGGAGATCAGGGAAGCTATATAGATCCCCAATCCATGCAGGATATTGCTTATGGCAGCTATGAGATCATAAAACTTACGGATTCTTTTGAGACTGTGGGAAAGGTATTGTGGGACAGAGTATATGACAGCAATGGCAGGTTTTTAAACGGAACTTTTGAAATTAACGGCAGCTCTGCTTCTGAGCAGGAGATGCTTCAATATATCCAGTCCTTTGGTTTTGACCCGTCCTCTTTTACTTTTGATTTTAAGAATTTATATATTTCACACGAGAAGAAAAACAAGGCTTCCATAATAGAGCTGTATCAGGCTTTAGAAAGAGGAGGAAAGAGTTGAATGCTGTCGTGCTCTGTCAGCGCACAGCAAACCGGATCGTATTTATCAAATACTTTGCGGGCACGGCTCTTGGCTCTTTGTCCGCAGCAATAAAGGGAAAGGAAGCAAGCTTATGTTTTGTTCAAGATGTGGAAAAAAGGTGAAGGATGGCAGTTCTTTTTGCCCAAACTGCGGGCAGAGGATCACTGCTGGGCCAAAATCAGAAATCAGCTCTGACATGGGAGAGCAAAAGGGCAAAGGCATAGCCTGGAAGGTGGGAATATGCTTAGCGGCTGCAGGGGCTACAGCAGTGATAAGCTTTGGTGCGGTATGGCTGGCTGGAATCCTGAGAGATCAGGGCAAATCTGGAGAAAGACCAGACTATGAAGACTCTTTGATGGTTTCAGATCAAAGAGGGAGTAAGGATGACAATGCAAAATATAGAGAAACATATGGAACATCTGCCCCGGCAAATTCGGGACAGGAAGGAAAAGATGAAGCGGCAATGCCTGCAGAGACGGCTGGTTTTGGGGAGTCAGAGTCTGCACAGGCCGGCTTAGATCCTGGGTTTTTGGAATCAGAAGGAATGGGAGCCTATGAGCCGGCAATGATTCAGGAACCGGAATTTATTTTACCGGAAAGCAATGTTCGGTATATTACATACAAGGATATACAAGGCTTAGATGAAACTGCCCTGCGGATAGCAAAAAATGAAATCTATGCAAGGCACGGGCGTTTGTTTCAGTCAGAAGATTTAAGCCGGTATTTTCATTCAAAGTCCTGGTATCAGGGCACCATTGCCCCTAATGATTTCAGCGAAAGGGTATTTAACCAGTTTGAGACAGCCAATGTGGCTTTGCTTGCGGCTTTTCAGAACGGAATACAGGATGGGGAATATCATGCACATGATTTTATGATTCTGCATTTTCAGATGAGTGACGGGATATTGACCGCGATTGCGGAGGATGATCATTGGGGCAACAACCTGAAAGGGTTTGCTTTCAGCCTTCCGGTTTCCAGTCACTGCAACTGGTGGTATGTGAATGAAAACAGGGGCATTGAGGGAAAGGATGCCGAGCTGAGAAGGATCTATGAGGAACGGAGGGCAGAGTACCTGGATGATCCTGATATGTATGCGTCTCCTACCGGTGTGGTGATCCTTGTGCAGGGAGGCATGGTTGTGGAGGTGAGGCAGTATAATCCATAAAATACCGGGGGATTAAAAAAACACAGGGCATGGCAAAAAGCTGCAAAAGAAGAAAAACCATAATCTAAGGAAGATACAGTCCCAAAGAAATCCAAGGTACAAAAGACCTGAATTTTGCGGGATTGTATCTTCCTATATTTTTACACACACTCCAAAAGATTCTTCTGAGCAGTGGCCAACATCAGTTTAATCCGGTTTAACTGGTTCACCTCGCTGGCGCCCGGATCATAGTCCACGGCAATCACATTGGCGCCGGGATACTTGCGCCGCAGCTCCTTAATGACTCCTTTTCCTACAATATGGTTGGGCAGACAGCCAAAGGGCTGGGCGCATACGATATTATTCACGCCGCTGTGGATCAGCTCCAGCATTTCCCCGGTGAGAAACCAGCCTTCCCCGGTCTGATTCCCAAGGGACACGAAATCCTGTGCCATGCCTGCCAGCTCATGAATCCGGGCCGGCGCGGTAAAGTGGCGGCTTTTTGTCAGTTCCCGGCGGGCAGACTTTCTAAGAAACTCCAGCATGGAAATTCCTAAGTTGCACAGCCATGCCGAAGACTGTTTTCCGCCTAAGCGCTCTGCCTTAAAGTTGCTGTTGTAAAAACAGTACAGCAGAAAATCCATCAGATCCGGCATAACTGCCTCAGCTCCCTCAGCCTCTAAAAGATCCACAATATGATTGTTGGCCAAAGGAGAGAATTTAACCAGGATTTCTCCCACGATCCCTACCTTGGGCTTTTCTATGTTCAGTCTGGGAAGATTGTCAAAGTCCTGAATAATTCCCCGGATATTACGGCCGAACTGAATCATATTGGAGGCTCTGGAAGAAAGGCTGCGGATGCAGCGGGCTTTCCATTTTTCATGAAGTCTGTTGGCAGATCCCGGCTCTTTTTCATAGGGACGTGTTCTGTATAAAACACGCATAAAGATATCGCCGTATACAATAGCCTGCATGGCTTTGGTAAGCAGAGCAGGGGTGATGGTAAAGCCGGGATTGGTCTCCATGCCGCCTGCATTGACGGATATTACCGGTACATGGGAAATTCCTGCCTTTTCTAAGGCCCGGCGGATAAAGCCTATGTAGTTAGAGGCACGGCATCCGCCTCCGGTCTGGGACATCAAAACTGCCGTGTGGTTTAAGTCATATTTGCCTGAGAGAAGCGCTTCCATGACCTGGCCGACTACGATCAGGGAAGGATAGCAGGCATCGTTGTTGACGTATTGAAGACCTGTGTCAATGGCTGAACGGGTGTCATTTTTAAGAACTTCCATCCGATAACCAAAAGCCCGGAGGGCAGGCTCCAAAAGTTCAAAATGAATGGGAGACATCTGAGGGCACAAAAGGGTATAGTCCTTTTTCATCTCCTTGGTGAAAACTGTCCGGTGGTAAGAGCTGGACACTACATGGCGCTCATAATGCTTTTGGGATCGTACCCGCAGAGCTGCGATCAGTGACCGGATACGAATGCGGGCAGCGCCTAAATTGTTGACCTCATCAATCTTTAATACGGTATAAATCTTGTCAGAGCCGGTCAGGATCTCCTGAACCTGGTCTGTGGTAACGGCGTCTAAGCCGCATCCAAAGGAATTAAGCTGAATCAAATCCAAAAAGTCATTCTGCTTGACAAAAGAGGCGGCCCGATACAGACGGGTGTGGTACATCCACTGGTCTGTAACCACTAAAGGCCGCTCGGCGTCTGCTAGGTGGGACACAGAGTCTTCTGTCAGCACGGCAAAGCCATAGGAGGTAATCAGCTCCGGGATCCCGTGGTGAATCTCCGGATCCACGTGATAGGGACGTCCTGCCAGCACGATGCCGTTTCTGCCATGCTTTTTCAGCCAGGCAATGGTTTCTTCTCCCTTTTTCTCCATGTCCCGGCGGGACTTTAAAAGCTCCTGCCAGCCTGCGTGAGCAGCTTTTCGGACTTCTCCCGGGGAAATGTGATATTCCTTTTCCATCTCTGCAATGAGCTGCTTTGTCAGAATCTCCTCGTTTGTAAAGGCAAAGAAGGGATTCATAAAGTGGATGTTAAGCTCAGACAATTCTTCCACATTGTTTTTGATGTTTTCTGCATAGGAAGTAACCATGGGGCAGTTAAAATGGTTTCCTGCCTGGGGAGTCTCATTTCTCTCATAAGGAATGCAGGGATAGAAGATCTCCCGGATTCCCTGTTTAATAAGCCAGGAAATGTGACCGTGAACCAGCTTAGCCGGATAGCATTCGGATTCGCTGGGAATGGATTCAATGCCCAGCTCGTATATCTTTTTCGTGGACTGAGGGGACAATACCACGCTAAAGCCCAGTTCCCGGAAGAATACGGCCCAAAAAGGAAAGTTTTCATACATGTTCAGTACCCGGGGGATTCCGATGATCCCTCTTTTGGCAATATCCGGAGTCAGGGCTTCATAGTCAAACATCCGGTGGTACTTGTAGTCAAACAGATTGGGAATCTCTTTTCTGGCCTTTTCCTTTCCCAAGCCCCGTTCACAGCGGTTGCCGCTGACATATTGCCTGCCGCCTTCAAACCGGTTGACAGTCAGGACACAATGGTTGGTGCAGCCTTTGCAGCGAGTCATAGAGGTCTCGTACTGCAGGGAAACAATCTTCTCTAAGGGCATCATGGAGGTTGTTTTTCCATGGTCATGGCGTTCCCTGGCAATCAGGGCAGCGCCGAAAGCTCCCATAATCCCTGCAATGTCCGGCCGCACTGCCTGACAGCCGGAGATCTTTTCAAAGCTCTGCAGCACGGCGTCATTGTAAAAGGTACCGCCCTGAACCACCACATGCTTTCCCAGATCAGAGGCATTGGTGATCTTAATGACTTTAAACAGGGCGTTTTTGATCACAGAATAAGCCAGGCCGGCGGAAATATCCGCCACAGAGGCTCCTTCCTTCTGCGCCTGCTTCACATTAGAGTTCATAAACACGGTACAGCGGGTGCCTAAGTCGGTAGGATTTTCGGCAAACAGGGCTTCCCTGGCAAAATCCTCCACACTGTAATTGAGAGATTTGGCAAAGGTCTCGATGAAGGAGCCGCAGCCGGAGGAACATGCCTCATTAAGCTGCACGCTGTCTACCGTGCCGTCTTTGATCTTAATGCATTTCATATCTTGGCCGCCGATGTCTAAGATACAGTCTACCTCAGGTTCAAAAAATGCGGCGGCATAATAGTGGGAGATGGTTTCCACCTCACCCTCGTCCAACAAAAAGGCAGACTTTAACAATGCTTCTCCATAGCCTGTGGAGCAGGACCAGGCTATGCGGGCCTTTGCCGGAAGAAGCTTTTTTATCTCTTTTACAGCGCGGATGGCTGTGGCCAGAGGACTGCCGTTATTATTGGCATAAAAGCGGTAAAGAAGGCTTCCGTCTTCTCCTACCAGGGCAGCCTTGGTGGTGGTGGAGCCTGCGTCGATTCCCAAATAGCAGTTTCCCTCATAGGAGGAAAGGTCTGCGGTCTTCACTCCATGGCTGGCGTGGCGCTTACAGAATGTGTCATATTCCTCTTGTGAGGCAAATAAAGGCTCCATCCGGTTGATCTCTGCATCCATCTGAATGCCGAAGTTCAGCCGGCTGATCATATGGGTAAGGGAAACCGGAGCATTTTTTGCAGCGTTTCCTGCAGCGCCTATGGCAGCAAAGAGATGGGAATGCTCTGGGGCTACTATGTGGTCTTTATCCAGATTTAAGGTACGGGTAAAGGCCCGGCGGAGCTGGGGCAGAAAATGGAGAGGTCCTCCAAGGAATGCCACAGTGCCCCGGATAGGCTTGCCGCAGGCAAGCCCGCTGATAGTCTGGTTTACCACTGCCTGGAAGATGGACGCAGCTAAATCCTCCCGGGTAGCTCCCTCATTGATAAGAGGCTGTATATCCGACTTGGCAAATACGCCGCACCGGGCGGCAATCGGGTAAATCATCTGGTAATTTTCTGCATACTGGTTCAGCCCCGCAGCATCTGTCTGAAGGAGAGAAGCCATTTGGTCAATAAAAGAGCCGGTGCCTCCGGCGCAGATGCCGTTCATCCGCTGGTCAATGCCGCCGGTAAAGTAGATAATCTTGGCATCCTCGCCGCCAAGTTCAATGGCTACGTCTGTCTGAGGGGCTTCTGCTTTTAAGGCAGAGGCCACGGCCACTACCTCCTGGGTAAAGGGAATCTGTAAATGTTTGGATAGGGTCAGTCCGCCTGAGCCGGTAATGCCGGGGTAAACGGATATTTCTCCCAGCTGGTTCTGCGCCCGTGACAGCAAAAGAGCCAATGTTTCCTGAATATTGGCATAATGGCGTTCATAATCGGAAAATACAATCTGGCCGTCATGGATCACAGCAATCTTTACAGTGGTGGAACCAATGTCAATTCCTAAGGTATGATGTGAGTGTACGTTCATATGTACGGGAAATTCCCTGCCTCCTTTGTCTTGACAAAGTCTCAGATGCATCAGGATATTCTGTGGATCGGACTTTGTATGGTGCAAAACCGCGTTGTCCTGTACCTGCTGCAGTGGTTTGGCCGGCTGAACCAGCGAATACACTGCAAAAAGAAAGACATGCATTTTTAACCTGCATATCATGTATGATTACTTTAACATAAAATACGGAAGAATACAATTTGATAAACCGTAAAAAAAGGGTTAAGAATTTTACCTCTCCAAAGGTGCCTTCAAATCCCTAATGTATTTGACAAAACTGCAGTCAGAAATTATAATGTGGTTTGTAGGATAAAAGCGGCAAAACGCTTTAAAACAAAAAACTATAATAAGAAGGAGGCGGCAGAAATGGATGGTGGTCCGGCGTGCCACATAGACAAACGATCACATGAAAAAGCAAATGTCTGTACTGCCGTTTCTGGGAATCAGAGGCAGATTCTTTTTTCTGCCTTTTCCGGGTGCAGTGCAGGGATCTTTGTCGGTTGAAGACGGACACTTGCACAGGGAGCAGTCTGCCGGTACAGCCGAGAGTCTTTTGCAGACATTATTCGGAAGTATCGGAGATGAAATACCTGCCATGGGACAGCAGGCCATATGGCCAAGGAGCTGTTTCGCTACGGAAAAGGAAAGGAGAATAAGCGTATGATTCGGATTTTTAAGACAGAAGACGGTATGATCCATCAGAAGGATGAGGCGGAGAGCGGCTGCTGGATTGCCCTTACGGATCCCACAGCCACGGAGATTTTAGAGATTGCCAATAAGTTTAAGATTGATCCTGATCATCTGAAGGCGCCTTTGGATGAGGAGGAGCGGTCCCGAATTGAGAGTGAGGATCACTATAGTCTGATTTTGGTAGACATTCCGGCTATTGAGGAGCGCAATGAAAAGGATTGGTATGTGACCATCCCTATGGGCATTATTATGACAGAGGATATGATTGTAACCGTATGTCTGGAGGACACGCCGGTTCTGACTGCATTTATGGACGGGCGGGTGCGGGACTTTTATACATTTATGAAGACCCGGTTTATTCTGCAGATTCTGTATAAGAATGCTTCCCTGTATCTGCAGTATCTGCGGATTATTGACAAAAAGAGCGAGGTGGTGGAGCGGGAGCTGCACAAATCACAAAAGAACAGGGAGCTTATTGAGCTTTTGGAGCTGGAAAAGAGCCTGGTGTATTTTACCACTTCCCTGCGTTCTAATGAGGTGGTGTTTGAGAAGCTTTTAAAGAACGAGAAGATCAAAAAGTATCCGGAGGACACAGAGCTTTTGGAGGATGTAATCATTGAGAATAAGCAGGCCATTGAGATGGCAAATATTTACAGCGGCATTTTAAGCGGAACCATGGATGCCTTTGCCTCTGTTATCTCCAACAACCTGAATATTGTCATGAAGTTTTTGGCTACCATTACCATTGTCATGTCCATTCCTACCATGGTGGCAAGCTTTTACGGTATGAATGTGAATCCGGCGGGAATGCCTTATGCCCAGAGCATATATGGATTTTGGGCGGTGTTAGGCTTTGCGGCGGCGCTTTCCCTTCTGGTGGCGCTGATTTTTTCCAAGAAGGATTTGTTTTAAGAGAAGCTTTTAAGAGAAACAAGGAAAGAAAGGGATGCCGATGAAGTTTTTTTATGAGTTTGAACGGAAATTTAATAAATATGCGATTCCAAACCTGATGTATTATATTGTGATTTTATATGCAGTGGGATTGGCGGTTTATGTGGTGAATCCCATGATGTACTGGACGATTTACCAGAACTGGTTAGGCATTGACGGCAGGGCGATTGTCCATGGACAGCTCTGGCGCATTGTGACCTTTTTGATTTTCCCTCCGTCTTTTGGAATGTTTCGGTTTACTACGGTGTTTATGGGAATCATAGCGCTTTTTATGTATCACAGCCTGGGGCAGACCCTGGAAAATATATGGGGCTCTTTCCGGTTTAATGTGTTTTTCTTTATGGGAATGCTGGCACAGGCGCTGGCTGCCGTGATCGGCTATCTGGTGTTTAAGCAGAATTGGCTTTTGACTACAGGTTTTTTAAATTCATCGATTTTCCTTGCTTTTGCCATGTATTTTCCGGATGCGGAGTTTCTCTTGTTTTTTGTGCTTCCGGTGAAGGCAAAGTGGCTGGCTGTGGCAGAGAGTGCAGTGTATCTGTATAGTTTTATTTTCGGCTCGGCCGCGGATCGGTGTGAGCTGGTGGTGTCTTTGGCCAATATTCTGCTGTTCTTTATGATGACGCGGAATTACAAAAGGTTTGCTCCCAAAGAAGTTAAGAGAAAGTATGACTTTAAAAGGGAGATGAAGATTCGGCCTATGATGATCACCCGCCACAGATGTGCAGTGTGCGGCAGGACAGAGCTTGACGGGGAGGAGCTGGAGTTTCGGTATTGTACGAAATGCGAGGGGAATTATGAGTACTGTCAGGATCACTTGTATACCCATCAGCATGTAAAGAGGGAAAGCCAGGAAAAGAACCCACAGGAATAGGGAAAATATGATAAAATGAAAGACAAAAATGGAGGAAGCTATGAAAAAAACGAAGATTATTTGTACCATGGGACCTAACAGCGATGACCGGGAAGTGATGAAGGCATTGATTCTAAACGGCATGGATGTGGCTCGCTTTAACTTTTCCCACGGAACCCATGAGGAGCAGAAGGCCAGGCTGGATCTTTTAAAGTCTGTGAGAGAGGAGTTAGACATTCCGGTGGCGGCCCTTTTAGACACAAAGGGACCGGAGATCCGCACCGGTCTTTTGGAGGGCGGCGGCAAGGTGACGCTGACAGAAGGCCAGGAATACACCCTGACTACCAGGGAGATAGAAGGCAACGACAAGATTGCCCATATTAATTATGACGGGCTCAATGAAGATGTGGAGCCAGGCAATCGGATTTTGATTGACGACGGGCTTATTGAGCTTGAGGTACAGAAGGTAGACGGCACGGACATTCTGTGTACGGTGATCAACGGAGGGGAGTTAGGACAGCGCAAAGGGGTTAATGTCCCCAATGTGAAGATCAAGCTTCCGGCGCTTACTGAAAAAGATAAGGAAGATATCCGGTTCGGCATTGAGCAGGGCTTTGATTTTATTGCGGCCTCCTTTGTGCGGACGCCCGAGGCAGTGGAGGAGATCAAGGCGATTCTGGCCGAGGCAGGTTCTTCCATGCAGGTGATTTCTAAGATAGAGAATGCGGAAGGGTTGGAGAATTTAGACGGGATCATAGCAGCCAGCGACGGAATCATGGTGGCCAGAGGCGATTTGGGGGTGGAGATTCCTCCTGAGCGGGTGCCCCACATTCAGAAGAAGATTATCCAGAAGTGCAATTTGGCATGCAAGACAGTAATCACAGCCACACAGATGCTCGATTCCATGATCCGCAATCCCCGGCCCACCCGTGCAGAGGTGACAGATGTGGCCAATGCAGTCTATGACGGTACGGATGTGGTCATGCTGTCCGGAGAGACGGCAGCCGGAAAGTACCCGGTGGAGGCATTAAAGATGATGGTGCAGATCTGTGAGGCGTCAGAGAAATATCTGGATACGGCTGCCTATCGTCAGAGAAGGGTGACAGTGGAGGACAAGACGAATATTTCCAACGCGGTTTGCTATTCTACCGTGTCCACAGCCTTTGATTTGGATGCAAAGGTGATTATTGCTCCCAGCATTACCGGATATACCACTCGTCAGCTTTCCAAGTGGAGGCCGGGCTGTCCGGTTATCGGACTGTCTCCCAGCGCGGCGGCAGTGCGTCAGATGCAGATCTACTGGGGGATCAGGCCGTTCCAGGCAAAGCGGGCAGAGTCTACAGACGTGCTGATTGAGTCTTCTCTGGATCTGCTAAAGGAGAAGGGGGTCATTGAAGATAAGGACATTGTGGTGGTAACGGCAGGGGTGGTAAACCGGATCAGTCGCAACAGGCCGGCTACCCATACCAATATTATGCGGGTTATTGAGGTGGATTGACCGGACTGAGATGTGCGGGATGGAATATGGAGTAAGAGGAGAGAAATTTACGTGGAGAAAAAACCATTTGTTACAAAAGAACAGCTGGAGGAGATTATCAAGCAGTATCCTACACCGTTTCATCTGTATGACGAGAAGGGGATTCGGGAGAATGCGGCAAGGCTTCATGAGGCATTTTCCTGGAATCCGGGGTTTAAAGAGTATTTTGCCGTAAAGGCAACGCCCAATCCTTATATTTTAAAAATTCTTCAGGAGTGCGGCTGCGGCACAGACTGTTCTTCAGCCACAGAACTGATGCTGTCGGACGGGGTGGGATTTTCCGGAAGGGAGATCATGTTTTCTTCTAATGATACCCCGGCAGGGGAGTTTAAGCTGGCGGACGATTTAGGGGCCATTATCAATCTGGATGATATTACCCATATTGAAGCTGTGGAGAGGGAATTGGGACGGATTCCGGAGGTGATAAGCTGTCGGTACAATCCGGGCGGGCTTTTTGAGATCAGCAACGGTATCATGGACAATCCAGGGGATGCTAAGTATGGGATGACCACGGAACAGCTTTTTTCGGCGTTTCGGATTTTGAAGGACAAGGGAGTCAGGGAGTTTGGGATTCATGCATTCCTTGTCAGCAATACTGTGACCAATGATTATTATCCTATGCTGGCAAAGGTGCTCTTTGAGCTGGCAGTTAAGCTTCATCAGGAGATTGGAGTTCATATCGGATTTATCAACCTGTCCGGAGGAATCGGGGTAGCTTACCGCCCGGATCAAAAAGAGAATGATATTGCGGTGATTGGCCAGGGAGTGAAGCAGGTGTATGAACAGATTCTGACGCCGGCAGGCATGGGAGATGTGGCCATCTATACGGAGCTGGGACGTTTTATGCTGGCGCCTTATGGCTGTCTGGCAGCGTCGGTAATCCATGAGAAGCATACCCATAAGGAATATATCGGGCTGGACGCCTGTGCGGTGAACCTGATGAGGCCGGCCATGTACGGCGCTTATCATCACATTACGGTTATGGGGAAGGAGGAAGCTCCCTGTGACCATATGTATGACGTGGTAGGGTCTCTCTGTGAAAACAATGACAAGTTTGCCGTGGACAGGATGCTGCCGGAGATGGAGAAAGGGGATCTTGTGGTCATTCATGACACAGGGGCTCATGGATTTTCCATGGGGTATAATTATAACGGGAAGCTAAGATCAGCGGAGCTCTTGCTTCGGGAGGACGGATCTGTGCAGATGATCCGGAGAGCCGAGACACCGCAGGACTATTTTGCCACCTTAGACGGGTGTGAGATGATGAAAAAATATATTGCGGTGAAGGAGCCTGAAAGGTAAAAAGCATTGTGAATAATGACGGGCCTGGATGCAGGAATGTATCCGGGCCGCTGTTTTGTGGAATGGCTGGAAGGGCGGCCGACAGATGGAAAAAAGAAAGCTTTCATGACTTTGCTGACAAGGAGCGTCGAAAGATGGAAGATGAAGACAAGGGGAAATTCCCGGAGGAAAAAGAGAGGGATGAAGGAGGGGCGGGATGCAGGCTGTGGGACAGTTTTCTGATTGCATTTTCCATGTATTCCCGGATTCCGGTTCCTAAAACCAAGTGGAGCAAAGAGGGGATGAAGTATGCCCTCTGTTTTTTTCCTATGGTTGGCGTGGCAATCGGCGGAGTGACAGTAGGATTTGCCTGTCTGGCCCACAGATTCGGGTGGGGAAAGCTGGCCTTTGGATGTGTGGGAACTGTTCTTCCGGTGATTATCACAGGGGGAATCCATATGGATGGATTTCTGGATGTGGTGGATGCGCGCAGCTCCTGCCAGCCTGTGGAACGAAAGCTTGAGATCCTAAAGGATCCCCATACAGGCGCTTTTGCCATCCTTTACGGGATTGTGTATATGCTTCTTTACCTAGCCGTGTTTAGTGAACTGGGGCAGGAGGCATTTCCGGCGGCAGCCGGCGTGTATGTACTGGAACGGGCTTTGAGCGGCTGGTCGGTGGTGTCCTTTCCCAAGGCAAAAAAAGAGGGGCTTGCAAACACCTTTGCCGAGGGGGCGGCAGGGAGAATCGTACAGGTATGGCTTTTGGCATGGGTTTTGGCGGCAGTGTTTTTTTTGATCCGGACGGGAGGAGTATTGGCCGGAGGGCTGACGGCAGGGGCGGCCTGTGTGGTGTTTGGGTGGTATTACAGGATGTCAGTTAAGGAGTTTGGCGGGATTACGGGAGATCTGGCAGGGTATTTTCTGCAGGTTTGTGAGCTGGGAATGCTGACAGTGCTGGCAGTGCTGCTGTGAAGAACCCCATACCTGTTTGTACCTGATAATGTGGAACATGCAACGATGTACCAGCGGTGAAGATTGTACAGAGTGGAGGAAGATATGATCTTGATTATCGGTGGGGCTTGTCAGGGGAAAAAAGGATTTGCACGGGAATTGTCTGGAATGGATGAGAAAGCCTTTTCCTCAAATATGGCCCATGGAGCTGACGATTGTCCAGAGGATGCATGGAAAAAGCGGTTTCTTATAGGGTTTCATCAATGGATCCGGCGGACATTGGAGGAAGGGAAGGACCCAGAGGAATTTGTAAGGCAGGTGCTCAAGGCAGGGCCGGAGATTGTGACAATGGATGAGGTAGGGTGCGGAATCGTGCCGATTGAGCGGGCAGAGCGAGATTATCGTGAGGCGGCTGGGCGGGCAGGACAGATGCTGGCAGGCCATGCCAGGCAGGTGTACCGGGTAGTATGCGGGATTCCCGTGAAGATTAAAGGGTGAAGACGAAGTGTGGGATTTTCTGTGATGATTGGGTGGGGAAGGGAATGGCAGGAGCAGAAGATGAGGAAAGAAAAGCGGGTGGAGGAAAGGGTTTTTTTGCTGTGAGGCATGCACAGAACGGAGGAAAACATGGAGTTGGCGGCAGCGGCAGGGATTGGTTTTTTGCTGGATTTATGGATCGGGGATCCGGAAGAATGGTGGCATCCGGTTCGAGGGATGGGCTGGTTGATCGGGCGGCTGGAGGGGCTTTTGCGGCAAAGCTTTCCCAAGAGTCCGGCCGGAGAAATGGCGGCCGGAGGGGTGATGGCAGTGCTTGTGATGGCAGCATCAGGAGGTATCGCCGTAGGGATTCTGGAGGCGTCAGGGCGGATTCATCCGGCTCTGAGGTTCTTTGTCATGTGTGTGATGAATTGGCAGCTTTTGGCGGCAAAGGCTTTAAAGACGGAGAGCATGAAGGTGTATGACGCTTTGAGAGATGGAGATGTAGAGCAGGCAAGATGGGCAGTATCCCGGATTGTGGGGCGGGATACAAAGCCGCTGAGCGAGGAAGGAATCATGAAAGCGGCAGTGGAAACTGTGGCAGAGAATACCTCAGACGGGGTGATTGCCCCGCTTTTTTATTTGTTTATTTTAGGCCCGGCAGGCGGTTTTGTCTATAAGGCAGTGAATACCATGGATTCCATGACAGGATATCGAAATGAGCAATATCTGTATTTTGGTCGGATACCGGCCCGGCTGGATGATGTGGTCAATCTGATACCGGCCCGGCTGGCAGCATTTTTTTTGATTGGGGCAGCCTGGGTGATGCCGGGGTTTGACGGGAAAGGGGCATGGAAAATCTGGCGCCGGGACCGGTATTGCCACAAAAGCCCCAACTCTGCCCAGGGGGAGGCGGCGTGCGCCGGAGCCCTGGGGGTGGAGCTGGCAGGACCTGCCTGGTATTTCGGCGTGCTGCAGGAAAAGCCGTTTATCGGAAACCGGACAAGGCAGGTGGAAGCAGCAGATATCAGGCGGGTCAACAGGCTGATGATGGGCAGTGCATGGATGGCACTGGCTGCAGGGGGAATCCTTCGCTGCCTGCTTTGAAGCAGTACTCTCGAAAAAAATCCTGCGGATTATCAATAAGCTATTTTGGAACGGTTCCTCATATTAGTGGTCTTGCAGCCAACGCATGGCCGTGTAAGCGTAGACTGCACTGCCTTCAGCCAGAATGTTCTCGTCAAACCGGACCATAGGATGATGCTGGGGATAACAGTAGCCTTTTTCCGGCTGTCCGGCTGCCATGGCCAGCATGACGGAGGGAACCTTCTGGCTTACATAGGCAAAATCCTCAGAACCAGACGCTTTCGAAGGCTTTTGCAGACCGGAAAAGGCTTTGTCTTGTCCCAGCAATTCCTCTGTATAGGTCTGGATACAGCCGCAGAGTTCCTGGTCATTGGTTAAAGCCGGACATCCGCTGCCAAAGGCCACGGATGCTGTGGCCCGAAAGGCACAGGCGATTCCCTCTGCGATCTGAGTGATTCTTTCTTTTATATATCGCCGGATTTCCTCGTCATAGGTTCGCAGAGTGCCGCCCATGACAACCGTGTCCGGAATTACATTGGCAGCAGTTCCTCCCTGTATGGTTCCGATGGTAAGGACAGCCCGGTCTCCTGCAGACAGCTCTCGGGTCTGGATTTCCTGAAGAGATATCAAAATATGGGCTGCAGCATTGACGGGGTCAATTCCAGTACCAGGCATGGAGCCATGACAGCCTTTTCCCTGGACTGTGATCTCAAAATAATCGGCGGCAGGGGCGCTGATGCCTGGCTCTGAGACGACGATTGTACCAGGGGAAAGGGGCATTGCGGCGATCACA
This sequence comes from uncultured Lachnospiraceae bacterium, assembly GCA_910586205.1. Classification (GTDB taxonomy): domain Bacteria; phylum Bacillota; class Clostridia; order Lachnospirales; family Lachnospiraceae; genus Brotaphodocola. Next base: position 14,430 of record CAJUGD010000009.1, on the reverse strand, counting down.
TGAATCATCAAGGCAGCATTTACCTTGGGATTTTCCAGCAGTCCGGCTTGAAGCATATCCTTTGCTCCCTCAAAGATTTCTTCGGCAGGCTGGAACATCAGCTTGACGGTTCCGTGGATTTCGTCTTCATGCTGTTTTAAAAGCTTGGCAGCCCCTAACATCATGGATGTGTGGAAATCATGTCCGCATGCGTGCATCCTCCCGTTGGAGGAGGGAAAGTCAATCTCTGCCTGCTCTTGCATGGGCAGTGCGTCCATGTCGCCGCGTATCAGGAATACAGGGCCTTTCTGTTTGCCGCCGGCTAAAGCGATAAGGCCGGCTTTTCCGCATTCTGTCGGATCGTAACCCATGCCGATCAGCTCTTTTTTCACAAAGGAAAGGGTGTCTTTTAGGTCAAAACCGATCTCCGGATGGGTGTGCAGGTATCTTCTGTGGGAAACAAGGGTTTTTTGAAGGGCAGCAGCTTCTTGCAGCAGGGTCTTTGGGATCATGTTGTTTTCCTCTTTATTTAAGTTATGGTTGTGACGATATAGGACATAATTCTATTTTACTATGACTGTGGCCGCGATGCAATTGATTTTGCAGACACATAGTGGAATATAAATTAAAAGGTAGCTTCTTTAGTCTTGATTTTTATATTTATGCTCTATTATTTTATATTTGATATTGAGAATAATACTTTTTGGTGATAATTTACTTATTTTTCTTACAAATAAATCCCATTTACATTTCCGAAGTGACTTTTTAATTTTTAACATTTCGCTTTCTCTTTCCATTTGTTTATCTTTTTCGTATATACTCTTATAATCTGAAACAAATTTCCAAGCAGCAGTCGAAGCTAATTTTTCATTTAGCATAGCTCCGATTCTATTTGCTTCTTTAATGTCTTCTTTTATATCGTATCCATATATTTCTTTCTGATATGACTTTAATAAATCTTTAAGATTATTAATAGCTTCTTCTAAATGTTGTTTGTGATCCGTCTTTTCGCAGTTGCTTAATAATTCTGTATAAAATTGAATTTGTTTAGGTAAATACTCTAGTTCTTTGTGGTATGTTTCCATACTATCGAAATATTTTTTATAAATTAGGCAATAACTATACAAAAGCTTTATTGAATTAAGATGCCATCCAGCCCGAAAAAATGGCAGGTATTCTAAATACAATGCTTCAATTTTTTCCCAATATTTACAAACCTCCTTTCCGACAAAACAAAATTGATTTTTATCAATTAAGGGATATGGATTTATGTACTTTATATCATGCAGCCATTCATCACAAAGGTTCAAAATCTGAGATTTAAGATTTTTCTTTGAGTGAGAATACTCAATTAATTCATTAAAAATTGTAAGCAGAGTACTCCCCCAAATACCTATAAATATATTAGAGATTATTTCTTTTTTTCCATTAAAAAAAGGAAAACATATTGCTATATTATTTCTAAAATTTTTCAAAATATCTGCTTCCAAAAATATAATGCAAACACTTAACATTATGACAAATCTAATCATTTTGAATATTACATTTTTTGATTTTTCCATTGTCTTTTCCTCACACTATCTTTTGAATTATCAAACTTTTTGTTGTTGATATTTATTTTTTACTGATAAATTTACATAACATAATTGCCGCCTTTCTTCTTTACCTTATTATACTCATTATATTTCATTTTCCCTGTTTTTCAATGCATATTTGAATAATAATTTCATATTTTTATAATTTTTTTTAAAAACCCTGTTTTTAAATAATATATCAGATTAGGAGCTGTGATAAAGTCTTTATCTAAAAAGAGATGTTTTAGGAATAAACCCTGGAAGTGAATCTTCTTTTCTGGTATAATTGGTACATAAGGATATGAATTTGCATTTGATGTAGAGGAAACGTCAGACGCATTTTTTGATTCCATAGATGCTAGGATTTGAAATATAGGAATAAAGGAGAATGACAGTCAAGGGCTTCCGCAATATGGCATATTTCTGCAATAGGATACGTTTCCTCGGGGCAGGGACATTACGTGCTACCGTATGCTCCCCCAGGATAACCATGGATTGGGAAATTGCCGAATTTTGCGGAAGCTCCTGATTTTTACATAAGCTTTTGCGGTTTTTATGACGGGAAGGGACAGGAGAACCAGAAGCAGATCTGATTATCCTGGCAGTCCACCCCATAAGACATCTTGTGGGCGCCTAGAATTGTGCTGACAATGGAGAGGCCGATTCCAGTACCCAGACGGCGTCCGCTCTGGTGCTGGCTGCGCTGATAACGTTCCCATATCCGTGCCTGTTCTTCCGGGGGAATCGGCTCGCCCGGATTGATTACCGCCACGCAGATCGTATCCGCAGTCTGCTTTATGGTAATGCGGATTTCCTCATCTTCCTTTGTATGATTGATGGCATTGTAAAGAAGGTTGCGGATGACCTGACTGATCTTTAAGGCATCCAGATATAGTAAAATGTCTTTGTCTTGGCATTCCAGCTTCAGGCGGATCTGGTGCTGGGCAGCAGCAGGACGGCACAGGCTGACCTCGGATTCCAGGATATCATATAATTGATACCAGTCTTTATTTAGCTGGATATAACCGGCCTGGAGCTGGGAGTAATCCAGAATATCCGTGACCATCTCGCTCATTCGTTTGGTTTCACTGATGATCAGATTTAAGTCTTCTTCCCGTTGGGAGTCATTTTTCCAGGTAATGTCCCGCACCAGCTCAGCATAGCCGCCGATGACGGCAAGAGGAGAGCGCAGTTCATGAGAAACATTGGCAATGACCTCTTTGCGGAGAATGTCCACCTGCTGCAATTTCTGGCCTAGTTTTTCTACAGAATCCGAAAGCTGGCCCAGCTCATCATCTCGCTTCAGCTCCGGGCGGGCGGAGAAGTCGTCTCGGGTCAGCCGGTCAACAGCATCCTTAATCTGAAACACAGGCCGGGTAAAATGGCGGGACACCAAAAGGGCAAGCACAGAGGCTGTGACAGTTAAAAGGATTGTTAAGAGAATCAGCTGCCTTCGGTTTAAATCAAGAGTGGTTTTCAGCATTACCATATTGTGGAGAATCACAAAGCAGGTTTCTCCCTGGTAGGTTACGGGAAATCCCATCTCAAACCCAAAAATCCGGTCCCGGTGGCGGTCCACAATCCGATAAGGGGTTCCTTTTAAAAGCTCCTGAAATTCTTGGCGTCTCACAATCACATTTAAGACGATCTGTTCGTCCTGATGCTCCTGAATATTGATCTTATGTCCAATGGAATACATCTCAATCAATTTTCCCTGCTGATTCATAAGGATCAATTCCCCGCCAGCCATATGGCTCATTCTGGAAAGAAGACGGGGATCATCGGCAAGATCCTGGGTGGAAAGGTCGTCCATAACAGGCTCTAACCGCTTTTGGGTTTCTGTCAGGGCGGCCTTCACGTAATTCTGCTCAAACAGATAAATATGAAACATCCACATAAAGCCAATGCCTAACAGAACCAGCATCATCATACCAGACCAAAGGCGGAAAACCATCCGGCTTTTCAGGGCAGGGGTCCTAAATTTCTTCTGTATATTCAAGCTTATATCCTACCCCCCAGACAGTCTGAATGATTTTGCGGTATGGGCCTAAATGCTCCCGTAGGGATTTAATATGGGTGTCAACCGTCCGGACATCACCGTAGTATTGATAACCCCAGACCGTCTGAAGAAGCTTTTCCCGGCTTAAGACGACCCGCTCATTTTGGGATAGCGTTAAAAGAAGGTCAAATTCCTTTGGAGGCAGGGAAAGCTTTTCCCCCTGGAACGTGACGCTTCGGGAGGCAGGAGAGATGGACAGCTCCCCAAAGGCGATGGATTCGGTTTGATTTTTCCCTGTGCGCCGCAGAACTGCTTTGATTCTTGCCATTAGCTCTTTGGGGCTGAAGGGCTTAGAAAGGTAATCGTCAGCCCCTAAGTCAAAGCACCTCAGCTTATCATATTCCTCATCCCGGGCAGTCAGCATGATGACCGGAACCGGGCTGACGCGGCGGATTTTCTCTAAGACCTGGAAGCCGTCCGGACCAGGCATCATCACATCCAGGACAATGATGTCAAAGGAGAGGCTTTCTATGATTTCCAATGCCTGATTTCCGGTTTCAGCTTCTTCACAGTGAAAGCCTTCCAGCTCTCCGTAGGTCTTTACCAGCTTTCGCAGATGCATGTCGTCGTCAGTGATCAGCAGGTTGGGCATAATGAATTTTCCTCCTGGGTGTAGAATGGGCGGGGTTCCAATGCTTTTAACAGAACGTTTTTGCTTCGGTGATAAAAAGCAAAGCCCTGGAACCTCTCATGATTAAGGGATTCCAGGGCTTCTTGCCCCTGCCAAGGATGCCGGCAGCCGGACTCGAACCGGCACGAGGTTGCCCCCGTCAGATTTTGAGTCTGATGCGTCTGCCATTCCGCCACGCCGGCTTACTTTCTCAACGAATACATTCTAGCATAAATGGTGATGTTTGGCAAGTGCTTTTTTAGAAAAGTGTAGAAAAAAATAAGGAACCCTTTTTATTTTCTTGTGGTGTATTTTGCTTGGTGGGTGTTTTCATATTACCCTTGAGGTATAAAGGGATTTGAAAAATTCCAAGAATGGTAAACACTGTGTAATGAATCAAGAAGGCAGATTATGGGGAGAAGGTTTTTATTACAGCTTACATTGTACGTCATCGAGTACTGAGTGCAACATAAGTTATAATTGTGTTGCACTCAGATTACCTTGTAATCATAGCACTCTTTTTTTTATATTGCAAGGTTTTTTCGGCTTAAAAGGTTAAGATTTTATGGAAAAACAGGGCGAAATTTCTTAAGAAATGATTTTCCCTGTCTTTTTTGCGGGTGTTTTGCGTTTAGAATGTGCGGTGTTTTCCCATATCTTTAGGAAGTGGCGCCGGGCCTGCCGGTATGTCTGAAATCTTTATATTTCAACGTTTTTCACGGTTTTTCAGCAGGTTGTGAGTGCAACACAATTATAACTTGTGTTGCACTCACAGACGGATCAGAATCCGATCCTTTGCGTGATCTGATTTTTTGCAGAAAGATACGATAGAGACCGAAGGATGGCTGATTTTGTACAAAACTGGGAAGGGAAGATGTGAGCCTGGAGACTGCATTTCCTGGAAAGGGGTTATATTGGCTGTAGTAATGCTGCGGCATGTGAAGTCCGGATTCTTGCAACTTTTGATCGGGAATGGGCGAAGCCTGCCCTTTTGAAGTTAGGAACAGCCCCTTGTGTCTTGCGGTGATATTTCTGTGTGGATGTTTCCTCTAGATATAGGAATGTTTTTCAGGCGATTGCAAGTTTGATTAGATATTGTAGACATTGCAAAGCTTTATTGGAGCTTTGATTTTTGGAAGCTTTGAATCTTTATCAAATCTTTCAAAGCTTCCTTGAATATTTTAATTTGGATATTTTAGAATGACGCTGAATGCTTCAAAGAGGAATGGAGGAAGCCTATGTTGTGGTATGTACTGCAGACAAGAGCCGGACAGGAGGAAAAGCTGGCAGAATTAATTTCCAAAATGATTCCCAGAGGATTATATGGGGAATGTTTTGTGATCTATCAGGAGCAGCTTTGGAGAAGAAAGCAGCAGAGCTTTGTACATGTAAAACGGGCATTTCCCGGATATGTGTTTATCACCTCCAGGGAGCCGGAGGCTTTATTTTTTTGTCTGAAACAGGTTCCGGTTATGGCAAGGATGATGGTGGATGAGGATTGCTTTTTTCTATCGGTTGAGGAAGATGAAGCAGAATTTTTAGAACAGATTATGAATCGAGACCATGTGATAGGTCTGTCTTATCTGTCAACAGACGGCAGAGGAAACATCTTGCAGGTGTCGGGACCCTTGGAGAAATGTATCGATGAAGTCGAAAAATACCGTTTTGGTAAACGTTATGTTCTGGTACGGGTAAAGCTTCACGGAGAGGAGAAGACGGTTCTGTTTGGCATTGTTTTGAATGAGGATATTTGTCAGGGGATGCGGGGGACTGTTGCTGAATTTTGGAGAGGAGGAGAGAGCGCTTGGCATGGTATCTGTTAAAAACATGGGTTGGAAAGGAAGAAGAATTAGCGAGGGAGTTTCGCAGTACAGTGCCGTCTCATATGTATCAGGAATGCTTTGTGATCTATCAGGAAAGGATCTGGAGAAAGCAGCAGAGAAGTGTTGTCCATGTGGAGCCATTGCTGCCAGGATGTGTATTTCTAACCTGTGAAGAAACAAATCCTTTTACGAAAACAATTTCTTTTTATGACAAGCTGAGAAAAGTCCCATTTGTATCAAGGCTTATGATTAATGGAAATCTTACGATTCTGCCTGTAATGAGGCAGGATGAGGAATTTTTATACAGGATATCAGGAAGAAAACATTTGGTAGAGCTCTCTTATGTGACGAAGGATGAGGATGGCCAAATTTGTAAAATATCAGATCCACTAAAAACATGCAGGGAGCAGATTGTGCGGGTTCAGTTAAAAAAACGGTATGCCATGGTTCGTCACAGACTGTGGGGAGAGGATCAGGCAATTGTGCTAGGGATCATGCTGAAAGAGGATGCAAACCAGAAAATTCTATATGGGAATGGGGAAGAAGGGTCATTTTCTAATGAGAAATTATGAACAATATAAGCGGATTGTTAAATTCACATTTAGTGCTCTTGTGATTGCGCTGGAAATGGTTGTTTTTTGGTATAATTGGCTGCATTTTTATAACCCAAAAATGGAAAACCCTTATAACCGCACAGGTCATTGGCTTATCGTAGCAGTGTATGGAATCTTTCTGGTGCTGTTCAACATATTGTATGGAGGTTTGAAAGTTGGTTATCTTAGGACAGGGAATATGATTTATTCTCAATTCCTTGCTTCTGTCTGTGCCAACGCTATGGCATATCTTCAGATCACGTTGCTGACAAAGCATTTCCAGAAAGTTCTACCGCTTTTAATTATGACGGGAGCGGAGTTTTTTGTGATCTGTATTTGGAGCTATTTGTCTACCAGGTTATATCGTTTCCTTTATCCGCCGCGCAGTGTGCTGCTGGTTTATGGAGAACATCCAGTGGCAGGTCTGATGGGGAAGATTCATTCCAGAAATGATCGTTTTATTGTTGGAGAGACTATACATATATCTTCAGGCGTAGAATTGATAAAGGAAAAGATCCAAAGGTATGAAGGGGTTGTGATCTGCGATATTCCTTCCCGCTTGCGGAATAGGATCCTGAAGTATTGCTATGAAAAATCAATTCGGACCTATACGACTCCTAAAATATCGGATGTCATTATACGCAGCGCGGAAAGTCTGCATCTGTTTGATACACCTCTATTGCTGTCAAGAAATCATGGCCTTTCATTTGAACAACAGATTATAAAACGGATGATGGATATTGCGTTGTCATTGACAGCGCTTATTTTATTGTCGCCGATTTTTCTGATTACGGCAGCAGCAATAAAGCTGCATGATGGAGGAACGATATTTTATTTTCAGGAACGCTGTACGAAAGATGGGAAAGTATTTCGAATTTGTAAATTTCGCAGTATGGTTATGGATGCAGAAAAAGAGGGACATTCTGTACCTGCCACGGAAAAGGATCCCAGGATCACCCCTGTGGGAAGGATTATTCGGACAACAAGGATTGATGAACTTCCGCAAATTCTGAATATCCTGAAAGGGGATATGAGCATTGTAGGACCCAGGCCGGAGAGAGTGGAGCATATAGAGCTATATACAGAGAAAATTCCAGAGTTTGGATATCGGATGAAGGTGAAGGGCGGGCTGACCGGATATGCCCAGGTGTATGGAAAGTATAATACCACAGCCTATGATAAGCTGAAATTGGATTTAATGTATATCCAGAATTATTCTTTGCTGCTGGATATTCAGATTATATTTAAAACTGTGAAAATTCTGTTTATGAAGGAAAGCACAGAAGGATTTGACGCAGAGGATGCAGCTGCAGTTGTTGGAAGCTATAGAAAAGAGAAAACAGAATGAACTATGGTGTAAACAAAAAGAGGAAAATCAGATGGTACAGGACTTAAAAGGCAAACGCATTCTTTTGATTGCGCTGCCTGGATATCGGGATGGAATCATAACTAAGATGCGGGAACTGGGAGCAGAGACGGATTTGATTCATGATAAGCCTAATGATGGTTTTATTTGTAAAACATTGGGACGATATCAGGTTGGTTTTTTCCAGGAAGTTCTCAACCATTATTATAGAAAAGCATTAGAGCCGCTAAAGAGCAGGGATTATGATTACATTCTTTCGATTCGTGGAGAATATACCCCGATTAGCACATTAAAGCTGTTAAAGAATTATTTTCCCAACAGTAAACTCATTCTTTATATATGGGATGGGCTTCATAAGCGAAATACAAAAGGAATAGAAAAGAAATGGCCATATTATGACAAAGTCTATACCTTTGACCGTATTGACTACGAGGAACATAAAAAAGAACTGTTATTTCAGCCGCTCTATTATTATGAAGATTATCTGCCAAAAGAGCTGTCTGTTTCGAATAAAGAATCATTCATCTATGACTTGAGTTTTATTGGTACAGGACATGATGACAGGATACCGATTGTAAAAAATGTCATGGAACAATGCAGAAAAAATGGATTGCGTTGTTTCTCTTATTTCTATGTGCCCCATCAAATGGTATTTTTACGAGACAAAATATGTAATCAATATTATAAAAATGTGAAACTTTCGGATGTAAGGTTTGAGAAGATTTCATTTAGTCAATTGTACCAGATTTATGCAAATTCAAAATGTGTGATTGATGTGGAAAATGCAGGCCAGCATGGCCTTACCATGAGAAGTATTGAAATTCTGGGGCTGAAAAGAAAGCTCATTACAACCAACAAAGATATAAAAAACTACGATTTCTACAACAGCAGTAATGTATTTATCCTTGATCGGAAAAATCCGGTTATGGATATGGAGTTTTTTAATGTGCCATATCAAATGTTGGAAGATGATATGTATAAAAAGTATTCATTGGAAAATTGGATATTTGAAGTGCTGAAGTAGAGATGATATTTTTGGCGGGAATAAATTTTCAGACACGCTCTAGGAAAGAAGGGAAGTAACATTGAAGATTTTAGTAACCGGCGCAAATGGATACCTGGGAAAGGGAGTAGTCAAGACGCTCCTTGATGATAAGGTTGAGGTAGTAGCAACAGATTTAGCAGATGGTCATATAGATCCCAGAGCGGATATTAAAATTGCGGATCTGTTTCACATCCAAGACCCCTATCGTTGTTTTGGGCAGCCAGATGTTCTTCTCCATATGGCGTGGAGAGATGGATTTGTACATAATTCCGTAAACCATATCCTTGATCTTCCTAAACATTATCAGTTTATAAGTAAAATGATAGATGCAGGAATGAAGCACGCTGCGGTGCTGGGTTCAATGCATGAAGTGGGCTTTTTTGAAGGAAGCATCAATGAATTTACACCATGTAATCCGCAGAGTTTGTACGGGATAAGCAAAAATGCATTAAGACAGCTTGTGGAGCTGAAATGTAAGGAAAAGGATTGTGTATTCCAATGGCTGCGTGGATTCTATATTGTAGGGAACACAGAAGATGGCTGTTCTGTGTTTTCCAAGATTGTACAGGCAGCCAATAGGGGGGACAAAGAATTTCCTTTTACAATGGGTTTCAATCAATTTGATTTTTTGGATTATGATGTTTTTTGCAGGTATGTGGCAGATGTGGTGGAGCAGGAAAAGGTAACAGGGGTGATCAACATATGCGCTGGCCGGCCGGAGAAGCTGGCAGATCGGGCGGAACGGTTTATCCGTGAAAATAATTTTCCTATCCGATTGGACTACGGGGCATTCCCGGATCGGCCTTATGACTCCAAAGCAATTTGGGGGGATGAGTGGAAGCTGCTGAATGTGGAAAAGGAGAAGGCGTCATCATTGATACAAGAACGAATCAATAAATGATTGAAAGAGATGATGGAATGAAAAATAAGTATTCATTTTCAGAGCTGATTAAAACGGGGTATTCGCTAATCATGACGAAACTTACCATGCCGCAAGCCAGGGTAATTCGTCGTCCCGTCTATATAAGGGGAAAAAAATCCATAATCGGAGGAAAAAAGCTGACTATGGGGCGTTTTTGCCGTTTTGATCTTGAAGGAAATAGAGAGACTCTTTTTATAGGCAATGATTGTGAGTTTGGTGATATGACACATATTGTTGCATATGATAGGGTGAAAATTGGTGACAATGTGCTAATTGCCTCTAAATGTTTCATCAGTGATACGAACCACGGAAACTATAAAGGGGCTGATCAAAGTGATCCAAACGATCCACCTAAAAGAAGAACATTAGTAACAAAGCATACAACGATAGGAAATAACGTGTGGGTTGGTGAAAATGCAGTGATTCTTGCCGGTGCTGATATTGGTGATGGATGTGTCATTGGGGCAAACAGCGTAGTGACCAAAACCATACCTCCAAATTCTATTGTTGTAGAAAACAATAAGATCATACGAAGGTACGGCAATAATAGATAGCGATTGCAGCGTTTATATTACTTTTGATATATGTAAAGGGAGCGAAAATGAATTATATTCCAAGAAAGATTCATGCAGTTTGGTTTGGGAGAAATTCGTATAGCCAGATGGTAAAAAGGTGTATGGAATCATGGCAAAAAATGATGCCGGATTATGAAATAAAAGTATGGAATGAAGACAATTTTGATATAAGTCAAAATACTTATGTAAAGGAAGCTTATGAAGCAAAAAAGTGGGCTTTTGTTAGTGACTATGTGAGATTATATGCATTATATGAAGAAGGTGGTGTGTATATTGATACAGATATTGAGATCATAAAAAGTCTGAATAAGCTATTAGAGGGAGAACATGTAGTAACAGGTTATTCTTCAAACAGTTGGATACCAACAGCAATTATGGCTTCCGAAAAGGGAAATATCTGGGTAAAAGAATTATTGCGATATTATGACGGGCGTCATTTTATTTTGCCTGACGGAAGCTTTGATCTTAAAGCAAATAATATAATTATTACAGAAATGTCTGCAAGGATTTGGGGCTTTAAAAGAGGGGACAGGTGGATCAAATTTGGGCAGGTACGATTATATCCAAGAGAATATTTTCAGCCTTATGCAAAGAGAGTAATAGATTGGAAGAAGGAAAATATTCTTGAGTTGGCTGCTTATCATAAGTATTATAAAATTGACAAAGAAAATACATATTGTATCCATTATGATACGGTTTCATGGAGGGATGACAACACAGCTTTTATATCACATGTGAAACATTTGCTGCGCAGAATACTTCCACAATTTATTTATGAAGCATTACATCGTCAATACTACAAAAGGCGTGAGTGGTAAAATGTACAAACATTCTAATGGAAAAGTTAAATGGGTCACTTTTATTCTTGCATTGTTCCCTCTGTGGGCATCCTATCGGAGTATTGTGGCCAGGGTGGATTTTGGGACATTTATAATATTGGCAACGGCAGTGTTTTATATTATCCAAGATCATTTTAAGCTTCGTATTTACGACCCAAAACGATCTGCCATATATGTATATGTTGTGGTTGTTTCCACAGTATGTATTTTTTCAATCCATGAAGTAGGCGATTATCTATATACGTCTGAAATTCAAAGCTTTGCAAGATTGTTTAAGTTTGTTCTAGTGTTATTTGTGGTGTTCAGAACTCAAATTTTTCAGTATTTTGATATTGATTTAGGAATGAAATATACAAGATATTGTATATACATAAATTCAATTATGATTGCTGTCCAACAATTCGCTTACAAATTTGGCATGATGATTTATAATCCCTTTGAGTTTTTATATCAGGAAGAATCTTATATTGGAAGAATTGTACAAATAGGTTCTTTTATAAGGCCAGCGGGCTTTTTCTTTGAACCATCGCATTATGCAGAATTTTTTATTGTATTTTTGTGCTATATCTTATTTTGCGATGATAAAAACAGTATAAAGAAATGGGATTACATGATGTTGTTCATGGGTGCTGTTTTATCTGGGTCAACAATTGGTATTGGTGAAATCATAGGATTAAGTATTTTATGCGGATTTGTAAAATTTAAGAAAAAAGAGAAAATGGCAGTGATTTATCTTGTTTTTATATTTATTTTTATGCTTCTGTCAACAAGATTATCTATTGTCCAATTGCTTATTGACAGGTTATTGTCAGGAGGATTGGGGTATGGCGGCAATATTATAAAAGCAAGGATTGGAAATGGCTTCGAGATTTTTAAATGTCTTCCTGTTTTTAATATTTTGTTTGGAACAGGGTACGGACATACTCCATTAGGTGGTTCAAAGGCTTATCTAAATGGTGTAACCTATATTATCAATACCTTGGGATTAATCGGAACTACGATTTTTACAATCGTCTATATAAAGATGTTTAAACATTGTTTGCGATGGCAGAGAATGCTTCTTATTAGCTTTGGTATTTTGATGGCAGGCGCTCAAATGTTTACGACAGCTGCAATTGTACAAGTTTTTGTGTTTACAGCTAAGAATAGCGAGGTGGAAAAGAGGAAATATGATAAACGGACATATGATAGGCTTGGCTATTCTAAATTATAATGATTACAAAACAACGTTAAAATTAGTTGAAACCATATCATGTTTTAAGTCCATTGATAGGATTGCTGTTGTTGATAATAAATCAACAGATGAGTCTTATGAGAAATTGTTATTAGCGGCTTCAGATAAAATCCGTGTACATGTAACTGATTATAATGGCGGTTATTCTTATGGCAATAATTTTGCCGCAGATATTTTGATTCATGATGGCTGCAATATTCTGTTTTTTGCAAATCCCGACGTTTTATTTGATGAATGTTTTATTGTTACAATTGCAAATCTTATTCATGAAAACGGGATAGCAGCAGCGACAGGACTAATGCTTGATTCTAAGGGACAAAAACAAAGTACAGTTTTGAAAAATAGTCGCTATATTGATGATTTATTAGGGTGTTTTTTTATACTGAAACATTTTCATTCTAATACCAAAAAATTGAAAAACAATAGTGGATTTGTTGCAGTAGATCAATTAAGCGGATCCTTGTTTGCAATTCATGCGGATGTGTTTCGTGAGATAAAAGGGTTTGACGAAGGTGTGTTTCTTTATTGTGAAGAAAGGATAATCGGGGAAAAATTAAAAAGAAAAGGCTATAAAATGGTGGTTGATACAAGTGTATGTTTTTATCATGATCACTCTCAAACAATTAATCGATCACTGAATCCAATTAATAAGATGGAACGATTATTTGAGTCAAGGCTATACTTTCAAAAGAAATATGGCTCCATATCAAAAATTAAGTATGATCGTTTAAAAATAGCGATGAAGATTGGGATAAATATAAGAAAAATCATATGGAGAATAAAGCAAAGATGGATAAAGCTGTTTTAAGAAAATTGCAGATAGAGGAATTGAATATCTTGAATGAAGTGGACAGAGTATGTAAAAAAAATAAGATTGAATATTTTTTAGTAGGGGGAACATTACTGGGGGCAGTGCGGAATAAAGGATTTATACCATGGGATGATGATCTTGATATAGCAATGATGCGCAAGGATTATGACCGGTTTTCTAAAATCGCAGAAGAAGCACTTGGGAAACAATATGTTTGGCAGACAATGGAAAACGATGATCAATATCCGGGACCATATGGTAAGGTTAGAAAAAAAGGGACCGTATGTCTGGAAACATCTGCTAAAAGAATAAAAAATAATGGGATTTATATTGATGTTTTTGCATTTGATGATGGATGCAGGACGAAAGTCGGACATGAGTTGGTTAAACACACATTCACTCATTTAGGAAGACTGTTGTTGGTCAAATCAGGATATAAGGTATGGAAAAGAAATACAGGGTATAACATTTTAAAAAAAATTGCATATTTTCCCTATGTTGCTGCAGCAAAATTTGTTTCTCACAAAAAAATAGTAGAGATATATAATACAATCAGAAAAAGTATAAAACCAAGTGATTGGGTGTATGAGCAAGAGGGGCATAATGCTATTCACAGATATAAAAAGGTCTGGATACAACCGTTAAAAAAAATGGAATTTGAAGGCAGGTTTTTTCCAATACCGAATAATGTCCACAAATATCTTACAGTAGCCTATGGTAATTATATGGCTTTGCCTCCAAAAAATAAGAGATATAACCGACATGGTTTTTCTTATCTTGATTTTGGCGATGGAGTTAACAGGGCGTGAAAATAAAGGAGTATCATGATACATTTTAATGTGCCACCCATTACGGGGAACGAAGTAACATATATAACAGAAGCAATAAACAGCCATAAAATATGTGGAGATGGTAATTTTACAAAAAAATGTAATGAATGGTTTGAGTGTTATTCGTTAGTTTATCTGAACCAAAATCCTCAGTTTTTCTCCAAATTAAA
>CAJUGD010000008.1 GCA_910586205.1 uncultured Lachnospiraceae bacterium | reverse complement strand
TTGGTTAAAAACAGCCTTGATAGTATATGAGCATCAAAAAAATGCTGTACTAGTAGTCAGCAAAAGGGTATTAGTGAAGGTTTGAGAGAAAGTGTAATTGTAATAAGAAAATAAAAATGGATTGTTTAATTTTGCAGCCTACTGTTAGAATAGGCGTCATTTCTGGCAGCAGGAAGATGCAAATATATTCTTAATTGCTCTCTACGGAAAGAAAAGGGAATATTTATAAGTCGAACTTTTTTGGCATAGTTAGCGTAAACGTAAAACCATCCGCCCTCACTATAAAAAGCGCCGCTTCTCAGCGGCGTGTTTTATGACATTTGGCCGGAAGGCTCTCTGACCATGGTAGCAGTGGTTCCAGGTCTTTTGCGGCTAGCTCCCTCGGCATTCATCAGCTCCGGGATGCGTTCCAATAGATATTTTAAATAATAGTACGGATTCAACTCATTTAACTTCGCCGTTTCTGTAATACTGTAAATCACCGCGCTTGCCTACGCACCCTTTACGGAGTTAATCAGTACCCAGTTTTTCTTTCCCACATAGAACATCCGAATGCTTCTTTCCGATGCCGAATTATCAATCGGAACGTCTCCGTTCTCCAGAAATACTTTCAGATATGCTTACTGATTTACGCTGTACTTCAGGCCCTGGGTTGCTTTCCCTTTTGGCAGGCAGCTTTCGTCCTCCAGCCGTTCTTTTACTTTCCGTGAAGATGCAAACCGAACGATAGATAAAATGGCAGCGCAGAATCTGAACATCATAAGGAAATAGGGCCTGAGTATCTTAAAGACAGCTCAGGTATCAAAGCACAAGAAACTGTCGATGAGAAAGAAACGGTATGTAATAGGACTGCGTCCGATAAAACATCTGGAGGAGGTATTAAACGCTTAAAAAAGGGGAAAGACCGAAACCAAGTAAAAAGACCCATTCATGTGTTTGGCGTGATGAATTTTGACATCAGCTTGCCCGAACGTAACCTTTTGTGGTATGATGAAAATAGAGAAAGGCAGGAGAGCTTGCCGGAGCAGAGACAGACCAGATGAATAAAAAGAAGAACAGCAATATCACTTTGCATAAGAGGAAAATTGCTTGACAATGCGGTACTGCCACAAAAGGCAGGTTTGCAGGATTATTTGGAGAAATGGAGTTCTGTTTTTACGAATGTTGAGATGGATAAGTTTCCCCATATGGGGGAGCGGGGATAACGCTGGGTTTTTAACAAAAGACGAGGGAGCTTTAGGGATGAAAGTAAAATTAGGTGTCATTTTGGATGCGATTGAGATGGCAGATGATAATTATACATATTTTTTGGATTTAGAAACAGGAGAAAGAGTGTTCCTTGCAGATGAACTGATTACTGGTATGGACAATGAGGGGCTTGCAGATGAAATTGAAGAAAACCCGGAACGCTATTTAAGGCTTCCTACAAAATTTGAAATTCACGAATACCATATCATGGAAGAATTTATCTGGACTTTAAAAGGTGAAAAGGCGGATAAACTGGAATGTGCTATACGAGGGCGGGGAGCGTTTAGGAGATTTAAGGATATGGTAAACAGAATAGGGATTTCACAGCAGTGGTATGATTTTCAGGCAGAGTATTACAGGAAACTGGCGATTGACTGGTGCCGGGAGCAGGGGCTGGAGTATGAGGAGGGGAGCATGTGAAAATTAGGTTTGCGGAAAAATCAGACATTGAAATTCTTTTTACATATGATAAACACATTAGGATAACCGAGTTAGAATCTTCTGTATCTCTTGGCCGGGTAATTGCTGCAGAAAATAACGGAACACTTTTAGGCTGGCTGCGATGGAATCTGTTCTGGGATAACACGCCGTTTATGAATAGTCTGTTTATACTTGACCAGTATCGTAGTTGTGGCTATGGAAGAAAAATGGTTGCTTTTTGGGAAAAACAAATGAAGACTAAAGGGTATGGTTTAGTCATGACATCTTCTCTGTCGAATGAAGCGGCACAGCATTTTTACCGTAAATTGAACTATGTGGATTCTGGTGCACTCCTGTTGCCAGAAGAACCCCTGGAAATTATTTTTGTAAAGAAGCTATAGGTTGAAGTCACGATTTTTATTCATGATATGGAAGGCAGGCAGACCCATGGTAAGATATGTAACAAAGAGCGATGAAGGTCAAATACTATCCTTGATGGAACTGCTGATACACCACAGAAAATCTGTAGTAGAAGAAAAAAGAAAGTGGGAAGAATACCTGCGGAATCTGGATAGGAAAATAGGTATTTATCAGGAGGGAATAAGTGGTACATGAAAATGTTAAAAATTTTGATAGAAGGTATTCCTGCTATTATTTGGGGTGAAGCATCAGAGAAAGTATATATTCATGTTCATGGAAAAATGTCCCGCAAAGAGTATGCCGAGGCTTTTGCGGAAATTGCAGAGAAAAAAGGTTATCAGACAATTAGCTTTGATTTGCCGGAGCATGGAGAAAGAACAAATGATATTTATCGGTGTGATATATGGAGTGGAATGCATGATTTGAATGTGATTGCAGACTATGTATTTTCAAAATGGAATCGTGTGTTTCTCTATGCGTGCAGTCTGGGAGTATATTTTAGCCTGCATACTTATTCAGACAGAAAGATAGAAAAATGCCTGTTTCAGTCACCGGTAGTTGATATGGAATATCTGATTCAGCAAATGTTTTTATGGTTCCAGGTTACGGAAGAAAGACTGTGTATTGAAAAAGAAATACCAACACCGGTTGATACATTGAGATGGGATTATTATCAGTATGTGAAGGAACATCCCATTTGTGATTGGGAGATTCCGACTGCAATTCTTTATGGAGGGAATGATAACATGCAGTCGGCAGAAGTGATTCAGAAATTTGTGGGGAAGTATCTGTGCGATTTAACGATTTCTCAGGATAGTGAACACGCCTTTATGCAGGAGAGGGATAGAAACATTGTTGAAAAGTGGCTGGAGAAAAATATATAGATTTGGGAGAGGGAAGAAGTGATGCTATGGAAATATTTGAATTTCGAAGGAGCTGTAATATGGTATTAAGTACAGAACGACTGTTTTTGCGTCCGTGGAAGGAAACGGATGCAGGGAGTTTATATGAATATGCAAAAAATCCGGAAGTTGGACCGGCTGCAGGGTGGCCGCCGCATAAGAATATTGAGGAAAGCCGTGACATTATACAGAATGTTTTAAATGGAAAAGAGTGTTATGCGGTTTGTTTGAAGTCAGATAACCGGGCGGTTGGCGCTATTGAACTGAAACTGAATGGCAATACGGATATGACGGATAAAGAGGATGAATGTGAACTTGGTTACTGGATAGGTCAGGAGTTCTGGGGACAGGGGCTGATTCCGGAAGCTGCTAGTGAGCTGCTGCGGCATGGTTTTGAGGATCTTGGCATGAATATCATATGGTGTGGATATTATGAGGGGAATACGAAATCAAAAAGAGTACAGGAGAAACTTGGATTTATTTATCATCATACATGTAACGATGTGACTGTGCCGCTCATGGGGGAGACAAGAATCGGGCATACAAACTATATGACAAGAGAACAATGGGAAGCTAATCGATAGATGAAAACATGATTAATGGGAGGTACGAATGAAACGAGAATTAGGGATTGCAAGATGCGGTCTTGCCTGTTGTATATGCTCAGAAAATGTAAAATGCAATGGCTGTGGTTCAAATCAATGCCCTGACAATGACAGATGTGAGAATAAAAGATGCTCTATTGAAAAGGACATTTCTCATTGCTATATGTGTCATGAAGATTGTAAAAAGGGATTGTTAAGCAAAATCAAACCATATACATTCACGATGTTTATTAAAAAATATGGAGAAGATAAATTGTTAGATTGTTTGGAAGAAAACGAAAAAAAGGGAATCGTATATCATCGAGATGGTATAAACGGAGATTATGATGATTTTGAGGATGTAGATCAGTTGATGAATTTTATCTTGACAGGAGTGCGGTAACTTCAAGTTGTCGAGCTGAATGATAGGATTACTTTGCAGGGTGTTGCAGTTGAAATCAGCGGAGATTTTTTGAGAAGCTTGACTTTTAAATCTTACTAGTGTAATATTTACACAAGTGCAGCAGGATGAGGAACGAAATTTTCGTTTCAAAATCTTACAGATATAATATTTTGAAGCTATGGTGTACCGTGAAAATGGAATAGGACCATTTCGCCTATCGTTTCAATGGAGATATTTGTCAAATTTCATTATTTTCCATATCAGAAAAAACAAAATGAAGGAAGGTCAATCTTTACAGCAAAAGATACGGCAGAATGTCCTATATTGATTATCAGCAAGGCAGAAGATGTGAAAGGAGAAGGAAGCGGATATGTTGTTAAGAAAGACAATCTGTTTCTGGAAGAATGGTTTAGCAGCAATTAGTTTTGTACTAATACTCAGCATTTCAGGGTGCAGTGATGCACTTCTGAAAGAAGATATAGTTTCGGAAACAGCAACTAATATTCAGGATATTCCAGAAGCATCGCAGGAGGACGCAGAAGAAATTATAAACATCTGTATAGAGCTTTATGAAATGGCTGCGGAGGAAAATAAGTCAGATGATTTGGAAACGATTCGAGGTATTGTAACTTGTCTCGGAGAAAATGGATATCCGGCTGTTGACAGCAGAAATCAAGTGAATATGACTGAGGCAGAGCAGGTACTGGAATTTTGTGATAAGGTAGATGCACAAGAAGAAGCAGAAATAACAATTCTTGAAGTTAGTTATTTAGGTGGATTTGTGAAATACGATTTACACACAAAAGATGGAAATGTAGATGTAGTCAGAAGCTATTATAAGTACGAAAATGGAGATATGCAGAGAGAGGTTGCCGGAAGCTATCAGGCGGAGTATTGGAATTATACAGAAGAAGGTTATCTGATGTTTTCCGGTGTCTGGTTTTCTGAAGAATTGTATGTTCTTACATTGAGTGGGGCAGAGGAGCATACCGCATTACGAGTACAGCCATTGGATGAAACATATAGGGAGTTGAGTCGGAAATATCTCCATCCAATCGGCTTTGAACAGAATAATATGTTCATTGTAGATTGGTGTGAGGAGGATTTCGGAGATTTAAATTTCTATGATATGTATGATATTCTCTATTCAAAGGTAACTGATCAGCATGTTCCTTATGCTGCAGATGATATCCTGACAGTCAATGGAGCTTATAGGATTCCAAAAGAGGAATTTGAAAATGTTATTATGAAATATTTCAATATTGATAGTGAAACGCTGCAATCCAAAACCGTCTATTGTTCGGAGGATTCAGCTTATGAATATAAGCCGAGAGGCTTTGAAGAAGTAGAGTACCCAGAATATCCATATTCAGAGGTAGTTGGTTTTACAGAAAACAGAGACGGAACAATTACACTTACAGCCAATGTGGTATTTCCTTACGCAGATGATTCCAAGGTATATGCTCATGAGGTTGTGGTCCGCCCATTAGAGGACGGAGGGGTACAATATGTATCTAATCGAGTGATACCGTCCGAAGATAATTACAGAGAAACATGGCATACACCACGGTTGATGTTGGAAGAATGGGAAAAGTATTATGAAGCAACAGGCGGATAATAAAAAGAAATCGGGTAAAGGATTGTACGATTTGACTTTTACCCGATTTTTTATTCTTCCAGATATTCATGTCAGACAAGACAGACATGGTTATTTCAGCTGCATTTCCTCCGGCAGCATCGCTTTCAGGACCAATGTTGGCAGTAAAAAAGTAAGTATTATCTTCATATTCTCCAAAGTATACAGATAGGTCTATGCAGGAAATATTTTCTGAGGAGGCGTTCCATTGATAGTGATTTTAGCTTTTTTATAAATGTTGGCTTCTCATAAGATGCGATATTGCTGATTCTTTGCTTTATCTGCTTCCTGTTTCCGCTAAGTCCGGCGGCAAAAGGAAAAGGAGTAAGTGAAACCTTCTCTGTAAAGTTAATCAGTGCAGTGCCATAATCTTCGTAAGCATCATCTGCAAGCATTTCCAAAACAGAAGTGTCGCAGGCAACCTCTCGGTCATTACACATTTTCTTTAGGGCATACCATACGAAAGGATTGAACCAATATACCACTCCGGCGAGGTTCATCAAGAAACTTCCGATGGCATCGTGGTGCTTGTAATGTTGTAGTTCGTGCAACAGCATATACCGCATATCGGATTCATTACATCTATTCAGGTATCCCGTAATACAGGCTTCTTCGGATGGGGCACTGCGTGATAAGGTATAATCCGAGATCAGATGAATTGGTACTTTTTGGACCTCTGCAAAGAAAAAGAATTGTTTTCTTATTTCAAATTTTTCCTTAAATCTTACGAATGTAATAAATGTATTATAGATGTTATTTATTTGGTTGTCAATTTTAGAAAAAGTGTTCACGATAAACCCTGTGAACATAACCGCCCTTTTCTTTTGTCCCTTTTTGTTATATAATAAGAACAAAAGACAATAACGTCAGGAGTTTTTTACTCAGACGATTTACAGACAGAACTGGAAAAGGAGCGGACAAAAATATGGAGGCGGAAAAGTTGGTCAGGGAGCTGCCAAAGGGACTGATCCGATGGTATGAATTTCAAAAAGGAAGCAGGGTTTTGCTTCTCACAGGAAAGAGCGATCCCTGTGAGATATTAAAGGAGGCTCTTTTAGAGTGTGGACTCATAGTGGATATGGCGGCCTTTTTGGATCTGGAGACAGGAGAGGCAAGCAGTCATTTGGGAGATTATGATACAATCATTTGGATCGGAGGACTGGAGAGAAGCAGGAATCCGGTGAAGGTTCTGCGTTCCCTGTGCGGGCTTTTAAATCCAAAAGGCAGGCTGCTTCTGGGCACGGACAACCGGCTGGGCATTCGGTACTTCTGCGGAGACAGGGATGTGTTTACGGAGCGCAATTTTGACGGGATTGAGAATTATGTGAAGATAGGCCAGACAGAATGGGCGCGGATGGACGGACGGGCCTATGCAAAGGCAGAGCTGATTAGGATGCTGGAGGGAGCGGGGTTCTTTTATCACAGGTTTTATTCCGTGTTTCCGGATCTGCTGCGGCCCCAGGCTTTGTATGCAGAGGATTACATTCCGGAGGAGGAGCTGGATGTAAGGATTATTCCTCAGTATCACAGCCCGGAGACAGTTTTTCTGGAGGAGGAGAGGCTGTATACCACATTGATTGAGAACGGAATGTTTCATGCTATGGCCAATGGATATCTGATTGAGTGTCCTTTAGACGGTCATTTTGCCAATGCAAAGCAGGTGACAATTTCCATGGACCGGGGGGATGAGGACGCCCTGGCCACCATTATCCGCAGGGACAGAAAGGTAGAGAAAAGGGCGCTTTATGAGAAAGGCCGGGGAAAGTTAAAAAAGCTTCTGGCCAATACCCTGGATCTGGAGGAGCACGGGGTCAGGATGGTAAAGGCAAGGCTGGAGAATGGGGCTTTTGTCATGCCTTATGTGAAGGGGGAGGCGGCCACGGATTATCTGAGACGGATTCTCTGTGAGGATCAGGAGCGGTTTTTTGCGGAGCTGGATCGGTTTTGGGACAAGATCTGCCATTCTTCAGAACATGTGCCCTATGATCAGGTGGACTGGGAGCATTTTGCCCCGGATTGGGAGAAGGGCAGGGCAGATGATCCAGGACGGAATAAATGGAAGGAGATTGCTCTTGGCAGTAAGGAGGAGCCGGGAAGGCTGGGGATTATTTTAAAAAAAGGGTATATTGATCTGGTTTCCCTGAATTGTTTTTATGTGGACGGGGATTTTATGTTTTATGATCAGGAGTTCTATCAGGAGCAGCTTCCGGCCAATGTGATTTTGATGCGGACCATTGATTTTATTTATTGGGGAAATGCTCAGATGGAGCTGCGTCTTCCCAGAAAGGAGCTGCAGGAGCGGTATCATTTAAATGAGTTTGAGGATCTGTGGCATCGGTTTTCTTTTTGCTTTATTGATAAGCTGCGCAATGAGAAAGAACTCTCTAAGTATCATCAGCTCTGCCGCCGGGACATAGGGATTGTCAGCGCCAACCGCAGCCGGATGAATTATTCGGAGAATGAATACGACAGGGTGTTTAAGGATATCTTCAGGGGAACAAACGGACGGCAGATCTATCTGTTCGGATCAGGGATTTATGCGTCTAAGTTTATGGAGCAGTTTGGAAAAGATTATGAGATTGCAGGGATTTTGGACAATAATCCGGATAAATGGGGAACCTTTATGGCAGGGGTTGAGATTGTTTCGCCGGAGCATCTGCGGTCTTTGCCGGAGGATTCCTTTAAGGTTATGATCTGCATTAAGAACTGTGTGCCCATTATGAATCAGTTAAAGGAAATGGGAATCCTGCACTACAGTGTTTATGACTGGCATCAGGAATATCCCAGAAAGCTGCCTGAGAGGGCCCTGGCAGTGCAGGACGAGAAGAAGGAGCCTAAGAAATATCATATCGGCTATATTGCAGGGGTTTTTGATCTGTTCCATGTGGGCCATTTGAACATGTTCAGGAGAGCAAAGGAGCAGTGTGATTATCTGATTGTAGGGGTGGTAAGTGATGAGAGTGTGATGAAGAACAAGAAGACCATGCCCTGTATTTCCTTTGAGGAGCGTATGGATTTGGTGGCTTCCTGCAGGTACGTGGATGAGGCGGTGGCCCTTCCCACAGACAAGGGGGATACGGATGAGGCTTACCGCAGATATCATTTTGACGTGCAGTTTTCCGGAAGCGATTATGAGCAGGATCCGGTCTGGCTGGCAAAGAAAGAGTATTTAAAAAAGCGAGGAGCGGATTTGGTATTCTTTCCTTATACCCAGAGTACAAGCTCTACAAAGATTAAAGGACTGATTGAGAAAAAGCTTTTGTAAAGGTAAAGTAAGGGTAAACGCTTCCCATGGGGAAGCTGCTTTAAGGCTTTGAAAGGAAAGGGGTTTTTATGGATATCGTTTGTTCTCCGGCAGGCTTTGTGAACCCGAATATGCCCGGACAGGGGATTATGGATCTGGCAAATGCTGGTTTTGAGAATGTGTTTTTGGAATTGGGGATGTGCTGCGGGGCCTGGGAACTGGAAGGTGTGGGAAAGCCTTTGAAAAAGGGGGATCCGGCTCCTGACATAAAGCTGGTAACAGAAGATCCGGCAGAACTGGGCGGACGTTTTGAGCGGATGGTTTCTCTGTGCGGGGAGAAGGGGATTCGGATTCTGTCTGCCAGAAGTCCTTATCTGTACCGGGACACAAAGCGCATGGATTTGACGGATCTGCTGATCAGGATACAAAAAGAGAGTATCTGGTACTGCGGCCGGATTGGCTGTAAGTATTTGGTGATCCGCCCTTTGTTTGCAGGAGTCAGCCGTCAGGATGAGTGGAGTGTGAACCGGGATTACTACTTACAGCTTGGGGCTTTGGCCAAGGAAAATCAAGTCATGATTTTGCTGGAAAATCAATGCCGGGATATGAACGGCCATCTGATAAGAGGGATCTGTTCGGACGGAAGTGAAGCGGCAGAGTGGGTGGATCGGCTGAATGAGGAGCTTGGATGGGAATGCTTTGGATTTTGTATGGATGTGGGGGTATGCAGCCTCTGCGGACAGGATATGTATGAGTTTGCACAAGCCTTGAAAGACCGCATAAAGATGGTGATTGTCCGTGACTGTGACGGGTATCACGAGACT
Organism: uncultured Lachnospiraceae bacterium; assembly: GCA_910586205.1. Lineage (GTDB taxonomy): Bacteria > Bacillota > Clostridia > Lachnospirales > Lachnospiraceae > Brotaphodocola. The sequence continues at coordinate 113,511 of CAJUGD010000008.1, read as the reverse complement.
TCCATGCTTCCCTTTACCAGTGTGGGAAACGGGCAGCCTCAGACAGACTGGCTGGGCCTGATCCGGGGATTAAGGAAGGTGGGGTTTGACGGACAGCTTGTGATGGATTTTGCCGGAACGGCAGGGGCTTTCTCTCCCTTGCTGCGGCCTCAGCTCATGACATTGGCCAAAGCTGTGGCAGAGTATTTCCAATGGCAGATTGAGATTGAAGGACTGCTTAAAAGATACCGGTCCATTGTTTTGTTTGGCGCGGGAAATATGTGCCGGAATTATATGAAATGCTATGGAGAGACGTATCCGCCCTTGTTTACCTGTGATAACAATGAAAGGCTGTGGGGAACCAACTTCTGCGGCTTAGAGGTGAAGCCTCCCAAGGCGCTGAAAGAGCTTTCTGAAGACTGTATGGTGTTGATCTGCAACATCTATTACAGGGAGATCGAAAAGCAGCTTCGGGATATGGGGGTAAAAAACATCGGGTTTTTTAATGATGAATACATGCCGTCATTTCATTTTGACCGGCTGAGGGAGGTGTAGGTATCATGGAGATCGGAGTGCAGTCAAAGAATGTGGTAACGGATGAGGAACCTTTGGTTGGATTTCAGAAGCTGAAGCGGGCAGGCTTTTCCTGTGTGGATTTCAGCTTAAATTCATATCTGGAGAATACCGCATTGTATCGGGAGGAGAAGAATGACTTTTTTGACCAGCCGGACAGCAGGCTGGAAGCTTTTTTTACTCCTCATAAAAAGGCCGCTGAGGAGACAGGAATACGGATTCATCAGCTTCACATGCCTTACCCCAATTATGTGCCCAATGGCAGCAGGGAAATAAATGATTATCTTTGGAATGTGGTTGCGCCGAAAAGTATGAGAATCTGCCGGTTTTTGGGGTGCAGATACATTGTGGTTCATGGATTTAAGCTGGCAAAGCAGCTTGGGTCAGAGGAGGCGGAGTGGGAGAGGACAGAACAGTTCCTCCATTTTCTTGCGCCTATGGCAAAGGAACTTGGAATTACCATCTGCATTGAAAATCTTTATCAGAATGTTGGCGGGCATCTTGTGGAAGGACCCTGCTGTAATGTGAAAAAGGCCGTGGAGCGCATTGACCGGATGAATGAACAATATAAAGACCAGGTGCTGGGATTCTGTTTTGACACAGGCCATGCCAATCTGGTGGGCATTGATTTTGAAGGCTTTCTCACGGCTTTGGGACACAGGCTGAAGGTGTTTCACATTCATGACAATGACGGGATGAGGGATCTGCATCAAATACCTTTTACCTTTACCAAAACCAGGGAGAACAGAACCTCTACAGATTGGGAGGGATTTATCCGGGGGCTTCGGGCAATCCGGTTTGACGGGACGCTGAGCTTTGAGACAGCGCCGGTCTTAAGCTCTTTTCCGGATGATATGAAGGAGGATGTGCTGATGTTTATCAGCAGGATCGGAAGATGGTTTGGCACAGAGGCAGGGCTTTCGTGAGACGCTGCCTTCTGCATACCCCTCAGTCCGGCGCTGCCGTGTGTTTGAAAAATCATTTCCGTCAGTTTGATGTGGGGGCTTTGGTCTGGGGGCTATTTTGAAGCTCTGGCCAGACCTTTGCCAGCATGGTGCCAAAGCAGGCCAATCCTCCCACAAAGTTGGAGATAGGTTCTGCCATAAAGATTCCGTTGACGCCCAGGTGAAAGAAGCCGGGCAGGATCAGAATCAGGGGGACTACGATAATAACCTTCCGGAAAATGGAGAAAAACACGGCATTTTTCGATTTTCCCAAAGCTACGAACACAGACTGTCCGGCAAACTGCAGAGACATCATAAAAAAGCCAAAATAATAGATCTGCATGGCAGGAATCCCGGAGGAAACAAGATCGCCCTCATGGTTGAAAATCTGGATAAAAAATTCAGGGAAGCCATGGACGAAGCTCCACATGACGGTGGTGTAGCAGACCGATACAATGGACATGAAAAGAATGGCTTTTTTAACCCGTTTATATTGTCCGGCTCCATAGTTGTATCCCATAACCGGCTGGGCGCTGTTGGTAAGGCCGCTGATGGGAAGGGAGACTACTTCCCGCACCGAGTTGATTACGGTCATAATGCCTACATAGATGTCTCCGCCGTAACGGGCCAGACTGGCATTGTACATGATCTGGACCAGGCTGTTGGTGATAGACATGGTAAATCCGGAAAGCCCCAGTCCGATAATACTCAAAACACGCTGACGTTTTAGACGGAAGGCTTTTTTCTGCAGTCTTAAGATCGCTTTGTCTCCGGTCAAAAAGCGCAGGATCCACAGGGCGGAAAGTCCCTGGGACAGAATAGTGGCCCAGGCGGCTCCCTGGACACCCAGATCCAGGACAAAGATGAAAACGGGATCCAGGATAATGTTGGACACAGCGCCTAAAAGCACGGTCAGCATTCCGATTTTTCCAAAGCCCTGGGAATTGATAAAGCTGTTCATGCCCAGGCCGATCATAACAAAGACGCTGCCCAAAAGGTAGATGGTAATATAGGAGTCAGCATAAGAGATGGTGGCATCTGAAGCTCCGAACAAATAGAGCATGGGACGTTTCAGCAAAAGCCCTAACAGGGTCAGTGTCAGGCCGCACAGTACCATCATCACAAAGGAATTGCCCATAATGGCTTCTGCTTCCTGGTCGTTGCCCCTTCCCCGTTCAATGGAGCATAGGGGAGCGCCGCCCATACCGAATAAGTTGGCAAAGGCAATGACCATGGATATAATCGGCAGGCATAGGCCCAGCCCGGTCAGGGCCATGGTGGCGTCCTTTGGGATCCGGCCGATGTAGATCCGATCCACGATATTATAGAGTACATTAATAAGCTGGGCAAGAGTCATGGGCAGAGCCAGGCTTAGGATGTTTTTGATGATGCTGCCCTTAGAGAAATCATTTATGATCCTCTTATCATTGGCTCTCTTTTTTTCATCAGAGTTCTTTTTTCTATTGGAAGCCATAGGTGATCGCCGCCTTTCACGCCGATTTTTCAATGTTTTTAACATCATTATATTAACATAGTCTTTTTTATTGTTCAACCGGAACCTGGGATGAGGGGGCGTTCACAGGGTGACTGTGAACAGGAACCTGAGGGGAAAAGGTCTGTTTGATAACTTTTCCCAGAGCCAGCGCGGCTTTGGACTGGTAGGTGGAATAGGGATGAGCAATAGCCAGTTCCAGAAATACGCCTTTTTCTCCGATAGAAAGGTATTCTGTGCCGGGATCATTTTGGGCGCAGGAGTGGTAGGTAAAGGCCAGCCCCAGCCCGGCCTGGGCCATGGCTACTCCCAAGTCGGCAGTAATATTGGTATTGTAGGCAATGGGCTTAATGCCTGCTTTTTGGAACTGGCGGCGGCTGGTGCTGCCTAAAATCGTGTCATAATCACTTAAAATGTACTCAAAGGGAGCCGTGTCCTTCAGATCAACCCAGTAATAGGGAGAATTTTTCCTTTTGTGGGCAAATTTCATAACAGGATGATTTCGGTTGGCAACAATAAATATTTCGTCTTCTTTAATAAATTCTACTTCGTGGGTCAGACGGGTAAGGGGAAGCGCCACAATGGCAAGGTCAATAGAGCCTTCGATCAAACGGTCTTCTAAGGCCATACTGTTCTGTTCTACAATATCAACCCGGATTCCGGGATATTTTTCATAAAAGTGTGTCAGAATTTTGGGCAGCATATATCTGCCCCGGAAGGAGCTGATACCCAGGATCACACTTCCGCCGTTTAGTTCAGCCATATCCCACAGCTCATTCTGTACCAGACGATAATGGGTCAGGATAGTACGGGCATTGTCTATAAATAAGGTTCCGGCGGCTGTGGGGCGGATTCCTTTGGATGTACGTATAAACAGCGGCAGGCCCAGCTCAGCTTCATACTGCTGGAGAAATTGACTGAGGCTGGACTGGGCCATGTAAAGCTTATCTGCAGCCCGGGTAATGCTGCCTTCGTCTGCCAGGGTAACAATATAGGTTAGTTCTTTCAGATGCATGTCTGGTAATCCCCTTCTCTTTTACTATCGGTTTTTCCTATAGAGTATATAAAGTATTTTCAGTTTCACCAATTTCCAATCCATTATATGATACAAATACAGGAATTACAAGACAAAAAGCCGTGAACTGTAAACATTAATTATTACAAGGAGGAAGGAAAAATGGGAAAAGTATCTTTACAGGGAGTCATTGACATGCATGTGCACTCTAATCCGGATATTCGGCATCGGGCATATGATGATTTTGAATTGATGGAGGCAGGAATCCGGGTAGGGGCAAGGGCTATTGTGATCAAAACTCATCAGGGGACTACGGTTGACCGGGCGTTTTTATGCAACCGGCATAACGAGATCATTCATCAGGGGGATAATGATTTTACTATGTTCGGCAGTGTTACCATGAACCGTCAGATGGGCGGCATTAATCCCTGGGCTGTGGAGAGCGGGCTGAAACTTGGGGCAAAGGTGATCTGGCTGCCAACTCAGTCGGCGCGGAACAATATGCTGAAGCAGAATCAGGATCCGTCGGACTGTGTGGAGGTGGTTCAAGGCGGCAAAGTGGTGCCGGAATTGCTTACCATATTCCGGCTGGTAAAGGATTATGACGTTGTGCTAGGAACCGGGCATGTGTCTCCGGAGGAATGCTTCCGGGTCGTGGAAGCAGCCAGGGATGCCGGTGTGAAAAAGCTGGTGGTGACTCACCCGGAATGGTGGATGGTGGGTATGAGCCTGGAGGATCAGGTGCGGATTGTGAAAGACTATGATGTAATTTTAGAGCACTGCTTTGCCCAGCCTATGGGGGGCGGCAAATATAAGAGCAACCTTCCCATGAATCTGGAGGCAGTAAAAGCTTGCGGATACAAAAATGTTATGGTGTCCACAGACGGCGGACAGGTGGAGAACCCTGACTGGGAGATCGCCTTAGAGCAGTATATGCAGTATCTCTCTGACCATGGAGTAGGGGAAGATGAGCTTCGGTATATGACCCATGATATCCAGGCAGGGCTTTTAGGGATTGATTAAAAACTGACAGAATCGTTACGGGAAATTACATAAACAAAAACATGGCAGCAGGAGAATTAAGGAAACAAGGAAATAAAGGAAACAATAAGGCTGCTGTGGAAATGAGAAAAACCAGGAGGGAATTATGCTGAGTGCATTGATAATCGGGGCAATCGCCCTGTCGGTTGCCATAGGATATAAGACAAAATTCAATACAGGATTTTTTGCTATTGTTTTTGCTTATCTGATTGGCTGTTTTGCCATGGGAATGAAAACCAAGGCGGTTATTGCCGGATGGCCGGTCAGTACAATGTTTGTGATTTTTTCTGTTTCATTGTTTTACAATTTTGCTCTGGTAAACGGCACCTTGGAGAAAACAGCACGGTATCTTTTGTATGCATGCCGAAGATTTCCGGGACTTCTGCCTTTTGCCTTGTATTTAGCCAGCGCGGGAATCGCTGCCTTGGGAGCAGGATTTTTCACGGTAATGGCATTTATGGCTCCTATTACCATCCTGATCTGTAAAGAGGCAAAGATGGATCAGCTTACAGGCGCTGTGGCCATTAACTGCGGCGCACTGTCAGGAGCCAATTTTATGACCAGCGGAAGCGGGATCATTTTTCGAGGCTTGATGGAGGAAAACGGCTTAGGTGACACGGCATTTTCCTATACAGCGGTAATCTTTGCAGGAAGTGTGCTGTTTTCTCTTTTGCTGATTGCGGCGTTTCGGTATATACCCAAGAGCAATCGCACAATCGGAAAAGGGGTAACCTTTGAAAAGCCGGAGGCATTTACAGACAAACAGAGAATCAATCTGTATCTGATGATTGCCATGATTATTGTGGTTTTGATTTTCCCGATTCTGCACATTGTGATGCCGAATGCAGAGGTGATTACGTTTATTAACAGCAAGATGGATGTGGGTCTGGTGGCAGTGCTGTTCTCTGTCATTGCTATGTTCTTTGGGCTGGCGCCTCAGAAGGATGTGATTGCCAAGGTTCCATGGAACACCATTATCATGATCTGCGGCGTGGGAATGCTGATCAATGTGGCTATTGAGGCAGGAACCATTGACCTTTTGGCGGCCTGGGCCGGAAGCAGCCTGCCTACATGGATTGTGCCCATTGCCTTCAGCATTATCGGAGCCATCATGAGCTTTTTCTCCAGCACATTGGGGGTAGTGTGTCCGGCTTTGTTCCCACTGGTGCCGACATTGGCCGGGACTACGGGAATCAACCCGTTAATCCTGTTTGCCTGTATTGTTATCGGGGCGCAGAGTTCTGCCATATCACCGTTTTCTTCCGGCGGAAGCCTGGTGCTTGGTTCCTGCAGCACGGAGGAGGAGAGAAATGAAATGTTTCCCAAATTATTGTTTGTTGCAGTGCCGGTCAGCGTGTTGTCGTCCGTGGTGTTTAACCTGATTTTGTCCTTTGTGCTGTAGATTTTGCCGGCTTTTTGGACAGTCAGTTTTCTGGCCTGCGGCCCCATCCGGTAAGGACAGAGAACAAAAACACCGCAAACAGGACAAACCCGTACAGGGAGCCAAATGCCACCACAACCGGGGATAACCCGGTCAGTGCAGAGCCGATAAAGACAAACACGCTCATAAACGGTATGATGGCAGGCAGGCTGTTGGCAGTTCCGTCTAATAAGTTGGATCTTCTGTATGGGTGGATATTTCTGGCAGTGCCGATTTTGTTGAGAATCGGTCCAAAGGTCAGGATGGAAGCGCTGGTGACGCCGCCTAAAAGGATTGTGGTCAGTGAAATGCCAGCCATGCAGATCAGCTCTGCTCCCTGGGGAGTCTGTCCCAACCTGCTGTCTAATATTTTATCTGCAATCCGGGCAAGCATTCCGGAATCATTTAAAACACCCATGATTCCAAATACGGAAAGAACCAGGGCACAGGTGGGAAGGATGCTGTTGACTCCATCGATCAAAAACCCGGTGGCTGCGTTGTTGGCCGCATCATTGGCAAAAACAGCGCTGAAGGGAAACAGCCCGGCAATCAGGCCCACTGCTGTGCCCAGGCTCAGACCTGCTAAGATTCCTGCATAAATATTTCTGGTTTTGGTGGACGCTGCCAGCATGACCACAACCGGTATAAGCATGATGAGAGACATAGGATTGGCAGCGGCGTCAATCTCTCCACCCTGAAAGGTTCCTCCCATCCCGCCCAACACGGCAAACATGACAATGGTAATCAGCCCGGCAACAGCAGAATAGGGAAGGCGGCTGGACACAACGCCTCCAATGTCCGCCGGATGTCCGTCTGCAAACTGCTGGGTGGATGCAGAGGCAATGGTGGTATCGGAAATCGGAGCCAGGTTGTCTCCGAAGATTGCACCAGATACAATGCTGCCTGCCATAAACATTTCATTGGCCCCAAGGATCATGCCTGCGGGATAAAAAATGGGAAATGCAATAAACATGGTTCCGATAGAAGAACCTGTGGCAGTGGACACGATACAGGTGGCAAGAAAAGTAAAGGCTGTGAAAAATCCTCCATGGATGCCTATGGTGTTGGCGATCCAGACAAAACCGCCTGACAGGCCGCAGGTCTTGATGAGCTGGCTGAACATTCCCACCAGAAGCAGGATAATGACCACGGAAACAGAGGTGATGGAGGAGATCCCTTTGATCACGCTGTCCCAAAAGGCTTTGTAGCTGGTGCAGAATAAGCCTCCTGCCAGCAGAGCTAAGAATCCTCCTACCGCCAGAGCTTCCATATTAAATGCCTTAAAGCAGATAAATAATACGACGCAGAAGAATACATAAATCAATAAGGGTACCAGGGAGAAAAGGATGCCTCCGCGAAAGGTCAGCAGGTTTTGTCTTGATTCCATCATAGGTCCTCTCTTTCTATGCTTTGTTCAGGTTCATTTTCATAATATTGCGGTACCGGGAGCCAGGCGTTCTCTCTAAGCCAAAGGGTTCGCCTTCCGGCGTAGGGTACTGGTCTATAAAGGAGCAAAGGCGCCTGGTTTCTTCCCGGGTCAGGTTTAAGGCGCTGATTCTTACATTATCCTCCACATGTCTGCTGTTTCTGCAGCCTACCATCACAGCGCCAACCCCCGGCTGGTCTAAAATGTATTTGACAGCCACATCGGAAATACTGGCCTGATGTGCGTCGGCGATCTCTTTCAGCAGAAGGAGAAGGCTTTGGAAACCGTCCCATCCAAGAGAATCTTCAATAATCTGAAGGTATTTGACATGGGACCTGGTTTCCGGTTCAAAATCCTCCCTCTTTACTCCGATCCAGCGGTCTGACAAAAATCCTCCCCCGAGAGAACCGTAGCAAAAGCAGTAAATATTATGCTCCCGGGAGTATGGGAGAAGGGCTTTTTCCGGCCGTCTGTCAAATAAGGAATATTGGGTCTGGTTGGATACTGCCGAAATTCCTGCGTCTGTCATGATTTTTAAATGCTCCGTATCAAAATTACACATGGCAATGTTGCGGATTTTCCCTTTTTCCTGAAGCTTTACCAGATCAAAAGCTGTTTCCAGCATTCCGGGAACATTGTAATCCCACCAGTGGAACTGAACCAGATCCAGACAGTCCCTGTGAAGGCGCAGAAGGCTGCGGTCAATGACTTTTTCCGTATAGGCAAAGTTTACCTGGTCTAAAAGGTTTAAATCCGGCACGTATTTGGTGTGGATCTGGATATCGTCATGAGAATAGCCGCCCATTTCTTTTAGCTCCAGGACAAAACGGCCCAGAATATCTTCCACTCCGGTATAGATATCCGCACAGTCAAAGGTGGTCAGGCCCCTTTCCTTCAACATATGGAAGGCTTTCACTGCATCGTCAATATCTAAGCTTCCCTTCAGGCAATGCTCTGCGGAAAGCTGCCAGCAGCCATTGATCACCCGGCTGAAGGTGTATCCATTATCTAATGTGATGGTCGGCGAATTGATTTGATTGATCATGATATATTTTCTCCTTGTACAAATGTTTTTAATTCATGACGGCCCACAGGAACAACGGTACAATCCCCGTGTTTTAAGGTACGCTTCCTGATTCTGGTGATTTGAAAGCGGGCTCCGCAGTTGGGATCAGGGCACGCAATCAGGCTGTCTGAGAGCATCCAGTCATTTTCATCCAGCGGGCGCTGTTTGGCCGGAAGGAGAGGCAGCAGTGCGCTTAATGCATACATGGAAAAGGAGTGGGTCTGAGGGAATACCAGATTTTCTCCTTCTACCAGAAAGTAATCGCCTTCTTTATGGCTGCAGACCATCGGACGGTCTGAGGCAATGACCTCTACCTTTAAGTCGTATAGTGTAAAATGATCATCCATTGATTTCCTCCTACTTGATTTTAGCCGTTATTGCAATGCGCCGCCGCTCTTTGTTTACCCAAATAAAAAAACTGCCCTTGAAAATATCTTCAAGGACAGGTAATAGACCTGCGGTGCCACCTTAATTGACATACCTATTGTATGCCCGCTCTGACAGGATGCCATCACATCCCTGGCCCGATAACGCTGGCCCTGCGTCTCAACTACTGGGAAAACCCGTTCATCTTGCCCTCAGAGGCCCACTCGCTTTCACTGGCATCATCCGGATCACACCATCCCGGACTCTCTGGAGATCGTATAAAAGCGCAACTTCCTCTTCATTGGTTTAGAGTTATTTTAAACGTTCCGGTTTGAAATGTCAACTGGTAATTTTATGTTTTCAAGCCATTAAGGGTATGTGGAAAACTGAACGGTAACACGAAATTGGTCTTGACAAATTGAGGCCGCGTGTTATAATCGTTTCAGATATAGAATAAAAATTGAACAGGGTATCGTGTAGATGAGACAAGTAACCTGTGAAAAGCGGCCAGAGAGGGATGTGTATGGTGGAAGCGTCCTGCGCAGAGCCACAGGAGAAGACCAGCTCGGAGTGGTCCTTAATCGGATCCGGCGGACGCCGTTATCGTCAGAATGAAGTGGTTGTCACATTGTCTGCGCAGAGAACAGGCAGATTATGAGGCGGCAAGCGGGGTGGAACCGCGATCAGAAACGTGATCGTCCCCTGTCAGGTACAGAATGTGCCGGACAGGGGACGTTTTTTGTATTATAGAAAGTACGCCCAGGCAGGCCCGCGTTTTCATGATCGTGGTGACTTGTCTTCGGAGTATTTCAGACACGCTCTAAATGGCAGCATATTTTTCGGATGATTTATGAAATTTTGAAAAGAAGGGAAGACGGCAATGAAGATTACCTTAAAGGACGGAAGCGTAAAAGAGTACGCACAGCCAATGTCGATTTTGGATGTGGCAAAAGATTTAAGCGAGGGACTTGGAAGAATGGCCTGTGTAGGCGAGGTTAACGGGGAGACGGCGGATTTAAGGACAATTCTTAAGGAGGATTGTACCTTGAATATTCTGACGGCCAGGGATGAGAAGGGGCTGGCAGCGCTGCGCCACTCGGCAAGCCATGTGATGGCTCAGGCTGTAAAGAGGCTGTATCCGGAGGCAAAGCTGGCCATTGGTCCTTCGATTGCAGACGGTTTTTATTATGATATTGATTTTGCAGAGCCGGTTGCAGCAGAGGATCTGGAAAAGATTGAGGCAGAGATGAAGAAGATCGTCAAGGAAGCTTTGCCTATAGAGCGGTTCAGCCTGCCTCGGGAGGAAGCCATTGCCTTGATGAAGGAGAAGGAGGAGCCTTATAAGGTGGAGCTGATTGAAGATCTGCCGGAAGGGGAGGAGATCAGCTTTTATAAGCAGGGAGAATTTACGGATCTGTGTGCAGGGCCTCACCTGATGAGTACAAAAGATGTGGGAAAGGCATATAAGCTGACCAGTATTGCAGGCGCATACTGGCGGGGAGATGAGCATAATAAGATGCTGACCCGTCTGTATGCCACGGCATTTTCCAAAAAGGAGGAGCTGGAAGCCTATCTCACTATGATAGAGGAGGCAAAGAAGCGGGATCACAGAAAGCTGGGCCGGGAGCTGGGGCTGTTTATGATGCATGAGGCGGGGCCAGGCTTTCCGTTCTTTCTGCCAAAGGGCATGGTGTTAAAGAATACGCTTCTGGAATATTGGCGGGAAATCCATAAAAAGGCCGGCTATGTGGAGGTGGCTACGCCGATTATTTTGAACAGAAGCCTGTGGGAGACTTCCGGGCACTGGGATCATTACAAGAACAATATGTATACCACGGTGATTGATGAACAGGATTATGCAGTGAAGCCTATGAACTGTCCGGGCGGGATGCTGACCTATGCTTCTGAGCCTCGTTCTTATCGGGATCTGCCTCTGAGAATGGGAGAGCTGGGACTGGTTCACCGCCATGAGAAATCCGGTCAGCTTCACGGCCTGATGCGGGTGCGCTGTTTTACCCAGGATGACGCTCACATTTTTATGACTCCGGAGCAGATCAAGGATGAGATTATGGGCGTGGCAAAGCTGATTGACTCTGTGTATACACTGTTTGGATTCCAATATCATGTGGAGCTGTCCACCCGTCCCGAGGACAGTATGGGAAGCGACGAGGACTGGGAGATGGCTACAGAAGGGCTGCGCTCGGCTCTTGGGGAGCTGGGGCTGGATTATGTGGTGAATGAAGGGGACGGCGCATTCTATGGGCCGAAGATTGATTTCCACCTGGTGGATGCTATCGGAAGAACCTGGCAGTGCGGAACTATCCAGTTGGATTTCCAGATGCCTCAGCGGTTTGAGCTGGAATATATCGGGGCAGACGGAGAAAAGCATCGTCCTATTATGATTCACCGGGTAGCTTTCGGCTCCATTGAGCGGTTTATCGGAATCCTGATCGAGCATTTTGCAGGGGCTTTCCCCACCTGGCTGGCTCCGGTGCAGGTAAAGGTGCTGCCTATCTCCGATAAATTTATGGATTATGCCCGTCAGGTGACAGAGCAGTTAGACCAGGAAGGAATCCGGGTGGAGCTGGATGTGCGTTCAGAGAAGATCGGATACAAGATCCGTGAAGCGCAGATGCAGAAGGTTCCCTATATGCTGGTGGTAGGACAAAAGGAGGCAGAGGACGGGGTTGTGGCAGTCCGGAGCCGTTTCCTTGGGGATGAGGGACAAAAGCCTCTTGAGGAATTTATCACTTCCATAAAGGCTGAGATTGAGTCAAAGGAAATCCGCAAGGTTGAAGTGAAAAAAGACAAATAAAAAAACAAATAAAGAAAAAAAGGAATCATATTTTTAAAAGATAGGTGCATACTATCCTTGATATTTGACGATATCGATGTATCCGGCTTTTTGGATATCACATCAAACCATCAAGGAGGTATGCATTTATTATGACAAAACTTGATTGTACGGTAACCAACTGTCTGCATAATGCAGATAACTGCTGCTGTAAGCAGGCAATTATTGTGGATGGGCACAGCGCTCATGATTGTTCTGAGACCTGCTGCGGCAGCTTTGACGAGAACAAAGAGGGCGCATTCAAGAATGTGTTCAAGACGCCGGAGAGCCGTCTTGAGATTGACTGTGAGGCAATAAACTGCATCTATAATGAAGGACGGCACTGTCAGGCAGAACACATTAATGTGAGCGGCGACGGGGCCAGCAGGGCAGAGCATACGCAGTGCGCTACCTTTAAGGAGCGATAACGTATCCCGGAAGCAGGTATGCTTCCGGTACATATTTTATCTACAATTCTTTATGATCAAAGTCACACATGCCGTCTCCGTCTAAATCCATATGTTCATGGGAGGAAGCGCCGTAAAATTCTTTGCCTACTACATTGCGGGCCTGACGGCTTTCTTCAATGGCCTGGGAGAGAAGGCGGCGGACTTCCATAGGTTTTTTAATATTCTTCAGAACAATCTCAGGGGTAGAGTCTACCTTGGTCTTCAAAATAATATCGCCGGTGCCGAAAATCTTGCCTGCCAAGGATTGATAAAGGGTCAAATCCACAATGCGGTAAAGGAGCGTCTCGTCAAGCATTGTGCTGAGAAATCCATGTTTGATCATTAAACGGTCATTTTCTATGTAATAGGTGGTAAAGCTTAAGGGAAACCAAAGGTGATGTTTTTTATCTTTCCATAAATATTCTGATTCTGCCATATACGGATCCTTCTTTCTATATAAAATAGTAAATATTTTAAGGGTAGTGTACCATAAAGGAAAAGAGAAGTCACGTTTTTTTCATAAAGAGTTGTGCATTTAAGTTGCGTGTTATTCCATTTTATAATACAATGACTCCAACATCATTTTTATCAAAGTATTATAACCGTTCAGATGTAGGCTTCTTGCCTGCCTGCGCAGGACAGAAAGCATGAGAGGAACTGCTGCAGAATATTTGTAAAAAGGAAAATCAGGGGGATTGGGTATGGAAAAGGGAGAGGGAAAAAAGGAGACAAGGCGTATAAACAGAACTCGTATTGCCAGACTGATAGCAGAGGCGGGAATGATCTCAAAAAATGAGATCAGCGTCAGGCTGGGGCTTAGTATGCCTACGGTCCTTCAGGGGGTAAGGGAGTTAGAAGATGAGGGGATTGTGGAGGAGGTAGGGGAATATGGCTCTACCGGGGGAAGAAAGGCAAAAGGAATGTCCATTGCAGAGAATGCGGCTTATGGAGCCGGCATGGATGTTGCAAAGGGGCATATTGATTTTGTCATGGTAAGCTTAAAAGGGAAGCTGGTGAAAAAGGCCAGGATCCGGCTTCCTTTTACCAGGGAGTTTTCTTATTATGAGGCAGCCGGAAACTGGCTGCAGGTTTTTTTGGAACAGTCCGGGGTGGAAAAACGAAAGATCCAAGGAGTGGGGATTGCCCTTCCCGGGGAAGTGGATCAGAAAGAAAAGCTGCTGATCCGTTCTCAAATCCTTGGGGTGGAGAATATAAGCTTTCGGCGGTTTGAGGATATGGCAGGGTATCCGTGTTATTTGGAAAACGATGTAAACGGGGCAGCTTATGGGGAGTTTGCGGGGGAGAAAAGGGACGGGGTATACCTTGCATTAAATGACCAGGTGGGAGGGGCAGTTTTTCTGAGAGGAAGCTTGTATGGAGGGGAGAGCGGAAGGGGAGTCCGGTTTGGCCATATGAGGCTTAAAGAGGACGGGCGCCTTTGCAGGTGCGGAGGCCGGGGATGTGTGGATGCTTATTGCTCTGCGGCGGCTCTTTTGGGGGAAGATTCGGGGCTTGATGTATTTTTTGAAAGGGTGAGAGGACGGCAGGAGGGATATAGGGAGCGGTTAGACGAATACCTGGGGGATTTGGCTGTGTTTGTGGTGAACATGCGGATGGCTTTTGGGTGTGATGTGGTTTTGGGAGGAAAGGTTGGGGCGTATTTAAAAGATTTCAGAAGGGAACTGGATAAAAAGGCGGCAGAGTGTGATTTTCTTGATTCGGACATGTCGTTTTTAAGGATTGGGAAATGCAGGCAGGAGGCAGCGGCCTATGGTGTGGCGATACAGTGTACGGAGAGATTTTTTGACAGGATTTAGTAAAAAGGATTGCTAACTGTGAATTATCTGTGAAGTGGTGGAAATACTGGCCTTTATCTGTTAAAATATAGGACAGTGAGAAGGAGGAGACCAAGCATGGAGCTGTTAAAGGTTTTGGTTGTGGATGACGAGGCCAGGATGCGGAAGCTGGTGAAGGATTTTTTGTCTGTAAAAGGTTTTTTGGTTGTGGAGGCAGAGGACGGGGAGCAGGCTTTGGAGATGTTTTTTGCTCAGAAGGATATTGCTCTGGTAATCTTAGATGTGATGATGCCCAAGATGGATGGGTGGGAAGTGTGTAAGACCATCCGCCAGTATTCTCAGGTGCCGGTTATGATGCTGACGGCAAGAGGGGAGGAGAGGGATGAGCTGCAGGGCTTTAAACTGGGAGTGGATGAGTATGTTTCTAAGCCTTTCAGTCCTAAGATTTTGGTGGCGCGGGTGGAGGCGCTCCTGCGCAGAAGCCAGGGAACGCCCGCAGATACATCAGAGGCAGGCGGCATCCGGATTGACAAGGCGGCCCATCAGGTGACTATTGACGGGCAGGTCATTGATTTAAGCTACAAAGAGTTTGAGCTGCTGAATTATTTTATGGAGAATCAGGGGCTGGCTCTTTCCAGGGAGAAGATTTTAAATCATGTGTGGAATTATGATTATTTTGGAGACGCCAGGACGATTGACACCCATGTGAAGAAGCTGCGGAGCAAGATGGGGGAAAAGGGGGATTATATTAAGACCATCTGGGGGATGGGGTATAAATTCGAGGTGAACGAATAAAGGCGGTATGCGTAAAAGGATGTATATGACGGAAAACACAGTAACCCCTCATGCCGCGTTATCGCGGCACCACCATAAATGAGAGAGGGGTTACTGTGAGCCTCCGGCGGATGCACAGAATATTGTACAAGATATTGACAATTCTGTAAATGAAGGATATACTAAAGCCAAAAAAGGAGGGAGAATGTATGATAGCGACTAATTTTTCAAATGTCAGGAACAATTTTAAGGATGTCTGTGACCGGGTTGTACATGATTCGGATATTGCAATAATAACCAGAAAAAACGATGAAAATGTTGTGCTTATGTCTCAGGCACAGTATGATAATTTGATGGAAAACCTACACATAAGAGAAAGTAAAGCAAATTATGAATGGTTAAAGGAATCTATTAAACAGGCTGAAGAAGGAAAACTTATAAAATTTGAAGTGGAGGATTAGATTATGAATGTGTCTTTCACTGAAAATGCGTGGGAGGATTATTTATATTGGCAAAAGATGGATAAGAAAATTATTAAGAGAATTAATGAATTGATAAAAGATATAAAAAGAAATCATTTTGAAGGACTTGGTAAACCAGAGCCGCTAAAATATGACTTGGCTGGAAAATGGAGCAGAAGAATAACAGAAGAACATAGGTTAGTTTATCATGTGGAAGGGAGTAATTTAATCGTTTATACCTGCAAATATCATTATTGAGGTGCATGATTTGAATAATTCCTGTTGCTATTCGCTGAGTACCAGTGAACAGTAACACTGACGGAAAACACAGTAAAAATATGTAAAAAAGAGCCGCTTGAAAAACAGGCGGCTCTGGTGTATAATCTAATCAGAAAGGTTTATCGGACACGAGTTCCGATGTGCCCTCAGTTAAATTAATATTATAAAAGAAATAGCATCTAACTTTGGACAGTGGGGATGCTATTTCTTTTTATGATTGTCTATGTAAGACAGAGCCGCAAAGATAACAAGCAATAATGTCAAAACTTCCATCACGCTCATGGGCACCACCCTCTTTCGTAAGACTAGAGGGCATCTATCAGAAAACCGCATCCTTCTTCCTTTTCAATTACACAATCCCATTATAACATGAACACAAGTATTTCTCAATTAAAAATGGAGAGACTGGCGTATCAGCGCATACCATAAAAGATTTTGCTCAAAGCATGATAAGCGTTTCGGCATGGCAAAAAATTGGTGGGAAAATTCATTCATATGCAGTAGTGCTCCATCCGGCCAGAAATTGCACTGCCAGTGCCGGATATTTTGTCAGTCTGCAAGGCGGAGGAGGGAGACGATGCGGTGGCATCGTTGACTAACGACAACGCAGCAGATGGCAAAATAGACGGTGCTGAAAGTGCAGTTACTGGCCGGATGGAGCACTAGGGCCAAAATGAGTAAAATATGGATGCAAAGGGAAATTGAGAAAAAGATATAATTTTAATAGAAATAGAGGAAATTATGAAGATTATGTGAAATAGTATGGAATCGGTGGAAATAACGGAAAATAAGTGATATAAAAGATAGAAACGATGGTAAGCATGATTTATAAATTCGAGGTGAACAGTCAGATGAAGAAATCAGACAATGGCTCTGGCAATACCGGGTCCGGCAGTGTCCGGCATTCGATCCGCCGCCGGATTATGGTGATCTTTTTAGGAATTATGTCAGCAGTTTTGTTTTCTGTGTGGATGATTAACAACTGGTGGCTGGAGCGGTATTATATTGATGAAAAGAGAAAGGAAATGGAAGCGGCATATGAGGATATTAATGCCGCTGTGCTGGAGAGGACAGATAGCGGGGAAAGCATTGGGAATGTGATTGCAGAGGAGCTTCAAAAGGAGTGGGATACCTGGTCTCAGACACCAGATCGCAGTACTGGTGAGGAGAATTTCCAGGAGGAGGGGACGCTTTTGGGAACCATTCGGGATTATGGGGATAAGAGCAATATTAATATGGTTCTTATTGACAGCAATACCGGGGCTACAATTTTGGGATCAGGCAGGGACAGTGATTATCTGGTGCAGAAGGTACAGCGGTATGTGCTGGGAATTGGGAAAAAGCATGCTTTTATGTTAAAAGAGCATGAAAATTATGTGATTGAGACCAATTATGACTCCCGGTTTCGCTCTACCTATATGGAGAGTTGGGGATTTTTGTCAGATAATCGTACCTTGTTTATTATGTCCATGCCTTTGGCCAGTATCCGGGAGAGTGTGATGCTGGCTAACCGGTTTACGACCTATGTGGGGCTGATGGCGCTGGTGTTTGGCAGTATCCTGATGTATTTTGTCACAAACCGGGTGACAAAGCCTTTGATGCGTCTGGCAGTTTTGTCCGAGAGAATGTCAGAGCTTGATTTTGAGGCCAAGTATGAGGGCCATTCCCAGGATGAGATCGGGGTGCTGGGCCGCAGTATGAACACCTTGTCAGACAAGCTGAAGGAGACTATCGGCGCTTTGCGGAAGGCAAATTGTCAGCTTCAGCATGATATTGAGGAAAAGATTCAGATCGATGAGATGCGCAAGGAGTTTATTGCCAATGTATCCCATGAGCTTAAGACTCCGATTGCATTGATCCAGGGATATGCGGAAGGGCTGAGCGAGGGCATGTGTGAGGAGAAGGAGAGCAGGGATTATTATTGTGAGGTGATTATGGATGAGGCCGGGAAGATGAACAAGATGGTCCGGCAGCTTTTGACGTTAAGCGCCTTGGAGTTTGGAAGCGATACGCCTGCTTTTGGGCGGTTTGATATTCATGAACTGATAGGGGATCTTTTAAATGCTTCCCGGATTCTATTGGAGCAGAAGGAAGCGCAGGTGGTGTTTGAGCCGGAGGGCCCTTTGTATGTGACGGCGGATGAGTTTAAGATCGAGGAGGTACTGACCAATTATCTGAATAATGCGCTGAATCACCTGGGCGGAAAGCGGATGATCCGTATTGTGACGGAGTGCGGGTCTGAGACGGTAAAGGTTCTGGTGTTTAACACAGGGGATGGGATTCCTGCGGAGGATCTTCCTAATCTTTGGACAAAGTTTTATAAGGTGGATAAGGCGCGGACAAGGGCTTATGGGGGAAGTGGGATCGGGCTTTCTATTGTAAAGGCAGTGATGGATGCCCACCATCAGAGCTGTGGGGTGGAGAATGTGGAGGATGGGGTGGAGTTTTGGTTTACCCTGGATAGAGCAGAAGAATGAAACAGTGGGAAAAAACAGACCATATCATTTTATGGCCTGTTTTTTTGTTGGTGGATATTCGGTAAAATACGCACATAGTGTGTTTTTGCTGTGGGTCTGCGCACTTTCTTGGGATGGGTTGGCCGAGGCAATGTGACAATGGATGACAGCAGATTTTAACACACAAAATCAGTAACATTCATGGAGTTTGTGAGAAAGGCGGTAATGGGAACGGGCTATTTTGCCTGTCAGATTGCTGAGAGTTCACGAACCGCTATTACAAAAGTGTACGTTAGGAGTACAAAAGAGAGACAGGAGGCTGTAATGGGGAAAATGTATGGTTATGTGCGTGTCAGCACCAGAGAGCAGAATGAGGGAAGGCAGATGGTGGCAATGAGTAAGGTTCGGATACCCAGAGAAAATATTTATATGGATAAGCAGTCCGGGAAGGATTTTGATCGTCCGATGTATAATTTTATGTTAGGAAGGCTGGAGCCGGATGATGTTTTGTATATAAAGAGTATTGACCGGCTGGGAAGGAATTATGATGAGATTCTAAAGCAGTGGAGGCTCTTGACGAAGGAAAAGCAGGTAGATATTGTGGTGATTGATATGCCGCTTTTGGATACACGCCGGGGGAAGGATCTGATGGGGACCTTTCTGAGTGATATTGTGCTTCAGGTGCTGTCTTTTGTGGCAGAGAATGAGAGGGAGAATATACGTCAGAGGCAGAAAGAAGGAATCGAGGCGGCAAAGGAGCGGGGGGTAAGATTCGGAAGGCCGGAGAATCCTCTGCCAGATAATTTCGGGCAGATTTCAAGAAAATGGATCTCAAAGGAGATTACGGCAAAGGAGGCGGCGCAGCTCTGCAATATGCCGGTGACTTCTTTTTACCGGAAGGTGGGAAAGATAAAGGGAGAGCCGGATAGAAGGATGAAAGGCAGAGGATGATAAGATTTCGAAAGAAGGTAAAAGCAGGAAAAGGGGAGGCTCCCGGGATTTGGGAACCTCCTGCTATTTTAAAACCTCCCCTGTTTTAAAATTTTCCTTGAAGCTCTTTTGCCCTCTCTGATACCGGATTACTCCGTACTTTGTATTCCCGCAATCCTCAAAAACATTCAAAATCCGCCCTGTTCGGGCCATGTTTTATGGTAAAACTCCCCTGTAAAGCCGGATGTATCAAATGATAGAACTTCTAAATAATATAAGTTTCAAACGGATCAGGATAGCTGTTCTAATACCCAGTCCACATTATCTGTGGTTTTTAAGGTTTCCAGTCTGACCGGATCTTCCAAGAGGGAACAAAGCTTGCTTAACAGATCCAGATGTTCGTCTCCGATTCCTGCAATGCCGAATACAAGCTGTGCCTTTTCGGCGCCGAAGTCAACTCCCTCCGGATATTGGAAGAATACGATACCGGTTTTTTTCACGGTACCCTTGGCCTGGGTGGTTCCGTGAGGGATGGCTACTCCCATGCCGATGTAGGTGGAAACCAGTTTTTCCCGCTCCTGCATGGCAGCTACATAGGTTTCGTCCACATAGCCCAGCTTCTGCAGAAGCTCACCTGCCTTTTGGATGGCTTCTTCTTTTGTGACAGGCGTCTGACCTAAATGAATGCCGTCTGCAATGATAACCTGTTTTTTCACCGGAACATCCGGAATCTCAATGTCCGTATTTTCTCCTGTGGGAGCTGCAGCCGGGGCGTCTCCTGTGGTAAGCTGAACGTATAAAGCGTCTAAAGCCGGATCTGCCAGGAAATTGCCGATGGTAATGAGCTGGGCCTGGGGGGCTGATTTTTTGGCCCGGTCCGCTAAGGTGGTCTGTACCACTGCAATATCGCAGTCAGACGGAATGTTGTCCACAGAGGTATTGATCACAGTAATATCCGGACGGTTTGCCTTAAGGCGGTTGCGGAATTTGGTGGCTCCCATGGCAGAGGAACCCATGCCTGCGTCACAGGCAAAAACAATTTTCTTTATACTGCCTGCCTTTTCGATAGAGCCGGGAACAGATGCCTGGCCTTTGGCTTCCGCTTTCATGGCAGCCATTTCACTCTGAGCTTCCTCCAGGCTCTTTTGACCGGCCATTTTCACCAGAGGAGAGGCTACTGCAAAGGAGATGCCTGCAGAGAGGAGCACGCCTATGATTACCTTTATCATATCCGGTCCCGGCGTCATCATCATGTAGGCAATGATAGAGCCGGGAGAAGCCGGACCTACCAGGCCGCAGCCGGTCATATTAAACCAGAAGATCCCGGCAAAGCTTCCTAGAATCGGGGCAACAAGCACCACCGGATTCATCAGGATATAGGGAAAATAAATCTCATGGATACCGCCCAAAAGGTGAATGATTACAGCGCCGGGCGCAGAATCCCTGGTAGCCTTATCCTTACAGAAAAACATGTAGGCCAGCAAAACTCCAAGGCCCGGTCCTGGGTTTGGCTCCAGCATGTACATAATAGACTTTCCGGTCTCTGTAACCTGGGCAGTGGCAATAGGAGTAAAAACCCCATGGTTAATAGCATTGTTGAGAAACAAAACTTTGGCAGGCTCAATAAAGACAGAGACCAGCGGAAGCAATCCGCGGTTTACCAGCATATTGACGCCGGATGAAAGCACGGCCAGAATGGCGCTCATAACAGGCCCGATGATTACATAGCCTAACATGGCAAGAATCATACCCATCAGTCCGGCCGAAAAATTGTTGATCAGCATCTCAAAGCCGGCCGGCATATGGCCTTCCATGGCCTCGTCAAATTTCTTAATGCAGTATCCGGCCAAGGGTCCCATGACCATGGCAGCCATAAGCATGGTAATATCTGTGTTGCTCATAATGGCGCCCACCACGGCAATGGCGCCTACTACACGCCCCCTGTCTCCGCCAATCATGCGTCCGCCGGTGGAAGCGATCAAAACAGGAATCAGATAGGTCAGCATAGGGCCGACCATGCTGGAAAAGCCCTTGTTGGGAATCCAGCCTGTATCAATAAAAAGTGCGGCTAAAAAGCCAAAGGCGATCAGTGCGCCGATATTGGGCATAACCATTCCCGATAAAAATTTACCGAAACGTTGTACTTTATTCTTCAAGATAACCCTCCTAAATTTATAATCAGCATATTAAGGATTATCAATGGAGAACTGATGCATTTAAAGAACCGTCACACCATATTTCTTACATTCCTCAAGAAAATCTTTTGGAAGCTTTCCGTCAGAGACCAGAATATCCACGTCTTCAAAGCCGCACACGCCAAAACTGCATTTTACTCCGATTTTACTGGAATCCAAAAGAAGAACCACCTGTTCGGACCGGCGGATGGCAGTCTGTTTTAGGAATGCCTCATCATTGATTCCGCAGGTAAAGCCGGCCAAGGGGTGAAAGCCTGTGATTCCTAAAAATGCCTGGTGGAAATTCACCCGTTCCAGTTCCTTGATAGCAGAAAAACCAAATACACTCTGGCTGTAGCGGTTAAGCCTGCCTCCCGGCAGCATTACCGTGGGCTTGGACAGATTGGCAAGCTCTGTGGCACAGCTTAAGCCGGTGGTGTAGATTAAGTTGGACTGGTCAGGAAAATAACGGGCAAACATGGTTGCCGTACTGCCGGAATCTAAAAAAACAGTGGTGTCTTCCCGCAGAAGGGTCAATGCTTTTTCTGCTATTTTTTGTTTTTCCGGGATATTACGGACAGATTTCCGGTTGAGGAAATCATCCGTGCCGATGATGACTTGTACGGATTTGGCTCCTCCGTGGATGCGGAGAATTCTTTTGGCTTCATCTAAAAGTTTTAAATCTGTGCGGAGAGTCATCTCAGAAACATGGGGAAAAGCATCCTTTATCTGAGAAAAGCTGATGGTTCCTTTTTCGTTGATCAGTTCTACAATCGCATTTCTGCGTGTTTCCATTGCATCCATAACAATCCTCCAGTCTGTGCCGGGACTTTTTAAAGCCTGGCACAGACTTAGGAGTCTCAGCACGTTCTATTCTTGAATAAAATTAGCCAAAAGATATTCTTCTGCTTCCGGGCACCACAGTCCCTGATGGGCATCTACAATATCAGCCAATGCAATCAGGCGGCTGTCATTTTCTGCCTCACCTTTGGAGCGCAGGTCTGTGAGAGCGGTCAAAGGCATGGATAAATGAGTGTAGATCAGCTTCTTGCCTCCCGGAATCTTTGGCAGGTTTAAGGTGGTATCTGCCACAGAATCCAGTCCGCCGATATGTGTTACCATAACAGCCGGGTTAATGCGCCCTGCAGCAGTCAGCTTTAATGATTCTATCATATCATCTGTATTTCCGCCAGTAGTACCCATGACATGAGTGGAATTATAATGTACATCGTAGAAGTTCATGGTTGCGCTGAACTTATTGTCAGTGGGGCCTGCAAAGAAATTCAGGCAGCCGTCACGGCCCAAAATATCGCTGGACTGTTTGACGACAGCAGCCACCGGAGCATAGCACAGCACATCGTCATATCCGGTGCCGCCGGAAATCTTAAGAAGCTCAGCTACCGGATCCTCATAATTTCCGGTGTTGACAAAATGCAGCTCAATGCCGTCTTTTGCAGCTTCTGCAGGCGGGAACAGGGCAGCGGCCCGGTCTAACCGCTCCTGGTTTAAGTCTGTTACCACAACCATGGACGGACGTACATCCCGGTGCAGGGCATAAGTAAGGGCGCCTAATCCCATGGGGCCGGCTCCTGCCATGATGGCCAGCTTGCCGCCTTCTTTGATACCCATCTGGTGAGTATATACGCCCATTTGGGTGTGATAGGCTGCGTTAAATGCACCGATGCTGCAGGACATGGGCTCAGCTAAGGATGCCTCATAGTAGGCACGCCCATTGTACTCCAAAAGACAGCCCAGCTCCATAACCTCAGCAGGAATAATGCAGTAGGTAGCGTCTCCGCCGAAAAATTCATAGGAATAACCAGGGCTCCACATGGTTCCCTTGTAGTTGAGAGCCGGCTGCAGGGTAAACTTCATGCCTGGTTTAAAGGTATCCTGATGGTTTTTGCCGACTTTGACAATATCACCGGCAAACTCATGTCCCATAATAGCCGGATGCTCAGCCACATCATCATGGACACGTTTGTGGGCAGTGCCCAGAATGGCGCACTTGTAGGTAGACATGCAGATGCTGTCAGAGATCACTTTTACCAGGATCTCGTCGTCTGTGATTTCCGGAAGCTCAAACTCCTCAAGCCTTAAATCATTTGCTGCGTGCAGTCTGACACCTTTTGCTTTCATTTTAAAATCTCCCTTCTAAAATAATTGTTTTTTAAGAAAAATGTTTATGTAATGTTTTTGTTTGCAGAAACAGCGGTGCTGTCTATTCTGTTTTTGTTTATAATCTGTGCAGGACGACTTTGGGAATCAGACCTTCAATCACATCGTATTCTGCCGCCTGTGTTCCGCTGCACATTACATTGGCGGCGCCGGTGGCAGTAAAGAGACGGACTGTATCTTCTAAGCTCATGGCGGATTCCTCTGCCACAGCCAGGGCAGCCACAACGCTGTCCCCTGCGCCGACTGTACTTCCCACCGGCACTTTCAGTCCCTCTGCATACACAGTCTCGTCTTTCGTCACATAAAGGGCGCCTTCCCCACCCATGGAAACCACGATCTTGGAAATGTGGTGCTGCTCCATCAGGTCACGTGCTGCGTTTGCCAGATCCTCTGGCGTTTTAAGAGGTTTTCCTAAAAGGTCGGAAAGTTCATGGTTGTTGGGTTTGATTAAATATGGGGAAGCGTGAAGAGCTGCGGCCAGCAGATCTCCGTCTGCATCTAAGATTACTTTTGCACCTGCATTTTTACATGCTTTCACCCAGGTGTAATAGGTGTTCTTGGGAGAACCTTTGGGCATGCTTCCGGAGATGACTACAATGTCCTGGTCTGTAAGCTTATCTAAAAGCTCCTGCAGCACTTCCGTCAGAATCTCCTCGGAAACGGTGACGCCAGGTTCATTGATATCCGTGTTGGTGTGATTGACCGGGTCAATGACCTTTAGGTTGGTGCGGGTTTCTCCCTTTACGAACCGGAAGCTGGTTGTAAGGCCCATGGCCTTCAGGGCAGATTCAATGGCATGGCCGGTATCTCCGCCTAGAATGCCGGCGGCAATGCTTTCTTTTCCCAGCTTGTGAATAACCTTGGATACATTGATTCCTTTTCCGCCCGGATCGGTCCGCATGGCAGTGATGCGGTTTACACTGTCCACAGTCAGGGACGGAATCTCCACCGTCTTATCCAGGGCAGGATTCAATGTTACCGTGTAGATCATGTTAATACCCCCTTTTATTAGATTGTTGAAATGACAGCTCTGATTCTTTTGAATCAACAACTTTAAGTATATAATAGCACAAATTTTAAAAATGTCAACTAGTTTTTTGTTGAAATAAAAGAAAAAAATGAACTAGATTTTTGAAACAAAAGTCAGGCGGACTGTGAAGCAGACGCTGATAAGGGGACGGTCAAAGATGATTTTCGAGATTGACATTTTGTGGATATGCTTTTAGAATAAAGCCGAAAACCATAACTTCATAAGGGATCAAGTGCCGGTTCTACGGAGCCGGGTAAAAGAGAACCGGGTGAGAATCCCGGGCGATCCGGTCACTGTGAACGGGGAGTGATTCTGCAGATATGCCATTGTGCGGGAGCATGAGAAGGCGCGGGAGAGCTGTGAGCCGTAAGCCAGGAAACCTGCTTGATCCGGTATGTTGGCGCTTACTGTGAAAGTCTCGAATTCTTGCTGTAGGACTGCGCACTTGCTGCGCTGTCCGTACAGCGCCAAAATGCACGTTTTTGGCATTTTGTGTGCATCCGCCGGAGGCTGTTCCATTTTTCTGCTGACGGAGAATTTACAGAAAGCGTATGGCCAATCCGAAGCCGTGTACTTCGGAAAACCATCCAATACTTATACAAGGAGGAAGCAACATGAAGAAACAAGGGATCACATTATTGGCGTTGGCATTGGCGGCTGCGTTAGGCATGTCCGGCTGTGGGAAGGGGACACAGACAACGGGCGGAGCCGCAGAACCATCATTAGGCACAGAAGTTCAGGATACAGAGAAAAAAGATGGGGCAGCAGAGGAGCCGGCGGAAAAAGATACGGAAGCAGGGGAAGCTTCAAAAAAGGATTCCAAAGCAGGGGACACAATAATTCTGACCGTAAGTTTCGGAACCAGTTATAATGACAGCCGGGAGAAAACCATTGGAGCCATTGAGGATGCCATTGGCAATGCCTGGCAGGAATATGAGGTAAGGAGAGCATTTACGGCTCAAATGATTATTGATAAACTGAAGGCGCGGGACGGAATAAGTATTGATAATGTGACCGAGGCTTTGGACCGGGCGGCAAAAGACAATGCAGCGACGTTAGTAGTGCAGCCTACCCATTTGATGAACGGGCTGGAGTATCAGGATCTGATGACAGAGCTGAAAGAATATGAGGCATATTTTGAGAGAATCGTGGTAGGTGAGCCGCTGCTTACCAGTGATGAGGATTTTCAGGCAGTGGCAAAAGCCATTACGGATGCCACCGGCTCTTATGATGACGGGGAGACTGCCATTGTATTCATGGGACATGGCTCAGAAGCAGAATCCAATCAGGTTTACGAAAAAATGCAGGCGGTCTTGTATGCGGAAGGTTTTAAGAATTATTATATTGGTACGGTGGAGGCAAAGCCGGATCTTGAGGATGTGCTGGCGGCTTTAAAAGAGGCCGGAAGCTATAAAAGGGTGGTATTGGCCCCTTTGATGGTAGTGTTCGGAGACCATGCTTCCAATGACATGGCAGGTGATGAGGAGGATTCCTGGAAAAGTGTTCTTACACGGGAAGGGTATGAGGTGGAATGTTTTCTTCAGGGGCTTGGAGAGCTGAAGGCAATTCAGGATATTTATGTGGAACATGTAAACGCAGCTTTTGAGGAGCTTGGCTTAAGTGAGCCGAAAGCCCGGTCTGTCTCCATAGACGGCCGGGATTTAGCCTGGTCCCACAGTATGGAGTTAAAGTATGCAGAAGAATTTTCTATTGACTATTATGAAGGTGGTTATGTTTGGATTACTGTTGGGGATTCCGACTGTTTTCTGGTGGTTCCAAAGGAGGGGACGGTTCCTGAGAATCCGGGGGAAGGAGTAACCGTATTAAAACAGCCCATAGAAAATATTTATCTGTCAGCTTCCGCGGTTATGGATATGTTCATTTCTATGGACGGAATGGACCGGCTCCGGTTTAGCAGTATGAAGGAGGACGGGTGGTACATTAAAGAGGCACAGGAGGCCATGGGGGCAGGAAGGCTTTTGTATGCCGGTAAATATGCAGCGCCGGATTATGAGCGGCTTTTGTCAGAGGACTGCGGACTGGCCATAGAAAATACCATGATTTATCATACTCCTCAGGTAAAGGAACAGTTAGAGCGGCTTGGGATTCCCGTGATAGTGGATCATTCCAGCTATGAGAAGGAGCCATTGGGAAGAATGGAATGGATCCGCCTCTACGGGCTTTTGGCGGGAAAGGACAAAGAAGCGGAGGATGGGTTTTTAGCCCAGGCGGAAGCTTTTGAGAAGGTAACAGCCCAGGTGAAGGAGAAAGGAACGGAAAAAAAGCCCCGGGCAGCATTTTTTTATATTACTTCCAATGGCCAGGTGAATATTCGAAAACCTTCGGACTACTTATCCCAGATGATTGAGCTGGCCGGAGGTTCTTATGTATTTGAGGGACAAGATGATGGGAACAGGTCTTCAACCATGACTATTCAGATGGAAGAATTTTATGCCTGGGCAAAGGATGCGGATTATCTGATCTATAACAGTACGGTTGACGGGGAACTTCAGGGGATGGGGGATTTGCTGGAAAAAGATGGGATATTTAAGAACTTTAAGGCGGTGAAGGAAGGAAATGTATTCTGCACCACAAAAGATTTGTATCAGTCGTCCATGGCGCTGGGAACCATTATTTTTGACCTTCATGAGATGCTGGAGGGGAGGGAGGAAAATCTGACCTATTTTTACAGGCTGAAATCTTTGGGGAAGCAGGCGGAGGATTATGGAAAATAAAGCATACAGGTTTGGGATGCTTCTGTTTCTTTTTTTTCTGACAGGGGTTCTTGTGGCAGTCAGCTTATATATAGGAAGTGTGAGGATTTCCTGGAAGGAGATCGGTTCTGTTTTGTCAGGAAACAGTCAGGATATTGTGTACCGGGATATTGTGATGGAGATCCGCTTTCCGCGGGCAGTGGCAGCAGCGCTGCTTGGCGGGAGCCTTGCCTTGTCTGGCTATCTTCTTCAGACTTTTTTTCACAATCCCATTGCAGGCCCTTTTATTATGGGGATTTCTTCGGGAGCAAAGCTGGCAGTGGCTTTGGTGCTCATTTTGTCTTTGAGAAAAGCCCTGCAGCCAGGATTTGCCGGGATGATTGGGGCCGGGTTTGCGGGAGCGATGTTATCCATGGGTTTTGTGATCTTAATGTCTAAAGCAGTGGATAAAATGTCTATGCTGATTGTCAGCGGCATTATGATTGGATATATCTGCTCGGCAGCTACGGATTTTCTGGTGACGTTTGCAGAGGATGAGCAGATTGTCAATCTTCATAACTGGTCAAGGGGAAGCTTCTCAGGGATTGGCTGGGATCATGTGGCTGTGATCACGATGGTGGTTATTCCGGTTTTTCTTGGTGTTTTTTTCATGAGCAAGTCCATCAGCGCCTATGAGCTGGGCGAGCTTTATGCCCATAATCTTGGACTGAACCTGAAAAGGTTCCGGTTCTGGCTGGTGGTGCTGTCAAGCCTTTTGTCTGCCTGTGTCACATCCTTTGCAGGTCCGGTGTCTTTTGTGGGGATTGCGGCGCCTCATCTGGCCCGGCGCCTTTTGGGGACAGCCCGGCCCATTGTGATGATTCCGGCCTGTTTTCTGGGGGGCGCAGCATTCTGTCTGTTTAGTGATCTTTTGGCCAGGACCATGCTGGCTCCGGCAGAGCTGAGTATCAGCGCTGTGACGGCAATGTTCGGCGCTCCGGTGGTGCTCTTTATATTGGTACAGAAGAAGGGAAAGGGGGAATTTTGAAGAAATGAGTGAGGAATTTTTCTTTTACACCAAGGCATTGTCTGTGGGATATCATGGCACAGCCTTGGTGGAAAATATAGAGCTTAAGCTGAAGAAGGGGCAGATCCTTACTCTGATTGGGCCGAATGGGGCAGGGAAGACCACTATTTTGCGGAGTATCATCGGCCAGCTTGAGCCGTTAAGGGGGGCGGTATTTCTGGACGGGAGAGAGCTGGGCAAAATATCAGCAGGAGAGCTGGCTAAAAAGCTTTCTGTTGTGTTTACACAGCGGATTCGTCCGGAAATGATGAACTGTCAGCAGGTAGTGGAAACCGGAAGGTATCCTTATACGGGCAGATTTGGAATCTTGTCGGATCGGGATCATCAGGTGGTAAAGGAGTCTATGGAGCTGGTAAAGGTGTCTGAGATTGCCGGGGAGCCTTTTGAGCAAATCAGCGACGGTCAAAGGCAGTTGGTTATGCTGGCCAGAGCTTTAAGCCAGGAACCAGAGGTGATAGTCCTGGACGAGCCCACTACATTTTTGGATATCCGGCATAAGCTGGAGTTTTTGTCTGTGCTTCAGCGGCTTTCTAAGGAAAGGGGATTGTCAGTTATTTTATCCCTTCATGAGCTGGATTTAGCAGAGAGGATATCGGATCAGATTGCGTGTATACGGGGAGAACAGGTGGATCGGACCGGGGCGCCTGAAGAAATTTTTACCCAAGGGTATATTCGGAAGCTGTATGGAATCAGGGAGGGAAATTATGAAGAACGAACCAACACAGCAGAGCTGCCTAAACAGGAGGGGACGCCTCAGGTATTTGTGATTGGGGGAAACGGAACCGGGACACCGGTTTACAGAAGGCTTCAGAGACAGGGTATTCCCTTTGCAACCGGAATTTTGTGGGAGAATGATTTGGATTATCCGGCAGCCAGGAGTTTAGCGGCAGAGGTGGTGGGTGAGAAAGCTTTTTACCGTGTCAGGGAAAACACTATGAGACGGGCAAAGGAACTGATTGGAGGATGCAGGGAGGTGATCTGTACCCTGAAGCCAGAGGCAGGAGGTGATCTTTATCCGGAACTTTTGGAGCTGATGGAGTATGGAAAGGCTAACTGTGTTTTTCATTGAGCCGCTTTTTCAGACAGATGATGACCGCGTTTTTGTCAGTGCGGACGGACAGATTGATCACATGGGTCTCATTATAATAGCCTATCAGCTCCTGGGTGACCTGGATGGTTCCTTTTTCCCTCTGTACCAGCTTATGGTCATCCGTAATGACAAGGGTAAGGATGGGACGTTCATGATCCAGTTTTTCCTGGAGCATACGAAGGCGGTTTTCGATCAGGCCAAGGCGGGTGATCTGGCTGACGCTTGGGGTTTTTCGGATGTCATTTAGGGCAAAGAGATCAGCAGTTACATCTTTCATTGGATTGGGTCCTTTCCTGATTTTGAATTGGTGACGGATCGTTATCAATATGTTTTTAATTTTGGGAGAAAATTATACCTGGAGATTGTATTTTTAAGGGGAAAATGGTGGGCAGAAGGGAAATTACAGGCAGAATTTACGAGAACAAAGATGAAACGGAAGCAGATAGTGCAAGTTGACGAAAAAGTACTGTAAGTATTGCACAAAATCAATGGTTGAATTTTGTGAATTTTGTGAACACTTTTGGAGGGTTCTATGGTATTATAATGAACGTACCCCCAATACATTATATAGTTTTTGCTACATCCCATAAAACGAAATACCTTCTCCTTAAAACTGGCCGGTTCCCCAACCGGTCAGTTTTTTTGATGTGGCCGGTTTTTTGTTGAAAATCCCCATAATATCATTTATAATTTATAAAAAAGAAAAGACTAAAAAGCAGCAGGAGGGAACCGTATGGGGTTTAAGGTGCTTGGGCAATTCTTTATGACTGAAGTTTTGGCGCAGCTAGAGTATTTGTTCCGGATACTTTTGGCGATTTTCTTTGGATTTCTGATTGGGAGTGAGAGGAGGAAGCGGACCCAGTCCGTAGCTACCAGGACTCTCACAGTGGTAGCCTTTGGGGCGTCTCTCATGATGGTGATTTCTAAATACGGGTATACGGATGTGCCGGGTTTTGACGCGGCCAGGATGGCCGCCCAGGTGGTGGGGGGAATCGGATTTTTGGGAGCCGGTGTGATTTTTGTGAAAAACAATCTGGTAAACGGCCTGACCAGCGCAGCGATTTTGTGGGTTACAGCCGGTATGGGACTGGCGTTAGGGGCCGGTATGTACATAATCGGGATCAGTTCGGCGATTCTGATCCTATTGATGCAATATGCATTTTTCAATGTTGCTTATTTTGACAAAGAGGCGTATAATGGCTGTGTCCGGCTCACCGTTGTTCAGAAGCCGGGGGCAGTAGAGGAAATGGAAGAATTTCTTTTGGAGCAGCAGGTAAAAGTCATTGGGGCCAAGGTGCAGAAGGTGAAAAAGGGGGAGATCAAGCTGGAGTTTGATGTGATCTTTCCGGCAGGCTTTAAAAAGTCCGGGCTGCTTTCCAAACTGGCAGAGATGGAGGATGTGCTGGCGGCAAGCGAGTAGGAGCCGGCAGCGGGAACTGGTTAGGGATTTTATGTACGAGACGGGGACATACCCCGTACAGAAAGGCAGGAGGGAATGGATAGAGAGCAGTTGCTCCGTGACACGGAGCTTTTTGTGCTGGACATGGACGGAACGTTTTATCTGGGAGACAGGCTTTTAGAGGGGGCGCTTGGATTTCTGGAGCAGGTAAAACGACTGGGGAAGCGGTTTGTATTTTTTACCAACAATTCATCAAGGTCTCCTAAGGATTACATTGACAAGCTTGAGAGAATGGGGTGTAAGATCACCCGGCAGCAGATCATGACATCAGGGGATGTGATGATCCGGTATCTGAAACATTTTTATCCGGGGAAATCCGTGTATCTTTTGGGAACGCCTCCATTGGAGGAGAATTTCCGGGAGAACGGGATCCTTTTGACAAAGGACAGACCGGATGCCGTGGTGGTGGGATTTGACATGACTCTGACCTATGAAAAACTGGAGCGGGCCTGTACCTACATACGAGAGGGAGCGGATTTTCTGGCCACTCACCTTGATATAAATTGTCCTACGGCAGACGGGTTTATCCCGGACTGCGGGGCCATGTGTGCGGCTATTACATTGTCCACGGGAAAGCAGCCTAAATATGTGGGAAAGCCTTTCGGGGAGACTGTGGACATGGTGCTGGAACTTACGGGCGCAAAGCGGGATCATACAGCGTTTGTGGGTGACCGGCTTTATACAGATGTAAAGACGGGAGTTGACCACGGGGCACGGGGAATTTTGGTGCTTTCCGGGGAGGCTACAATAGAAGATTTGAAAAGCTCGGATGTAAAGCCAGATGCGGTGTTTGCCGGGCTGGGTGAGATGGGGGGATGCTTAGCGGGCTTTGAGACACATTAGGGGAGAGGAAAAGCTTTAAAAAAGTAGGAGAAAAGAGGAGAGAAAGATGGCTATTATTGAGAAATTGGCAGAGATGGTGGGCGTGACGCCCCAGGTGTTTCTGATTACCATTGCTGTTTTTGCCGTGCTGTTTGTAATTATTTTCATCAAGATCAGCCTGGATGAAAAGAAGGGAGTGGACAGCCAGGAAAAGGCGGAGATCCGCAAAATTATTACCAATCTGGTTCCCGGGGGAGAGCAGTATACGGCGGCTTATGCACACAGCAAGGAGGTATATGGCGGCGCCAGAATGAAGCGTGAGGTATATCACTATTATGCAGTGGGCTTTCGTCAGGATCAGCCTAACCATGTATGGGTGGTTCCCATTGGAGTGGAGGGCGGAAAGATTGTCTACACGGAGCCGGTGCGGGCAAGCTCTGAGAATGTAAACTATGTGGGAGGCAATGCTTATGAGCTGCGGCTGAACTTCCCGGGCGGAAAAAAGAATGTGTATATTCTTCAGGTGGAAGCCAGCAATACAAAACTGGGCAAAGAGTGCCAGGTGAATATCCAGCAGCCCGACGAGGCAAAGGCATGGAAGGAATTTGCAGAGAAATTCCAGGAGTGTGTGAATCGGGAGCGGGGCGTGGACAAAAAAGGCCGGGTTGTCAAGTAAATCTACCATAAGAATTATCAGTGAAAGAGGAAAATAAATTGAAGATTGGGAATGTTTTCAGATCATTGGGTACTGAGGTGATCATGCTCCTGCTGTTTGGAGGAATGATGCTGTATATGAATGCAGCGGATCTGGTGGTGTCTTTTAAGCCTGCCGTTAGCTTTGAGGATATGTTAGACGGCAAGGAGGTAAAGGCAGGGAGCCACATTGAGGGAAACGTAAAGTATGTGATGGATTATTTTGCGTCCGAGACCTCCTATACCAAATATAAAGACGGTTCCAGCAGCAGCAAAAAGTCGGGGAATTATTATCTGATTCCCATACAAGACGGATTTCTTGCATTGAAAAGCCGTCAGAACGATGTGAACACCTTAAACCAGCTTACGGACGAGACGATAGAATACATGACATCCGGAACAGAACCGACCACAGAGTTTTTCATGGAAGGAAGCGTGAAAAAGCTTGAGGGAAATGTGGCCAACTACTATAATGAATATTTGGAGGAGTTAGGATACACGGCTGAGGAAATAAAAGCAATGGGGGATCCCTTGGTTGTGGAGTTCAGAAGCTTTACGGCAATAAGGGTTATGTTTATTATCGGCATTGTGGCGGTTATCCTGGCTGCGCTTTTCTTCATGAGACGGTACCGGATTGAGACTAAAGGGTCCGGACTGAGACGGGCAGAGGATCTGCCGGGCTGACAAGAGAAAGAGCCGGGTAGGAAAGCACGGATTAAGAAAACGTTTGAAAGAACAAGTTGTTGTTTGGCCGAAAAGCCGGTAAAAGGGCTTTTCGGTTCTTTTTGCTTTTGTTTATGTGATTTGCATGGTAAAAAACTTTTGATAGTGGACAGAAGGAATCGGCATGTGACGGTTTCGTTGATTGGAAAAACGGATAATATATTAGAAAATCAGATAAAAGAAATAAGATATATTAATTTTATTTATAAAAAATCTTGTGTTATGATACAGGTAGGTATGAGAATCAGAGTCTTTAGGTGAAATCACAGGAGGATGAAGAATGAGTGTAAGACGGGTGTTTGTGGAAAAGAAGCCGCAGTTTGCCGTTAAGGCCAGGGAGCTGAAGGAGGAGCTTAAGAGCTATCTGCATCTGGATACAATAAGCCGGGTGCGTGTTTTGATTCGATATGATGTGGAAAATTTGTCGGAGGATGTGTATCGGCAGGCATTGACGACCATATTTTCCGAGCCTCCGGTGGACTGGGTGTATGAAGAAGGTTTTGACGCTGAGGATCAGGATATGGTATTTTCCGTGGAGTATCTGCCAGGGCAGTTTGATCAGAGGGCGGACTCAGCGGAGCAGTGTGTGAAGCTTTTGAAAGAGGACGAGGAGCCTGTGATCCGGACTGCCACTACTTATGTGCTGACAGGAGAGCTGACAGGAGAGCAGAAGGAGGCCATCAAAGCATTCTGCATTAACCCGGTGGATTCCAGGGAGGCAGAGGAGGAGAAGCCTCAGACTTTAACGGCAGTGTTTGATACGCCGGCGGATGTGGCATATTTTGAGGGATTTTGCGGCTTTGACGAGAAGGAGCTAAGAGAGCTTTATGATTCTTTGAATCTGGCCATGACTTTTCATGATTTTCTCCATATTCAGAATTATTATAAGGGGGAGGAACATCGGGAGCCTACGGTGACAGAGGTACGGGTATTGGATACCTACTGGTCGGATCACTGCCGGCATACTACCTTTTCTACGGAGCTTAAGAATGTGACCATCACAGAAGGAGATTATCAGGAGCCGATTCAGGGGACCTATGAGCAGTACTTAGCGGATCGCACAGAGCTGTATGGCGGCAGGAAAGATAAGTTCGTATGTTTGATGGATCTGGCTCTTTTGGCCATGAAGAAGCTGAAAAAAGAGGGAAAGCTTGAAGATTTGGAAGAATCGGAGGAGATCAATGCCTGCAGCATTATTGTGCCGGTGACTATCGACGGGGCAGAGGAGGAGTGGCTTATTAACTTTAAGAATGAGACCCACAACCATCCCACGGAGATTGAGCCGTTCGGCGGCGCGGCCACATGTTTAGGCGGCGCGATCCGTGATCCTCTTTCCGGGCGGACTTATGTGTATCAGGCCATGCGGGTGACAGGGGCAGCCGATCCCACGGCTCCTTTAAGCGAAACCATGAAGGGCAAGCTTCCTCAGAAAAAGCTGGTAAACGGCGCTGCCCTAGGCTACAGCTCCTACGGCAACCAGATCGGACTTTCTACCGGGTATGTGAAGGAGATCTATCATCCGGATTATGCGGCAAAGCGAATGGAGATAGGAGCGGTCATGGGGGCTGCGCCAAGAAAGTATGTAAAGAGGATGACTTCAGATCCAGGGGATGTGATTGTGCTGTTAGGCGGCAGGACCGGGCGCGACGGCATCGGCGGGGCTACCGGCTCCTCCAAGGTGCACACAGAGGCTTCTACCCAGCTTTGCGGCGCTGAGGTCCAGAAAGGGAATGCACCTACAGAGAGAAAGATCCAGCGTCTGTTTTACCGTCCGGAGGTCAGCAGCATAATCAAGAAATGTAATGATTTCGGCGCAGGAGGCGTGTCAGTGGCCATCGGGGAGCTGGCAGCCGGTCTTGTGGTGGATTTAGACAAGGTGCCCAAGAAATATGCAGGGTTAGACGGCACGGAGATCGCTATTTCCGAATCCCAGGAGCGGATGGCTGTAGTGCTGGATAAAAAGGATGTGGAGCAGTTTCTGGCGTATGCAGGGGAGGAAAACCTGGAAGCCGTGGCAGTGGCAGAGGTGACAGAAAGCCCCAGGCTGGTGATGAACTGGAGAGGCAAAACTATTGTGGACATCAGCCGGGCATTCCTGGACACCAACGGTGCCCATCAGGAGGCAGATGTGATTCTTAACACTCCGTCCAGACAGGGAAGTCCTTTTGAGAGAAAGGATGTATCGGATGTGGGCGGAACATGGCTGCAGGTTCTTGGTGATCTAAATGTGTGTTCCCAAAAGGGCCTGGTGGAGATGTTTGACAGTTCCATCGGCGCTGGCTCTGTGCTTATGCCCTACGGGGGAAGATACCAGCTTACAGAGACTCAGGTTATGGCGGCAAAGCTTCCTGTGATGGAGGGGGTTACGGACACCGTAACCATGATGAGCTATGGATTTGACCCGTATCTGTCAAGCTGGAGCCCATACCATGGGGCAGTCTACGGGGTGGTGTCCTCCGTGGCAAAGATTGTGGCGGCAGGCGGGGACTTTAAGAAGATCCGGTTTACGTTCCAGGAGTATTTTAAGAGGATGAAGGAAGACGCAGAGCGGTGGGGTGCGCCTTTTGCGGCTCTTTTGGGGGCATACCAGGCACAGCTTGGCTTTGGGCTTCCATCTATCGGAGGAAAGGACAGTATGTCGGGAACCTTCCAGGATGAGGAGCACGGGGAGATCAATGTGCCGCCGACCTTGGTTTCCTTTGCCGTGGATGTGGCCAGCCATAAGGAATTGATTACGCCGGAGTTTAAGCGGGCAGGAAGTAAGATTGTGGTGCTGAAAACTCCAAGGGATGCCTATGATCTGCCCCAATACGATCCGCTTATGGAAGGATATGAGAAGCTGCGCCGCGATATACAGGCCGGAAGGATTTTGTCCGCTTATGCGGTGGAGGGACACGGGCTGGCAGAGGCAGTCAGCAAGATGGCCTTTGGCAACAAGATGGGCATAAAGATCGAACACAGCCTGGATCCCAGGGATTTCTTTTTGCCGGGCTGGGGAGATATTGTCTGTGAGGTGGCGGACGGAAAAGTAGGAGAGCTTGCCATCACCTATACGGTGATCGGTGAGGTGACAGACCGGGCCATGTTTGAGTATGGGCCTGTGGAGATTTCTCTGGATAAGGCTTTAGAGAGCTGGACGAAAACCTTGGAAAAGGTGTTTCCGACCGATTCAGGAGTAGAGAAAAAGCCGGCTGCAGACAAGCTGTATCAGGCGGATTCCGTATATGTGTGCAGCCATAAGCTGGCACAGCCCACTGTGTTTATCCCGGTATTTCCGGGGACCAACTGTGAGTATGACAGTATGAAGGCATTTAAACGGGCCGGGGCAAAGGTAGTGACAAGGGTATTTAAGAACCTGTCGGCAGAGGATATTCGGGATTCGGTGGAAGTTTACAAAAAAGAGATTGCAGGGGCGCAGATTGTCATGTTCCCGGGAGGATTCTCGGCAGGGGATGAGCCGGAAGGAAGCGCCAAGTTCTTTGCAGCCGTATTCCGCAATGCAGTGATTAAGGAGGAGATTGAAAAGCTTCTCAATGAGCGGGACGGGCTGATGCTGGGAATCTGCAACGGATTCCAGGCATTAATTAAGTTAGGGCTGGTCACAGAGGGACAGATCCTGGAACAAAAGGAGGATGCTCCTACCCTGGCCATGAATATTATCGGCCGCCATGTGTCCAAGATGGTTTACACCAAGGTGGTTTCCAATAAGTCTCCCTGGCTTTTTGGAGCAGAATTAGGAAAGGTATACTGCAATCCCACATCCCACGGAGAGGGAAGGTTTGTGGCCAATGAGGAGTGGCTGAAGACGCTGTTTGAAAATGGCCAGGTATGTACCCAGTATGTGGATGATCAGGGAATGCCTTCCATGGATGAGTTCTGGAATCCCAATGGCTCTTATATGGCAATCGAAGGCATTACCAGCCCGGACGGGCGGATCCTTGGAAAGATGGCTCATTCAGAGCGGCGGGGAGAAGCCGTGGCTATCAATATTTATGGGGAACAGGATATGAAGATTTTTGAGTCGGGAGTTGCTTATTTCCGATAAGGAGAGGGATGGCGGGAAAATGCAATGCTGTATTGGGGGATTTTTGCAGACAGATTTGATAACGGCTTAGGATGGCCGGAATAATTCCTGAAAGGCAGAATGGAGAGACAAGGATGAAAAAGGTAGTTAAATTTGGCGGCAGTTCACTTGCCAGTACCAAACAGTTTAAGAAGGCCGGGGAGATCATCCGGTCAGATAAGACCAGGCGGTATGTGGTCCCGTCAGCGCCGGGAAAGCGCAATGACAAGGACGAGAAGGTGACAGATATGCTGTATGCCTGTTATGACGCGGCCAGCACGGGCACTTCATATAAAAAGCTGCTGAACCGGATCAAGGACCGCTATCTGGAGATCATCAATGGGCTTGATCTGAATCTGAATTTGGACTTTGAGTTTGACCGGATTGAGGAAAACTTTACCAAGGGTGTGGGCCGGGATTATGCGGCTTCCCGGGGAGAGTATTTAAACGGGCTTGTGATGGCAAACTATTTAGGCTATGAGTTTATTGATGCGGCAGAGGTGATCTTCTTTGACGCTCAGGGCAATTTTGAGCCGGACAGTACCAACAAGGAGCTTTCGGAGCGGCTGGCCCATGTGGAGCGGGCGGTGATTCCAGGCTTTTATGGGTCTAAGCATGACGGGAGCATCAAGACTTTTTCCCGGGGAGGATCTGATGTGACCGGCTCGATTGTGGCAAAGGCCATTCATGCAGATGTATATGAAAACTGGACCGACGTGTCAGGCTTTTTGGTGGCAGATCCCAGGATTGTGGACAATCCTCAGGTGATTGAAACCATCACCTACAAGGAGCTGCGGGAGCTGGCCTATATGGGAGCAAGCGTGCTTCACGAGGATGCCATCTTTCCTGTGAGAAAAGAAGGAATCCCCATTAACATCCGCAACACGAACAGGCCGGAGGATAAGGGAACCTTGATTGTGGAGAGCACCTTAAGAAAACCTAAGTATACCATTACCGGCATTGCGGGAAAAAAGGGCTTTTGCGCCATGAATATCGAGAAGGCCATGATGAACACAGAGGTGGGGTTTGGGAGGAAGGTGCTGGGGGTATTTGAAAAGTTCGGGATTTCCTTTGAACATATGCCTTCCGGGATTGACACCATGACCATTATGGTCCATCAGGATGAGTTTGAAGAATATGAGCAGTCTGTGATTGCAGGCATTCATCGTGCGGTGGAGCCGGACAGTGTGGAGCTTGAATCGGATCTGGCCCTGGTGGCCGTGGTAGGACGGGGAATGAAGGCTACAAGAGGCACAGCCGGCAGGATTTTCTCTGCACTGGCCCATGCCCGGATCAATGTAAAGATGATTGATCAGGGCTCTAGTGAACTGAACATTATTATTGGTGTGAAGAATGTGGATTTTGAGGCGGCCATCAAGGCAATCTATGATATTTTTGTCACGGCAGAGCTGCAGGTGCTTTAAAATTCCCTGATTCTGTCTTCCTAAAAAAATCCAGATGTGGTATAATGAAACGAGACAAAGAGAGGGAGAGTTTGATGGGCGTATTACAGAAATTCAGGGTGGCAGCGACTTTGACAGTGCTTTTGACGGCAGTGTCAGCCGGCGGCTGTGCCGGGCCTTCCACCCGGATTCTCCCCCGGGAGAGCAGGGAACAGGCGGACGAGCCGGAGGAGCTTCCGGTTCTTGAGGAGGCGAACCCCTTTTATATGCAGGAAGAACTGGAAATCCTTGCCGCTTCCCCACGGGTAGGAGGCAGTGAGGAGGAAAAAAGGATTGTCCGCTATATGAAGCAGCTTTTACAGGACTATGGATATGAGGTAAAGGCCCAGTCCTTTTCCTGGAAGGGGAATCCTGACGGGGCGGCCGTGTCCGGAACCAATCTGGAGGCTGTGAAAAAGGCTCCTTCAGAGAATGCGGATATTCTGATCCTTGCGGCTCATCACGATACGGTTCCTTACAGCCCCGGCGCAGGAGACGGGGCAGCCGGCGTGGCGGCTCTTTTGGAGACAGCCAGGCTTTTGTCCCGGATGCCCACGGACACGGAGATTCGCTTTGTCAGCTTTTCCGGTTATACAGAGGATCAGGCAGGATGTGGTTATTACTTTGCCTCTCTGTCCGGGGCGGAGCGGGAGCGGGTGATCGGGGCTATCCAGCTTGACGAGCTGGGCTTTGGCCGTGACGGGGGTCTTGTGCTGGGGACCATAGACGGAAAACCTACCTTTTTGGGGGATTCTTTTAAGGATACGGGGCGTGAGCTTCTGCGGGAGAGCTGGTCCTACAGACAGCGGGAAACAGGGGGACACGCCCGGTTCGTCCAGGAAAGGATTCCGGCAGTGTCTTTGTCTCAGAGACTTGGTTCCTATGAGTCAGGGTCTCGCTTTGACACCATAAAAACCGTGGATATTGAACGGCTGACCCAGGTGGTAAATGTGCTGAGCCGCACGGTTTCAGACATTATGAGTCCAAAGACTCCCTCTATGCTGGCCAAGTCAAGACATTATAATGATCTGCGGGACAGGGCGTATATCCAGCATATACAGACACCGATTCCTTTTGGGGAGGAGCCTTTTATGACGGAGAGGCGTCTCGGCATGGCAGGAAGGCAGACCGTGGATAATACGGACAATGAGGGAAATCCTATCCATGCCTACCAGTATCCGGTCAAGTGGTTCGGCGTGGATCAGATCCTTCTGACGAATTACTATTATGCTGACGGAAAGCTGAATCTTGTGTCCATAGACGGCGACGGAGCAGGCGTGGAGTTTGAGGAGATGAGAAATCGTCTGGAAGCTGTGTATGGAGCGCCGGCAGAG
Source organism: uncultured Lachnospiraceae bacterium (assembly GCA_910586205.1). Lineage (GTDB taxonomy): Bacteria > Bacillota > Clostridia > Lachnospirales > Lachnospiraceae > Brotaphodocola. The sequence continues at coordinate 73,423 of CAJUGD010000008.1, read as the reverse complement.
TCTGACGAGGGTCCAAAGGGCACAGAGTATGTGTGGAAGGATCCGGTTTGCGGCACACGGATATCCTTAAACCCGTCACAGAGCAGCTACAGCCTGGAGCTTGAAAGCCAGGAGACGGAGCGGATTGTTCTTGACAGCTATGAGATCCTTCCTGCGTCCGGGCAGAATCCACAGTTGGGATTAGGGCGCAGGAAAGATACAGAGCAGGCGGCACAAGATCCAAGGGTGAATGTGCTTATGGCCAAGGTGCGTCAGTTTTTCCCCCTGGCAGGGCAGGCAGAGCTGATTCGGGCAGAGATCTACACAGACGGGATCGGAAAGACCAGCACCAGCCTGGAGACTGTTTTGGGGGAGAGTGAGGAGCAGGCGGCACAGGAGCAGCCGGCCAGGTTTATTTGGGGAATTGACCTGGAGGATGCCTTGTACAAGGACGGAAGGTGGCGTGACGAGACGGAGACCGAGCGTCAAATTTTGCTGCTGTGCGGACGGCTGTTTAAGCAGACAGGAACCTACGGCGCTGATTTTGATCAGATTTTTTCCGAATGGGAAATGTCTCAGGATCAAGTCTTTTTGGGGGTAAAGCCGGGAGAGATTGGAGGGCCTGAGCCTGGCTTTGAGGAAAGCTTTATGTGGTTTGTCCTGACAGACCAGCCCGGGGAAGCGGACGGTATATGGGGAGCAAGGATCCGGTTCTTCTATCAATATGAAGAATTGGCTGCATACCGGACGCAGATACGGAACAACCTTAAGATGGGAGAATTTTAATCAAGCATAATTCGGAGGGAAAAGGGATGTTGGAAAAAATTGATTTGTCAAGGACCGTGGAAAAAGAGGTCTATAAGAAGGTTTTGCAGGAGGAAGGGACAAAGCTAGGGCAGCTTCAGCGCCGCTTAAAGGAAGCAGGCATTCCGGTACTGATCTTGTTTGAGGGCATGGGGGCAGCAGGCAAGGGTACTCAGATTAACCGCTTGATCCAGGCATTGGATCCAAGAGGCTTTGACGTGTATGCCAGCAATGAGCCTACACAGGAGGAGAATCTGCGTCCGTTTCTGTGGAAATTCTGGACCTTGACGCCGGAGAACGGACGGATTGCCATCTATGACCGGAGCTGGTACAGAAAGGTGCTGACAGACCGCTTTGACAAGGTGACAAAGAAAAAGGAGCTGCCGGAGGCGTTTCGGGATATCCGCTCCTTTGAGAAGCAGTTAACCGACGGGGGCGCAGTGATCATCAAGCTGTTTTTGTATATTTCCCAGGAGGAGCAGAAGAAACGGTTCCGGAAGCTGGAAAAGTCCGTGGAGACCAAGTGGCATGTGACGGAAGGTGACTGGGAGAAGAATAAGCGGTATGACGAATATCTTCAGATCAATGAGGAGATGCTGGAACGGACAGACACAGAGTTTGCTCCCTGGACCATCATTGAGGCCACGGATCGCAACTATGCGGCCATGAAGATTTTAAAGACCGTGACAGAGCATCTGGAGCAGGCCCTTACCGAAAAGTCTGCCGGTAAGGCAAAAAAGACAGCTTCCGGCATTACATTGGATGCAGGAAGCCGTTATCAGAACGGAGTGCTGTCCGGGGTGGATCTTTCCAAGGCTTACACCAAAGAAGAATATAAGGCAAAGCTTGATAAGCTGCAAAAAAGGCTGGAGATTCTTCACAGTGACATTTACCGGCTTCGGATCCCTGTGGTTTTAGGGTTTGAGGGCTGGGATGCAGGGGGGAAAGGCGGCGCCATCAAGCGTCTCACCAGCCACATGGATCCAAGAGGCTATCAGGTATGTCCCACTGCTTCTCCCAATGATATTGAGAGAAAACACCATTATCTGTGGAGGTTCTGGAACAAGGTTCCCAAGGCGGGCCATGTGGCCATTTTTGACAGGACCTGGTACGGCAGGGTCATGGTGGAGCGCATTGAGGGATTTTGCACGGAAGACGACTGGAAACGGGCGTATCAGGAGATCAATGAGATGGAAGCCCACATGGCTAACTCAGGCGCCGTGGTGCTGAAATTCTGGCTTCATATTGATAAGGATGAGCAGGAACGCCGTTTTAAGGAGCGCATGGAGATTCCGGAAAAGCAGTGGAAGATCACGGATGAGGACTGGCGCAACCGGGAGAAATGGGACCAGTACGAGATTGCGGTTAATGAAATGCTGGTGCGCACGTCCACTACCTATGCTCCCTGGATTGTGGTGGAGGGCAATAATAAATATTATGCCCGGGTAAAGGTACTCCAGACCGTGGTGGATGCTTTGGAAAAGAAGATCAGCCAGGTGAAGGCAGAGCAGGGAAGGAAATAAGAGCCTATGGGCAAAGTGGCAATTATCGGCGGCGGCGCGGCAGGCATGATGGCTGCTGTGGCCGCCGCCGGCGCTGGACATCAGGTCCGGATTTATGAAAAGAATGAGAAGCTGGGGAAAAAGCTTTATATTACCGGAAAAGGGCGGTGCAATCTGACCAATGCCTGCGGCACAGAAGAATTGTTTGAGGGGATTGTCCGCAACGGGAAATTTCTTTACAGCAGTTTTTATACATTTACCAATCAGGATATGATGGCATTTATTGAGGAAAACGGCTGTCCGGTCAAGGTGGAGCGAGGAAACCGGGTGTTTCCGGTGTCAGACAAGTCTTCGGATGTAATCCGGGCTTTTTCTGGAAAATTAGAAAAGCTTGGGGTGGAGATTTGCCTTCACAGTGAGGTGGAAGATCTGAAGGTATCAGACGGCCGTGTCATGGGATTGGTATTGAAAAAGGATAAAAGGCTGATTCCGGCTGACCGGGTGATCCTTGCCACAGGTGGTATTTCCTATCCGTCTACCGGTTCTACGGGAGATGGTTATAAGTTTGCAGAAAGGCTGGGTCATACCGTCACAAAGCTTGCGCCGGCGCTGGTTCCTTTTGAGGTAAAGGAGCTGAATCTTGTACAGGCTCTGCAGGGGCTTTCTCTTAGGAATGTAAAGGTGCAGGTCTTAAAGGGGAAAAAGACTTTGTACGAGGAATTTGGGGAAATGCTGTTTACCCATTTCGGAGTCAGCGGGCCGGTGATTTTATCTGCCAGCAGTTACGCGGCGGATTCTTTAGAAAAGGGAGAGCTTACCCTGTCTGTGGATCTAAAGCCCGGGCTTTCCAGAGAAGCGTTGGATAAGCGGATTCTGCGGGATTTTGAGAAAATGAAAAACCGGCAGTTTAAGAATGCGTTGCATGAATTGCTTCCTTCTAAGATGATTCCGGCTGTGATTGAAAGAAGCCAGATTTGTGAGGAAAGGCCGGTTCATGAGATCACGCGGGAGGAGAGAAAGCGCCTTTTAGAGACGCTGAAAGATTTCCGGCTGACCATTACAGGGTTAAGAGGGTATGGGGAGGCGATTATCACCCGGGGAGGCGTTTCCGTGAAGGAGGTCCATCCGGCTACCATGGAGTCAAAGCGGATAAGGGGTCTGTATTTTGCGGGGGAGGTACTGGATCTGGACGGTGTGACAGGAGGATTTAACCTGCAGATTGCATGGAGCACAGGATATCTGGCCGGGAGATCAGCGGCGGAAAGCGGAGAGCAGAGCTGGGTGTGATGGATTTGGAATACAGGCAGGGATGTATTAGGATTAGCCTGACAAGGAACATAAAGGAGTGTAAAGGGAATGGAAAAACAGATTTTCAGGATTGCCATTGACGGGCCGGCAGGGGCAGGTAAAAGCACCATTGCCAGAATGGCGGCAGAAAGGCTGGGATTTATCTATGTGGACACAGGGGCAATGTACAGGGCTATTGCTCTTTTCTGTTTAAGGCGGGGGATTTCGCCAAAGGATGAGGAGGCGGTTTCCTCAGCCGTCAAAGAGGCGCAGATCACCATCACCCATGTAGACAAAGAACAGAGAGTTCTGTTAAACGGGGAGGATGTGTCCGGGCAGATCCGCACGGAACAGGTGGGCAATACGGCTTCTGCAGTCAGTGCTTATCCTGAGGTTCGAGCCCATCTTCTTAATCTGCAGCGGGATTTGGCAGCCAATGCCAGTGTAATTATGGACGGAAGGGATATCGGAACCTGTGTGCTTCCGGACGCAGAGACAAAGATTTTTCTCACGGCCAGCCCTTCGGTACGCGCCATGCGCCGCTTTAAAGAGCTGAAAGAAAAAGGAATCATGTGTAATTTGCAGGAAATTGAGCAAGATATAATAGAAAGGGACCAAAGGGACACAAGCCGCGCCGCGGCGCCTCTTAAGCAGGCAGAAGACGCTGTGCTGGTGGACGGATCGGATATGACCATTGAACAGGTGGTGAGCATTATCATGGATACGGCCATTTCTCATGGACTGAAGGTCAAACAGAGCGTATGAATGTAATTGTGGCAAAGACCGCAGGCTTTTGTTTTGGTGTGAAGCGGGCGGTGGACCAGGTATATGAACAGATTGAGAAAGCAGAAAAGCCAGTGTGTACTTATGGACCCATCATCCACAACCAGGAGGTGGTGCGGGACTTAGAAGAAAAAGGAGTCCGTGTGCTGGAAAGCTTAGAGGAGCTTTCAGAACTTTCAGAGGGAACGGTGATTATTCGATCCCATGGGGTAGGCAGGCATGTGTATGAAATCTTAGAGCAAAACAAGATCCGGATAGTGGACGCTACCTGTCCCTTTGTGAAAAAGATTCACCGCATTGTTCAGGAACAGGAAGAAAAAGGGCGGAGAATCGTGATCGTGGGGGATGGAGAGCATCCGGAGGTTCAAGGTATCTGCGGCTGGTCTGAAAAGGGAGCTTTGGTAATAAAAGATGCTTCTGAGATGGAAAATCTTCCGGTCAAACAGGACGAATCCTTGTGTTTACTGGCACAGACGACATTTAATTACAATAAATTTCAAGATTTAGTTGAAAAATTTGAGAAAAAGGGTTATGATATACTTGTTTTAAATACGATTTGCAGTGCAACTCAGGAAAGACAGGTGGAAGCCAGCCGTATTGCTTCCGAGGTAGATCTGATGATTGTCATCGGAGATAAGAAAAGCTCTAATTCTCAGAAGCTATACGAGATATGCCAAAAGAAATGTAAGAACACTTACTTTATCCAGACAGTAGGCGATTTCAATCCTGAATGTATGAATTCTGTGCGCAACGTAGGTATTACAGCCGGGGCGTCTACCCCGAAACAAATTATCGAGGAGGTTCATGCCAATGCCAGAGCTAAATGAATTTGAACAAATGTTGGAGGAGTCTTTAAAGACAATACGTACAGGAGAGGTCGTCACTGGTAAAGTCATTGATGTCAAAGATGATGAGATTGTCTTGAATATAGGCTACAAGTCCGATGGAATCATCCCACGGAATGAGTATACCAATGAGTCCAACGTTGACCTGCGCAATCTGGTGCAGGTGGGAGATGAGATGGAGGCAAAGGTAATCAAGGTAAACGACGGAGAGGGACAAGTGGCTCTTTCCTATAAGCGCCTTGCCATTGACAAAGGTAACAAACGCCTGGAGGAAGCCTTTAACAGCCAGGAGATATTGACTGCCAAGGTAACACAGGTATTAGACGGCGGATTAAGCGTAGAGGTGGAGGGAACCAGAGTATTTATTCCTGCAAGCCTGGTATCCGATACTTATGAGAGAGATTTAAGCAAGTATGCGGATCAGGAGATTGAGTTTGTTGTCACAGAGTTCAATCCCCGCAGAAGAAGAATTATCGGTGACAGAAAGCAGCTTATGGCAGCAAGGAAGGCTCAGATGCAGAAGGAACTCTTTGAGCGTATCCAGGTGGGAGACGTGGTGGACGGCACCGTGAAGAATGTGACGGATTTCGGAGCATTTATTGATCTTGGCGGTGCAGACGGCCTGCTTCATATCTCCGAGATGTCATGGGGACGTGTGGAGAATCCTAAGAAGGTCTTTAAGACCGGTGATCCTCTGACCGTGCTGATCAAGGATATTAACGGAGAGAAGATTGCCCTCAGCTTAAAGTTCCCGGATCAGAATCCGTGGGCCAATGCAGATGAGAAGTATGCTGCAGGCAATGTTGTTTCCGGGCGTGTGGCACGGATGACCGATTTCGGCGCTTTCGTAGAGTTAGAGCCAGGTGTGGATGCTCTGCTTCATGTGTCTCAGATTTCCAGAGAGCATGTGGAGAAGCCGTCGGATGCCTTAAAGATTGGCCAGCAGATTGAGGCCAGAGTGGTTGACTTTAACCATGAAGATCGGAAGATCAGCCTGAGCATCAAGGCTTTGCAGAATGCCCAGGAGCCGGTTCAGGAAGATCCTGACGTGGCAGATGTGGATATTGATGCAGTGGCAGCTCAGGAATAAAGATACGGTTATTTAAAAAAGGTTTTTGCTTGAATTGTGTGAAAATGTGAGGGATATAAGCCAGATGAGAGTTATGAGACTCTTGTTTGGCTTTTTTCTTTTGTAACCGTTTGGATAAATATTTTCGTAGTTTTTCTTGACATACAATATTATATGATATATAATATAGAAAAATAAATAATATTATATAAAAATATCATATTACACAAAAAATAAGTGTTTTGGAGGAAACAAAAGAAATGCTATCAGAATAGGAGAGAGATCATGGTATTTAATACAGGAGCAGCTCTTTTGGATGCAATTGTGCTGGCCGTAGTGTCGCGGGAGCAGCAGGGCACTTATGGGTATAAGATTACCCAGGATGTGCGGGGCGCTATTGATATCTCGGAGTCCACGCTGTATCCGGTGCTGCGGAGGCTTTTAAAGGAAGAATGCTTAGAGAGCTATGATATGGCCATTGACGGCAGGAATCGGAGATATTACAAAATTACGGAAAATGGAAGGCTCCAGTTGAATCTGTACCGCAGTGAGTGGAGAAGCTATTCCCTGAAGATTTCCAGGATACTTGAGGAGGCGGATTGATGAACAGAGAGGAATTTATGAAAGAATTGGAATATCTTTTGATGGATATTCCGGAGGAGGATAAGCAGGATGCGGTCGCTTACTATCGGGATTATCTGGAAGATGCAGGGGATGAGCACGAACAGGAAGTGATACAGGAGTTTGGAAGCCCGGAAAGGGTGGCAGCCATTATTCGGGCGGATTTAGGAGGAAGCCTGGAGGAAGGCGGGGAATTTACAGAGACCGGCTATCAGGATGAACGGTTTCGGGAGCCTGGGTATCAGGTGGTGAAGATGCAGAGCCAGGCCGGGGAAGATGATTGGCATGAGGCTTTCGAAGGCCAGGCGGATTTTGGAGCAGACAATCGTGCAGAGTCTTTGGGTAAGGATAAGGATTTTGGAAAGTCACAAAGATCCGGGCGAAATGGCGGGCTTTTGTCAAAGGGAAGTATCGGAAGCTCCATTGTGAAGCTGATTCTGGTGTTTTTGCTGTTTTGCATGGCATCACCGATAATCCTTGGCGTGGGAGGCGGAGCCGCAGGGATTGCCGTGGGAGGCGCGGCCCTTATTCTGGCACTTTTTGCCCTGGCAGGAGTACTGACCATAACCGCATGGATCGGAGCTGCAGCTTTGATTGTGGTGGGAATTGGGATGATGTTTTCTGCTTATTCATGGGCAGGGGTTTTTGTGGCAGGATGCGGAGTATTGGCGTTGGGCCTGGCTATGATCGGCGTTGTGGTCTGTATCCTGATCTATGGGAAGTTTCTGCCTTTTTGCATCAGCAGCATGGTAAATGGGATTAGCCGGCTGCTGCACAGAGGAGGGAGGAGCGGATCATGAAACATTTTATGAAATGGATGACGATTTTGGGCGTGATAGTCAGTGCGGCCGGTTTGGGGATGATAGCAGCCGGGGCAGCTATGGGAGGCACCCACTATGCGGCATGGGCTTTGAGGGACGCAGTATGGCGGAGAGGATATGATTGGGAGCACTGGCATACATTTCCCGACGAGATTTTGGAGGCAGGTGATATTTATCAGAAAACGGGGGATGGAGTGCCGAAAGAAAAGGATATTGAGATTGCCATACCAAGGGATTTGGAGAATGGAGAGCTTACCGTAAAAGAGGAGGTCCTGTTTGAAAATGTGAGAGAGATTGAAATGGCAGCCATTGGAAACGTGATTTGGAAGGAATCGGATGAGCTGAAGGAGGGACAGATTCGGATTCAAAAGTGTAATGACGGGGAAGACTATCGGTACGGACAGAAAAGAGATAAGCTGAAAATTCTGCCGGAAACCTATCCCCAAGGGATTATGAATTCTATTATTATATTGGTTCCTAAAGGGAATTGGTTTAAGGAGCTTTATGTGGAAGTCAGCGCAGGGGAATTTTGGGCTGACGGGCTGCAGGCTGAGGAGATTTTTCTGGAATCAAAGGCATCCGTGATCACGGCTCTTCATATACAGGCGGATCAGCTGGAGCTGGAGGCAAAGGCAGGAGTGATTGAGTGTCAGATTGAGGAGGTAAGTGATGTATCGGCAGAATGTGATATGGGACAGATTGGCCTGTCTCTTATAGGAAAAAAAGAGGATTTTTCTTATGAGATGGAGTGCGATATGGGACAGATTCTGTTTGGCGAAACGGACGAGGGGAATCAAGGAGTTCACTGGGAGAAGGAGATTGATAATCCCGGGGTAAAGAATATGGAGCTTGAGTGCCGGGCAGGGGTGATTACCGTGAATTATGAGCAGCACAGTTACGACAATCAGGATGGGCAGGCTGAAAGATAGTGGTTTTGGGTACTTTTCATGAAAATTATAAAAGAAAGGACGAATGATTATGGATTTGAATCGGAAGCTGTATAGGTCGAATAAGGATAAGATGATCTGCGGAGTGTGCGGAGGATTGGGAGAGTATTTGAATGTGGATCCTACCTTGATCCGCTTGGTGTGGGTGCTTTTGACATGCTGGGCCGGGATGAGCATTATTGCATATCTGATTGCGGCGATCATTATTCCCGTGGAGCCGGAATACTAAAGAAAGGGCTGTGTATAGAGGAGCCGGTGAAGGGGCATACTGCTTTTATGGAAAAAGAAAGGAGTATGCCTTTATTATGTCTAAAGGAAAAAAGTCTAAAAAGCCGTTTGACAGAAACAATATGACCCCGGAGGAACAGCTGAAGTTTGAGATTGCGGAGGAGTTAGGACTTGGGGACAAGGTGTTGGAGAGCGGGTGGAAAAGCCTGACATCAAAGGAGAGCGGAAGAATCGGGGGAATGATTACAAAGAGGAAGCGGGAGATGCAGAAAGAGAGCGAAAAATGAAGCTGAGAAGGGAGTGTCTTATCTATTGACACTTCCGTTTTTGCTGTATAAAAGAATATAAATGATAAATGAGGATTGCGGGAGTACAAAGTACGGAAATTGCAGATAAATTGCGGCTGATTGTGGAAATGGGGCTTGAAAAATCAAGAGAAAGTAACTATAATCAGGATAAATATTTTGGAATGTCTGGCAGGTGATTTTAGATGATACATAGACTGAGAAAAGGATTTACCACCGGGACTTGTGCGTCGGCTGCAGCGAAGGCTGCAGCTCTTTTTCTGATGGAGGGAAAGGAGGCAAAAAGGGTGCAGGTGGTTTTGGGAAACGGGGATACAGCAGATTTTCCGGCGGAGCGTGCGGAAAATGGAGACAGGGCTTTGGAGGGGAAGGGATGGTGGAGGGTAAAAAAGGATGCAGGGGATGATCCGGATGTGACGGACGGTGTGTGGGTGTATGGACGGGTGATATTTGTAACCCAGGAAGATTGGGAGGAACGTCAACTTAGGGGGAAGGGATATTTTTCTCAGAAAGCTACCAGGATTTATTTAAACGGAGGGCCGGGAATCGGGATTGTCACAAAGGATGGGTTGTCTTGTCCTAAGGGGCATTATGCGATTAATCCGTCCCCTCGGTCTGTGATTGTACAGGCAGTGGAAGATGTGCGGGAAAAAGCAGGGTATGAGGGCTTTTTAGAAGTTCAGATTGCTGTGCCGGATGGGGTTATTTTAGCAGAGAAGACCTTTAATCCTTGTTTGGGGATTCAGGGAGGGATATCTATATTGGGGACTACAGGGATTGTGGAGCCTATGAGCGAGAGCGCTTTGCTGGAAACGATTCGTCTGGATATCCGGGTGAAGAAAGCGGCAGGGAAGGAAAGGATTATTCTGACTCCCGGCAATTATGGGGAGACGTTTTTGCGGGAGAATATGGGGATTCCTTTGGGGGAAGCGGTGAAATGCAGTAATTTTATGGGGGATGCGGTGGATATGGCAGTGGAGGAGGGGGTAAAGCGGGTTTTGGTGGCAGGGCACATCGGAAAGCTGGTAAAAGTGGCAGGAGGCGTAAAGAATACCCATTCCAAATATGGGGATCAGAGGATGGAGATTTTGGGGAGGCTGACCAAGGAGACGATAGAGGAGGCGGGAAGAAACAGATGGGTTCAGGCAGGGAAGGAGCCGGAAGCCCAGGAGACTTGGGAGGAATCTATATATGCATTGAGAGAAAACGAAAGGAGAGAGCACCTGTTAAGGGATGTGGAAAATGCCAATACTACGGAAGAAGCGGTGGGAAGGCTGAAGGAGGCAGGAATCGCAGAGCTTGTGCTTGCCTGTGGGGCAAAGCATGTGAAGGAGCAGATTCTTTTATGGTCTCATGGGGCATTGGAGGCTGAGGCAGTGGTGTTTTCGTCTGCTCATAAGGTGATGGGAAAGACTTGGGGGAGGGGATGATTATGAAGATTGCGGTAATCAGTTTTACCAGAAGGGGCAGCAGGCTGTGTTCTTTTTTGGTGGAAAAGCTTCGGGAGAGAGGGGAGGATTGTACGGGGTATGTGCAGCAGCGGTTCTTTTCAGAGGAAATAAGGCAGCAGAAGGGGATGAATCCTGTGACAGAGGGTGTGGGAGAGTGGACAGAAAACCAATTTAATGAAATGGACGGTCTGATCTACATAGGCGCTGCAGGCATTGCGGTTCGGGCAATAGCGCCTGTTCTCAAAAGCAAGCTGACAGATCCCGCAGTGGTGGTAATGGATGAAACGGGAGGCTTTGCGGTTTCTCTTTTGTCCGGCCATGTGGGAGGGGCTAACAGGCTTGCCAAAGCGGCAGCAGAAATCTGCAATGCCGTGCCTGTGATTACCACTGCCTCAGATGTAAACGGGAAGGCTGCCATTGATGTGTGGGCAGATGATCATGGGCTTCTTGTGGGAGACAGACACATGGCAAGGCGGCTGGCGGCTGCGGCGCTGGAGGATGAGCCCATTGGGTTTTTTTCTGATTTTCCTCTTGAGGATAAGGTTCCGAAAGAATATATGCTTAACAAGCCAGGAAAAATGAATGTGTGGATTACCGTGAAACGAACAGCCGGGGAAGGAATGCTTAGAAGACTGGAAGATGAGGGGCGGGTTCTGCATTTGATTCCTAAGTGCTTGTCAGTTGGGATCGGATGCCGCAGGGGAGTCTCGGGGGAAAGGCTCAAGGCAATGGTACAAAAGGTCCTGGAGGGAGCAAATCTGGAAGAAAGAGCCGTGGCAAGGCTGGCCAGCATTGATTTGAAAAAGACAGAGGAAGGGATCTGCTGGCTGGCAAAACATTGGAAGGTTCCTTTTTTAACTTTTTCGGCAGAAGATCTGGAGAGGGCAGAAGGGACTTTTGCGGAATCTTCTTTTGTCCGTCAGGCTGTGGGAGCGGGAAATGTGTGTGAGAGGGCGGCAATGCTGGCAGCAGGGAAAGGCGCAGTCCTGGCAGCAGGAAAGCAGACAGGGGACGGAGTGGCCGTGGCCGCGGCATCAGCAAGATATATAGTCATAGAAAATGGTAAGATTTTATGATACACTATAAAAAAACACAAGGAGATCATGAGGAAGGATGACAGGAGAAAAGAAATTAAAAGACTTTACAGAGAAGAATTATCAAAAGACATTGACAAAGGTGAATGACCATATTTATCATTTTTTAGGATATGGAATCAGCAATGCGGTTGCTGTATTGGGAGAAACTTCGGTTATATTGATTGATGCTCTGGACAGTACAGGCTATGGGGAGGAACTGAAGGAGGACTTGGCACGGCTGACAGACAAGCCTGTGAAGACCATCATATACACCCATGGACATCCGGACCACCGGGGAGGAGCAGGTGTTTTCAGGGATACGGTTGAGGAGGTTATTGCTTTTGCGCCGAAAAAGCCTGTACTGAAATATTATGACCGCTTAAAGGATGTGCTGAATCAGAGAGGTGCCTATCAGTTTGGCTATGGACTGACGGACGAGGAGACAATCAGCCAGGGAATCGGGATTCGTGAAGGATGGGCTGTGGGAAAGGGCAGTCTTGATTTTATAGCGCCCACCACCATGTATCATGAAGATGAGGTGGAACGTGTAATTGACGGAGTAAAGCTGAAGATGGTCAGTGCAGCGGGAGAGACGGACGATCAGATTTTTGTCTGGCTTGAGGAGGATCAGGTCATCTGCACAGGGGATAACTATTATGGCTGCTGGCCGAATCTGTATGCCATCCGGGGAACACAGTACCGGGATATTGCGGCATGGGCGGACACTTTGGGGGTGATTCTTTCCTATGATGCCAAGGCGCTTCTGCCAGGCCATACCAGGCCGATAATGGGAAGGGAGCAGATACAGGATCAGATCGGAACCTTCCGCGATGCCATAGAATATGTTCTTTTGGAGACATTGGATTGCATGAACAAAGGGATGACCATAAGTGAAACCACAGAACAGGTAAAGCTTCCCGAAAAATATCTTGACAAGGAGTATTTGGGAGAGTTTTACGGTACAGTGGAGTGGTCTGTGAAAAGCATTTACTGCGGCTATGTAGGATGGTTTGACGGAAACGCCGCCGGGCTTATGCCTGTCAGTGACAGAGAATACCAGGCTGTAATTCGGGAGCTGATTGGCGATGAAAAGCTGAAGGAAAAGATTAAAGAATATATGAATGAGGGGCAGTTTCAGATTGCCCTGCAGCTCTTAGAGCTGGCGGACGGGAAGGAATCCTCAGAGTATAGGGAACTGAAAAAAGAAGCGCTTCTTAAAAGGGCAGGGCAGATGACTTCTGCCAATGCAAGACACTATTTTATAGCAAGCGCCAAGAATCTGGGATAAATGGAGCGCTGTAAAATGATGAATCTTATGGAATACCATTCTCCCATAGGCAAACTTCTGCTGGCAGAAAGGAATCATGCGCTTGTGGGGCTGTGGATGGAGGGGCAGAAGTATTTTCCTGATTTAACAAAGGAAAAGGTGGTGAAAAATCCGGATTCCTTGATTTTAAATCAGGCAAAGGAGTGGCTTGACCGTTATTTTAACGGGGAAAGGCCATCCGTTAAGGAACTGATTCTTGCTCCGGAGGGAAGTGGATTCCGCAGGGCGGTTTGGGAGATGCTTTGTGACATTCCTTATGGAAAAGTGACTACCTATGGAGAGTTAGCCAAAAGAATCGCTGCAGAGAAAGGGCTTTCAAGTATGGCGGCTCAGGCTGTGGGCGGCGCGGTTGGCCACAACCCTATTTCTATTATTATTCCTTGTCACCGGGTAGTGGGAGCAGACAAACGGCTGACAGGGTATGCGGGAGGGCTGGATAAAAAGCAGAGGCTGCTTGCATTGGAAGGTGTAAATTTGTCGAATTGCGTTTAGAGGAATTTATAGCCTGCAGGTATTATCATAATGTGTTTTCAGATGAAAAATCCGGTGTGTTTTTGCTGCACATCGGTTTTTTGCTGAATGAAAGAATGATCCGGAAGAAAAGTTCATCATTCTGTGCAGGCAGGTGTTTATTTAAAAATAGGAGAAATATGGAAATAATCAGGAGTACCTGGTTGGATTAAGGAAATTAATTTCACAATATGCACAAAAAAGTGAAGGGATTTGCCACGATAAAAATAAAATATTGTCTATTTTTAATAAAGAGAATGAAAGTAATTTCTTAAACATAAAATAGTATTGCAAATACTTTCTTACTCGTGTATGATAACAGTACACCGGTTAACGAATAAAGGCGCTGATTATCGTTAGGAAAGGGAAAGGAAGGGAACTATGTTAGGTGAACAGATTAAGAAAATGAAGGGGAAACTTATTGTATCTTGTCAGGCTCTGCCGACAGAACCGCTGCATTCTTCTTTTATCATGGGAAGGATGGCAAGGGCAGCGGCAGAGGGCGGTGCACTCGGTATTCGAGCCAACACACCAGAGGATATTGAAGAAATCAAAAAGAACGTGGATTTACCGGTGATCGGAATCTGGAAAAAGGATTTTGAGGACAGCAAGGTCTATATTACGCCGACCATGGAGGAAATAGACGCGCTTGTCAAGGCAAAGACAGAGATCATCGCATTGGATGCTACGTTTGATCTTCGGCCAGGAGGAAAGACAATCGATGATTTTTATGCAGAGATCCGGGAAAAATATCCGGAACAGCTTTTGATGGCTGATTGCTCTACCGTGGAAGAAGCTCTTCATGCAGATGAGCTGGGATTTGACTTTATAGGAACTACTTTGGTAGGATACACGGATCAAAGTAAGGGCAATAAGATTGAGGAAGATGATTTTAAGATCATCCGGGAGATTCTGGCAAAGGCTGCTCATCCGGTGGTGGCAGAAGGAAATATTAATACGCCCGAAAAGGCAAAAAGGGTGATAGAGCTTGGCTGTTATTGTGTTGTAGTAGGCTCCATCATTACAAGGCCCCAGGTTATTACAAGGGGATTTGCGTCTGTGCTTAATTAAGAAGGGGGAAAGTTATGTTTAAGAAATTACAAAAACTGGGCAAAGCGTTTATGCTTCCGATCGCTATCCTTCCCGCAGCAGGTCTTTTGCTGGGAATCGGAAGTTCTTTCTCTAACGAAACAACCATAGCAGCTTATCCTGTTTTAAATCAGGCATGGCTGCAGGCTGTTTTCCAGATTATGGCTGCGGCCGGTAATGTGGTATTTGCCAACTTGATGCTGCTGCTCTGTGTGGGTCTCTGTGTGGGCCTTGCCAAAAAGGATAAAGGGACTGCGGCTCTGGCCGGCGTAGTTGGTTATTTTGTTATGAATGCAACCATTACAGCCATGATCAATATTTTCTCGCCTGGCGGAAATGCCATTGATACCGGCGCTGTAGGTGCTATTGCAGTAGGCTGTACAACGGTATGGCTTCACAACCGCTACCATAATATACAGTTGCCCCAGGTAATGGGATTTTTCGGCGGATCCCGGTTTGTGCCGATTATCACTGCAGTGGTTTCCATTTTTATCGGCATGATTTTCTTTATTATCTGGCCGCCATTCCAGAATCTGCTGATTGCCAGCGGAGAGTATATCGCTGTGGCAGGTCCTATCGGCACATTCTTTTATGGCTTTTTGATGAGGCTCTGCGGAGCAGTAGGTCTGCACCATATGATTTATCCCATGTTCTGGTATACAGAGCTGGGCGGTATTGAGATGGTGGCAGGGGAGCAGATTGCCGGCGCCCAGAAGATTTTCTTTGCGCAGCTTGCGGATCCGAACCATACAGGATTATTTACAGAAGGAACCAAGTTCTTTGCAGGACGTTTTGCCACTATGATGTTCGGTCTTCCCGGAGCAGCCATGGCGATGTATCACTGTGTTCCGAAAGAAAAGAGAAAAGCATATGGCGGTTTGTTCTTTGGTGTGGCGCTGACTTCCTTTATTACAGGTATCACAGAGCCTCTGGAGTTCATGTTCCTGTTTGTAAGCCCGCTTTTATATGTTTTCCATTCCTTCTTAGACGGCGTATCCTTCCTCGTGGCTGATGTGCTGAATATTTCTATCGGAAATACATTCTCCGGCGGAGTCATTGACTTTATGCTGTTCGGCGTGCTGCAGGGAGCTGCAAAAACAAACTGGATTTTTGTGCCTGTGGTGGGTGTGGTTTGGTTCTTCCTTTACTATTTTTCTTTCCGGTTCTTTATTACAAAGTTCAACATTATGACGCCGGGCAGAGGGGAAGATGATGATATAGAAACCACCAAGAGTTCCTTAACCACCAAGGATTCCTTAAAGGAAGAAGCTATCGAGGTTATTGCGGCTCTTGGGGCAGCAGAGAATATTGAGGATGTGGATGCCTGTATTACAAGGCTTCGCGTTTCTGTGAAGGATAAGGACAAAGTGGACAGAGATAAGCTGAAAGCAATCGGTGCGGCAGGTATTATTGAAGTGGATGGCGGTGTTCAGGTTGTATATGGAGCGAAGGCTATTTTGTATAAGAATATTATAGTGGATATTCTCAATATTGACGATTAAAAAGCTTGTACGGCGAAAATGATAAAGAAATATCAGAAAAGGGCGGATGCAGAGATTGTATCTGCCCTTTTTCGCCGTATATATGATATAATAAAAAAGAAGCCTTAACAAACCACGGACAAGAAAGGAGTAAACGGCATAAATGCACTTTGAAAAAGACATTGAACCGTTGATTGAATTAAACTATAATAATTTTACACAGATAGAAAAAAGTATTGCTGACTTTTTTCTTCAGAACAAGGAATTGATGGATTTTTCTGCTAAAAAGATAGCAAAATTACTATTTACTTCCGAAGCCACCCTTTCCCGGTTTGCACAAAAATGCGGTTTTGACGGATACAGACAGTTTATCTACCGCTATCGGGAAGGATTACAGAATGAAAAAAACAATCCGGTGGAGGATGGAACCAGGCAAATCCTGGAAACCTATCAGGAATTGCTGAATAAGTCCTATGCTCTGGTGGATGAAAAGCAGATTAAAAAAGTATCGAAGCAGATCGCTGAAAAGAGAAGGGTATTTGTATATGGAAAAGGCTCCTCGGGCATTGCGGCAGAAGAATTGGAAATGCGGTTTATGCGTCTGGGGATTGATATAGAGGGCATAACAGACAGCCATGTCATGATCATGAGCTCTGCCGTGACAAATGAGGATGCGCTGGCAATCGGCATTACGGTAACAGGCAGGACCAATGCGGTGATACGGGCTTTGAAGACAGCCAAGAGCAAAGGCGCTTTTACGGTAATCATCAGTTCTGTGCACCTTAAGGAATGGGATGAGTTTTGTGATGAGGTGCTGCCGATTCCCACGAAGGAGAAGCTGGATTTGGGAAAACTGATTTCTCCCCAGTTTCCCATTCTGGTGCTTTGTGATATTTTATATGCGAATGTTCTTGGGTATGACAGGAAAAATAGGGAAGCGCTTCATGATTTGACCTTGGTTGAGGTAAATGCCATGGCGCCTACAGACAAGATCATATGATTTGATTTTTACTTTAAAAAGATAGTCAGCAGACCAGAGAGGTACGACAATGAAATTAATCCATATATCAGATCTTCATATCGGAAAGCGGGTCAGTGAGTTTTCCATGCTGGAGGATCAGAGAGTCATTTTATCCCAGATCCTGGCAGCAGTGAAACAGGAACAGGCAGACGGAGTGCTGGTGGCAGGGGATATTTATGACAAACCGGTTCCTTCTGCAGAGGCAGTGCAGGTGTTTGACGAATTTCTGACCCGTTTGGCAGAGATGGAAACGCCGGTATTTGTGGTCAGCGGAAATCATGATTCAGCGGAGCGGGTGGCTTTTGGAGCCCGCCTGATGAGCGGGCGGGGAGTCTATGTATCTCCGGTATATGATGGGGATGTGACAAATTTTACCATGAAAGATTCCCATGGGGAGGTGGTGGTGTATCTTTTGCCTTTTGTGAAGCCTGCCTTGGTGCGCCATGTGTTTGAGAATGAGGACCCGGGAAGCTACCAGGATGCGGTAAGGATTGCTGTGGATCATATGAATGTGGATCCGAACAAGAGAAACGTGCTGGTGGCCCATCAGTTTGTGACAGGGGCATTTCGCTGTGACTCAGAAGAAGTCCTGGTGGGAGGACTGGATAATGTGGACGTGTCCGTGTTTGATGCTTTTGATTATGTGGCTTTAGGGCATATTCACAGTCCGCAGCATGTGGGGCGGGAGACGGTCCGATACTGCGGCACCCCGCTAAAGTACTCCTTTTCTGAGACAGAGCAGGAGAAATCCATGACCGTGGTAGAACTTAAGGAAAAGGGGAGTGTGGAGATTAAAACCTTGCCCTTTAAGCCGCTGCGGGATATGCGGCGGATTCGGGGAACCTATCTGGAGGTAACAGCCCGGGATTTTTATAAAGACACAAACCGGAAGGACTATGTGCAGGTGACGCTGACTGACGAGGAGGATGTGCCGGACGGAATGCAGAAGCTGCGGGTGATTTATCCGAACCTGATGAAATTGGAGTATGATAATAAAAGAACCCGTGAGAGCCGGGAGGTGAAAGGAGCCTGCAAGGTGGAGCTTAAGTCAGAGTTAGAGCTGTTTGAGGAGTTTTATGAATTGCAGAATAACCAACCGGTCAGCCAAAAGCAGAGAGAGTTTGTGGGGAAGATGATTCGGGAGATTCAGGAGCAGTAGAGCGTGCAAAGACGGGAAGGATGAGTTTATGAAGCCAGGAAAGCTGACCATAAGTGGTTTTGGTCCCTATGGGGAGAAGGCGGAGATTGATTTTTCACAATTCGGAGGGCAGGGGCTTTTTTTGATCACGGGAGACACAGGGGCAGGAAAGACCACGATTTTTGACGCCATTGCTTTCGCCTTATATGGGGAAGCCAGCGGCCAGGTGCGGGAGGCAGGAATGTTCCGCAGCAAATATGCGCCAGAGGATGTGCCTACTTTTGTGGAGATGGAGTTTGAGTATCAGGGGAAGCCATATCGGATCAAAAGAAATCCTGATTATCAGAGGCCAAAAGGCAGGGGGATCGGATATACCCTGCAGAAAGCGGATGCAGTGTTGGAATATCCTGACGGACGGCCGCCGGTGACAAAGACGCGGGAGGTGACGCGGGCAGTGGAGGAGCTGATTGGCCTTAACTACCGTCAGTTTACCCAGATTGCCATGATTGCCCAGGGGGATTTCCAGAAGCTTCTTTTGGCAGGAACTTCTGAGCGCAGTGAGATTTTCCGGCAGATTTTTCACACAGGTCTGTATCAGGAAGTGCAGTGCCGGCTTAAGGAAGCCACAAAAGAGCAGCAGAAGGCTTATGATGAAATCCGCAGAAGCATCATCCAATCCATGAGCGGGATGATATGCCAGGAAAAGGGAGAGGATGGGGACTATGCCCGGATTGGCCAGGAGTTTGAGGAGCTAGAGAAAAACGGGTTTGAGGGAAAGGTAGAAAGAGGGTTAGAGCTTTTGAGCCAGCTACTGAAGTGCGACAAGGCTGTACTGGAGGAGACGGAGAAAAAGCTGGGAGTTTTAGAGAAACGGATCCAGGCAGAGGACCGTCTGTTGGGAAAGGAGGAGCAGGGCAGGCTTCTTAAGGAAGAACTGAAGCAGAGCGAAGAACTTTTACAAGAAAAGCTTCCGGAGTTTGAAGCGGCTAAGACAGCCAGGGAAGCTGCCTTAGAGCGGTCAGGAGAGGAAGAACGTCTGACCCGGCTGATTGGTGAGAAGGAGGAAAAGGCGGATAAATTCCGGCAGCTTGAGACTTTGGATGGGCAGATGGAGGAAACGGATAAGAAAGCACACATTCAGAGGGAAAAGAACCAGGAGGCTTCTAAAACAGCGGAGGCGCTTGATAAAGGTGCAGAGGAAAAAAGAAAGGAATTAAATGACCTTAAAGACGCAGGCGAGGAGAAGGAAAGGCTTCTGAATGAAAAGTCTCGTTTAGAGGAGCAAAACGAGGAGCTGACAGAGCTTTTGAGACGCAGGAAACAGAGAATCTGTGAGAAGGCAGACATAGAGAAGGCATTGTGTGAAAGTAAAAATACGGAAAAACAGATGGAGGAAGACACAGAAAAGCTAATGAAACAGGCAGAGGCTCTGGCAGATCGGGATGTGGCTTTGGAGGCATTATCCGGGAGAAAAAGAGAATTAAAGCGGCAGACAGAGGCATTGGAAAGAGGGCTGCAAAAGCTTAAAGAGGCAGAGTGTGATCAGGAGAAGGAAGAAAAGAAACTGGCTCAATATACTGATCGGGAAAAAGAGCTGAAAAGGCAGGAAGAACAGATTTGCCGGGAGATGGAAAAGCTTGGGGCAGCAGACCGGGAGGAGGCAGAATGGCGGCACCGGAAAGAAGACGCACAGCGGCTTTTGGAGGAATTTCGGAAGAAGGAAGATCGTCTGAAGTCATGGAATGAAGAATATAAAAAGAATCAGCAGCTTTACCAGAAAGCATCCGGGAAATGGGAGGAACTGCAGCAGGAGTATCACAGCATGGAGAAAGAATTTCTGGACGCTCAGGCAGGGCTGCTTGCCGAGAATCTGAAGGAAGGGGAAAAGTGTCCTGTCTGCGGATCAGTTCATCATCCTGTCTTAGCCGTGCTTCCTCATAAGGTTCCTAAAAAGGAGATATTGGACGGAAAGAAAAAGGAATTATCTCAGGCAGAGAGGAAGGTACAGAAGCTCAGCGGAGATATCCGGCATTTGCGGGAACTGATGGAGGAGGAGTGGAAGGCTATCCAGAGCAAAGAGACGGGGGAGCAATGGGGGGAAACAGGAAGTTTGGAAAAACCGGAGAATCTTTGCAGCGAGGATCATGGGCCTGGATCAGAGGAAAAGCGGTGGAAAGAGCTTGCCATGCTGGGCAGTATATTGGAAAAACGGCTGAAGGAGGCAGAGGAACGGCTTTTACAGGCAGGAGAGCAAAAGAAAGACTATGAAGACAGGGAAAAGCTGGTCAAAGAGCTGAGAGAAAAGCTGGAAAGCCTGAGAGAGAAGATAAGAATATCCCAGGCAGAGGCAGATTCTTTGTCCGGAGGCAGTAAAACCTTGAGACAGCAGCTTTTAAACAGCCTTTGTGAAGCGGAAAAGGCAGTGGGGGACAGTAAGTGGGAAGCAGAAACAGCCGCGGAGGCGGGCAGAGCAGGAGACGAAAAAACAGGTGAAGCAGTTGGGACAGGCAGTCCGGAGGAAATAAAAGCAGTTTCAGAGGAAATGCTTCATCAGCTTAAGGAAACCGCAGAAAATATTTCCCTGCAGGAAGATTTCATCAGACAGGAGATTGAGACGCGCCGCATCTTCCAGGAGCAGAACAGGAAAAAATCAGCAGAGCTGGAGAATTTAAGAAGGCAGATTCAGGAAAAGAGAAGCCGTCTGGAATTTTTAGAAAGTCAGGGCAGGGAGGACGGATCAAGGCTTACCAGGAGATTAGATCTCAAACAGCTCCAGGGAACTTCTGACGAGAACGGAATACAGATTACAGAAGATGAGCTGTATCAGGCGGGAGCCAGGGCGGCAGAGACTTTTGAGATATTGCTGGCACAGAACAGGGAGGGAATTAAGAAAAACCAGATACGCCTGGAAAGAAAAGAAACTTTGGAAAAAGAAATCCCTCAAATAGAAAAACGTCTGAAGGAAACTCAGGAAACGGCCGCACAGACAGAGATTGAGCTTGCAAGGCTGGATACAGAAAGAAAGCATTTACAAGCCCAAAGGGATCCCATTATTTCCGCATTGGGAGATCATACAGAGGAAAGGCTGATTCAGGAAATCGCAGAAAACAAAAAGCGGCTTTTGGGACTTTTAGAGGAAAGGGAACAGGCGGAGCAGGTATTTTCAGAGCGCCGGGAACAAATAGCAGAGCTTAAATCCAGGATTCAGACTTTAAAGGAGCAGACACAGGCCCAGGAGGATTTAAAGGAGGAAGAAATCACTGCCAGAAAGCAGGAATGGATCCGGCAGAAAACAGAATTGTCCGGGAAAAAGGAAGAATGGTATGCAGCCTACAAAAACAACCTGGGCATTTATGATTCTGTAAAGGGAAGAAGGCAGGAGTTAGCCGGGGTGGAGCAGGAGTATGTATGGGTGAAAGCTCTGTCTGACACGGCAAACGGACAGATTTCGGGAAAGCGTAAGATCGATCTGGAGACATACATCCAGACGGCATATTTTGATCGGATCCTGCGGCGGGCAAATCTGCGTTTTCTTACTATGAGCAGCGGACAATATGAGTTAAAGCGTCAGGAAAATGGGGAGAATAAAAAGGAAAAGGCAGGACTGGAGCTGAATGTGATTGATCATTATAACGGAACGGAAAGGAGCGTTAAGACCTTATCCGGCGGAGAGTCTTTTCAGGCGTCTCTTTCCCTGGCCTTAGGGCTGTCTGACGAGATTCAGTTCTGCGCAGGAGGGATTCGCCTTGATACCATGTTTGTGGACGAAGGCTTTGGCTCTCTGGATGAGGAAGCCTTAAACCAGGCCATGAAGGCATTATCCAACCTGGCAGAAGGAGAACGGCTGGTGGGAATTATTTCCCATGTGTCTGAGCTTAAGGAGCGGATAGAGAAGAAAATTGTGGTGACAAAGAATAAGGGCAAGGGACAGATTGGAAGCAGCATGAATTTGGAAGGCATAAGACGGGGCTGAGGTACAGATTGCAAAGGGCAAGGGATAAAGCCGTCTGAAATGACAATGACAATTTGGCTCACGGGTAAAAAAGACAAGGAGCAAAAGGAATGAACACAATCCACCGTGATATTTTCAAGGCAATTCATGAAGGAAAGTGGATGACGATTGAGTACAAAAACTGGCAGGGACAGATTACAAGGTACTGGATCGGCATCCTGAATCTTGATGCTGCCCGGAAAACCTTGAAGGTGGAGGGATTACATTTAGGGAAATATTCTGTTGAAACCTATGATCGTATTTATATTGATTCCATCTTGTCTTCTCAGGTTCTGGACGGTTCTTACTGCCAGGTAAACAAGAAGCTGGTGCGGGATATTCATGATAACCCTCATAAATATAAGGATCTGTTTGATCATGTGGCAAATCTGAAAGTGCTGGATTATCTGGAGGACTGTTACAAAATGGACGGAGTTCCCTACAGAAAGGATTTTGCCCTGCTCCGGTATTTGGATCGGGAAAGCTTTCAGGGGGATGTATATCCTCTCAGCGACGAGCAGTTTAGAAAAGTGGTGAGAAGCTTTCAGATTAAGGCGGAAAAAAACGTGCGGACAGATGGGACAGGAGAGGCATCAGATCTGGCTTTGGGCGGATTGGCGGCAGGAGAGCGGACGCCGAATTCTAAAGAAAGGCATCTTGCCGTCCAGAGCCTTGCCATCAATGTGATGAGTATTCACACAGGAAAAGGGCTGTATGTATTGGCTTACCGCAAGCTAAACTTAGATGTGCGTCAGCGCTGTCTTCGGGTGGCCGAGAACATTACCGTCTGTACGGAGTTTACGGTAGACGGCACCAGGGAGAGCATACGGCGGTATCTGGATGCCGAGGATTTTGAGCTGCTTAAGGATTTTGAGGCAAACCAGGAGAGGATAAAAGACGCAGTAACCCGTTACAACCGCAGAATTTTAGGGGTGGACGATATGCCCTATATTATCGGACTGGGCATGGATATGATGCTGAATCTGCGCCGGGAATACAATGCCGTTCTGGATATGTACCTGAATGAACGTGTCACAGTCCCCATCCGGGCCTTTTTCGGGGATCTTTTAGACCGTCCCAGAAGCAGGAGAATGGTGCCCCTCATTCTGTTAGACAGAAAAGTCAACTTAGATCAGCTTCTGGCCATGAACCATGCCATGAAATATCCTTTGGCATATGTTCAGGGACCGCCGGGAACCGGAAAGACCAACACGATTATCAATACCATCATCACGGCATTTTTTAACGGAAAAACATTGCTGTTTACATCCTACAACAATCACCCGATAGACGGGGTGGTGGAAAAGCTGACCAGGCTGACTTATGAGGGGAAGAAGATCCCATTTCCCGTAGTCCGTCTGGGGAATACAAGCAAGGTGAAACAGGCGCTTTCTGTCATGAGGATGCTGTATGAGCAGGTAAGGGATATTCCGATCAATGAGCAGGCTTTGGAGAAAAACCGGGGAAACCAGGCCGGTCAGATGAAGCGTTTGGCAGAGCTTTTGCGGCGTTATGAGGATGTGCTGGATCTGAAGGAGCGCAGCGAGACCATTGGGCGTCTGCTGGAATACAGCCGGGGAAAGAGCCGTTCCATGCAGATGCTGCCATTTGAGACAGACTTAGGAGGACGGCAGCTTCAGCAGGTAAACCGTCAGATGGAACGGCTGGGGGAGATAACGGATCAGGATGCCTTGGGGCTTTTGACAGAAAATCCAGAGGAGCTGAAACGATACCTGTACTATGCTTCCATCCGATGCATTCAGCGTTTGGATGAGCCGGGCAGCAGGCATTTAAAAGACATTCTGTATATAGAAGATGAGGAGTGCCGTCTGGACGAATTTTCCGGATATATAAAGGATACAGACAATTTAAAACATCTGCTTCGCGTGTTCCCTGTGGTGGCCACTACCTGTATTTCCGCCAGCCGTGTGGGAGGCCCAGAGCCCCATTTTGATATGACGGTTATGGATGAGGCAAGCCAGTGCAATACGGCTGTAGGCCTGGTGCCGGTCATCCGCGGGAAAAGCTTAATGATGGTGGGAGATCCTCAGCAGCTAAATCCTGTAATTTTGTTAGACGAGGTGAGTAATTTCCGGCTGCGGAGAAAGTATGGGGTTCCGGAGGAATACGATTATCGGAAAAATTCCCTTTATAAAGCTTTTCTGGCCTGTGATTCGGTCAGCGATGAGGTGCTTTTGCGGTATCATTACCGGTGCAGCAGACAGATTATTGATTTTAACAATAAGAAATATTACAATTCCAAGCTTCTCATCCGTTCCGAGAGCCGTCTGCCTCAGTCTTTAGTCTATATGGATGTGCAGGATGGGAGGACCAACCATAAAAATGTGGCTCCTGCGGAGGTGGAGGCCATACTGCGGTATGCCATGGAAAATAAAGATAAGTCCATTGGCGTGATCACGCCATTTGTGAATCAGAAGCATGCCATTGAAGAACAGCTTGCACGGCATGGGCTTCAGAATGTGACCTGCGGGACGGTTCATGCGTTTCAGGGGGATGAGAAGGATGTGGTGCTTTTTTCCACTGCCATCACGGATAATACCCATGCCGGGACCTATGAGTGGCTGAAGAATAATAAGGAATTGATCAATGTGGCCACCTCCCGGGCGAGAGAACAGTTGATTGTGCTGGGAAACAGCAAAAACTTAGAGCGTCTTCACGGCAAAGAAGGAGAGGATGATCTGTATGACCTGGTTCGTTATGTAAAATCCAACGGCGCTTCCAAGGTAGCGCCCAAGAGCCCGGATTCCAGGGCACTCGGCATTAAGCCTTTTTCTGCTGCTGTTGAGGAGGTGTTTTTAAAAACCTTAAATCATGCTTTGGAAAATATCTGGCTTTCCCAGAACCGTTTTTTTGTGGAACAGGGGGTGGAGGTGTCTGAAATAATCGGTGAGGCGGATAAGGGGGATTTGTTTTATTCCGGAAAGTTTGATTTTGTGGTGTATGAGCGGCCGAAAGGGCCGGGAACAGAGGGGAAATCTCCGGTGCTGGCAGTGGAGCTGGACGGAAAGGAGCATTTTGAGGATGAGGTGGTCATGGAAAGGGACAGAAGGAAACAGCAGATCTGCCAGGCCCGCCACATCGAATTGATCCGGGTGGAAAATTGTTATGCCAGACGTTACCAGCACATTAAGGGGGTGCTGGAGGCTTATTTTAAGGTGCGCCGTTAGAGTGGGCAAAAAAGATTGAAGTGTCCATAGGGCAAAAAGAATGAACCCCCGAATGTATGTCAGTACAAACGGGGGTTCTTCTTCTTTTGCGGAGAAGCCAACCGTCTGGGCTTGGTTACCGGCTATCAAAGCTTGACGTCTGTTTTCGTCCGGTTTTCCCCGCCCGGTGAACAGTAACATGAGATTCAAGATAATACGGGAAAATACCAGAAGAAGGTGGACATTTGGGAAGATTCCCGGTACAATAATAAAAAAGCGTTTTGAGAAAGCAGCAGAGGGGGCATCAGAATGATTGAGCTGCATGGCCAGATTTCCATGGCTTTTCTGAAAAAGAGCCGGTTTACCGGAAGCTATCAGGGGATGCGTTACCTTCTTCAGAAGGCGGAGCGGACAAAAGAGCAGGGCAGCCAGGAACAGGAGGACAAGACAGAAACCGTTTTAGAAGCGGTTATCTGGCCAGAGCCGTTTCATTATGAGAAGACGGAAGAAGAAAAAAAGCATAAAAAGGATTTTCCGTTTCATGAGGACGGGCTTTGGGAGGCAGTGGGATGGTTGAATGAAGAATTTTTGGCAGGACATTTTTAGAAGATAAACAGGAATGCGGTGGAGGATATGTAATGAATATCAAGCAGATTACCGGTGTATATTTCAGTCCTACAGGAAATACAAAGACAGCAGTGGAGCTGATTGCAGCACAGCTTTCCAGTCAGCAGTCCCTGTTGGATCTGACAGGGCCCGGAAAACGTCCGGATTATCATTTTTTGGAAAACGAGGCAGTGATAATAGGCGTGCCGGTGTATGGGGGGCGGGTGCCGGCCGTGGCAGCAGAACGGCTGAAAAAGCTTCATGGCCGCAAGACAGCGGCAGTATTGGTGGTGACCTACGGAAACCGGGCTTATGAAGATGCCCTTTTGGAGCTGAAGCTGATCCTGGTAAGACAGGGGTTTCGGCCTGTGGCAGCAGCAGCCGTGCCGGCAGAGCACAACATTGTCCGCTCCATTGCCCAGGGAAGGCCGGACAAGCAGGATCGGAAGAAGCTGAAGCAGTTCGGAAGGGAACTTGGAAGGCGGTTTTGGGAGTTGGAGAGCAATTACCGGATCGGAGATTTGAAGACGCCGGGCAGCAGGCCGTTCCGCAAATATCACGGAGTGCCTTTAAAAATCAAGGCAGGATCTTCCTGTAAGGCATGCGGCCTTTGCGTAAGGAATTGTCCCATGCAGGCAATCTCCCGGACAGATCCAAGGATAACGGATTCGGAGAGGTGCATTCTTTGTATGCGCTGTGTCAGGCAGTGTCCGTCAGGAGCGCGTCGGATCAATCCTGTGGTGCTGATGGCAGTGAGGCAGAAGCTGAAGAAAGTCTGTGCAGAGCGGAAGGAAGCGGAATTTTTTATGGTTTAAAAAGAAAGAATCATGCTCTGTCTGCTTCAATCAGAGGAATAAAAGCCTGACAGGAGGATTTACATGAAAACGAGAAAGCATTTTTACTTTTCCGGGCGTGTCCAGGAGGTGGGGTTCCGTTTCCAGGCATGCCGTATTGCCCAGTCTTTAGGGCTTACGGGCTATGTGCAGAATCTTTGGGACGGAAGGGTTGAATTGGAGGCCCAGGGGGAGGAGAACGTGATTTGGGACATGGTGACAGCGCTTCATAAGCAGCCTTATATCCGGATTGAGGATATGGAGGTAACGGACATGCCTCTGAAAAAGGAGCGTGGATTTCAGATGGCCAATTAACGGCAGAAGGGCTGTATGAGGATTGGTGGGCATCTGAACGGCTGCTGTATGAGAAATGATGGGAGATCAGGAGGAAGGATATGACATACCAGGAAGTTTTGGAGAAGGCCCGGATGTGCCTTGGACCTTATTGTAAAGGATGTCAGGTGTGCAATGGGCGTGCCTGCAGAAACCAGATACCGGGACCAGGGGCAAAGGGCGTGGGGGATACTGCTATCCGGAATTACGATAAATGGAAGGAGATCCGGGTGCAGATGGATACCTTGTGTGAGAATCGTCCGGTAGATACCCATTGCCGCCTGTTTGGCCGGGAGTTTGCGTATCCGTTTTTTGCCGGACCGGTAGGTGCTGTTAAGCTGCATTATGGCAGCCAATACAGTGATGCAGAATATAATGAGATTTTGGTGCCGTCTTGCGAACAGATGGGGATTGCGGCTTTTACGGGCGATGGGACGGATCCTTTGGTGATGAAGGCTGCTGCTGACGCCATTCAAAAGGCAAACGGGGCAGGAGTGCCTACTGTGAAGCCCTGGAATCTTAAGACCATTCGGGAAAAGCTAAAGCTGGTGCGGGAATCCGGCGCTTTTGCCGCTGCCATGGATGTGGATGCGGCCGGCCTGCCGTTTCTTAAAAATATGGATCCCCCTGCAGGCAGCAAGACGGTGGAGGAATTGTCGCAGATCATTAAGGAGGCGGGGATTCCCTTTATCGTCAAGGGCATTATGACCGTAAAAGGAGCCGTAAAAGCAAGAGAGGCCGGGGCAGCGGCAATCGTGGTGTCCAATCATGGAGGCCGGGTGCTGGATCAGTGCCCGTCTACAGCAGAAGTGCTTCCTGCCATTGCAAAGGAGATGGCTGGCTCTGTGACTGTGCTGGTGGACGGAGGAATCCGAAGCGGTACGGATATTTTCAAGGCATTGGCGCTGGGGGCAGACGGAGTGCTGATCTGCCGTCCTTTTGTGACCGCAGTGTATGGAGGCGGTACGGAAGGTGTAAAGGAACTGGTGACACGTCTTGGGGGAGAACTGAAGGATACCATGGCAATGTGCGGGGCTCATTCTCTGGAGGAGATCAGAGCAGATATGGTAATATAAAAAGAAATTTGTAAAATTCCTTGACAGAGCGGCGAATGGTGTTGTATAATACCTTCGTTGCTCATCAATAGTCCTCGATAGCTCAGTCGGTAGAGCACGCGGCTGTTAACCGCGCTGTCGTAGGTTCAAGTCCTACTCGGGGAGTTGGGTCCATGGTGACCAGCATGATTTCTGGCCCCATGGTCAAGCGGTTAAGACATCGCCCTTTCACGGCGGTAACACGAGTTCGAATCTCGTTGGGGTCATTTGCAGCAAAAGTTCGGACCTTTAGCTCAGTTGGTTAGAGCAACCGGCTCATAACCGGTCGGTCCTGGGTTCGAGTCCCCGAAGGTCCATTTTTGTTCTTTGTTATTTTGCATAGCAGCCCGTCATCACTGGAAGAAGTCAGATGATGACAGCGTGTTTTGGCCCGGTGGCTCAGCTGGTTAGAGCGCCGCCCTGTCACGGCGGAGGTCGTGGGTTCGAATCCCATCCGGGTCGTTTTGATGGAATGTGCCAAAGTGCATTTTATCGAAAAGATGTTTCGGGAAGATTGTACGGATTGTACATATTTTCGGACAAAAGATTTTTGCAAATGCGGGTATGGTGGAATAGGCAGACACAAGAGACTTAAAATCTCTCGGGAGCAATCCCGTGCCGGTTCAAGTCCGGCTACCCGCATTCCATAATTTGAATCTGAAAAGGCAGACCTTTGTTTCAATCAGAGAGAGCAATTTCAGATGAGAACAATTTTAGATTTTCAGATATGCTCTAGTAGGAAAAACAAAGACAACGGTGTCATGTGAGTGATACCGTTGTTTTCTTATGGTGCGCCCGGCGGCGCACGTTTCTTTTTTGTCTGCACAGATTTTCAGACACACTCTAGAAAATACAACAGCGGAGAATAAATTTTATGAAAATGAAAAAGCTCCCCAGGCTTTTGCTTGCAGCGCCTTCCAGCGGCAGCGGGAAAACCGTGATCACCTGCGGGATACTGGAGATTTTAAGAAGGCGGAAGATTGCCTGTGTATCCTATAAATGCGGGCCGGATTATATTGATCCTATGTTTCACCGGTATGTGCTGGGGATTTCCGGGTATAATCTGGACAGCTTTTTTCTGCCGCCAGAGAAGGTGAGATCGCTTTTTGAGGAAAAGTCACAAGGGGCGGACATGGCGGTCATAGAGGGGGTTATGGGGTATTATGACGGGGTGGCCGGAATCAGTACCCATGCCAGCGCCTATGAGATTGGGAAGATCACAGACACGCCGGCAGTATTGGTGGTGGATGGGAAGCAAAGCAGCCTGTCTTTGGCAGCATTGGTAAAGGGTTTTCTGGAATACAGGCCGGACAGTGGTATACGCGGGGTGATTCTTAACAGGACTTCGCCTGCCATGGCAGAAAGACTGCGGCCCTATCTGGAGGAATCCGGAGTTCGCCTGTACGGGGCGGTTCCTGTCTTAAAGGAAGCGGAGTGGGAGAGCCGCCATCTGGGACTGAATATTCCCGAAGAACAGGCGAAGCTGCGGGAAAAGGTGCAGGCTTTGGCGGACCGGTTAGAGCCTTGTCTAGATATAGAAGGGCTTCTCAAGCTGGCAGAGGAAGCGCCGCCTGTGCAGAAAAGCATAAGAAAGCAGAAAACATCTGGCTTTGGAGTGAAGGAGCTTAAGAGGATTGCCGTGGCCAGGGATGAGGCATTTTGCTTTTATTATCAGGAGAATCTGGAATGGCTGGAGGAGAATGGGTGGGAGATTGTTCCTTTCAGCCCGCTTCATGACCACAATCTGCCCTGTGCGGGAATATCGGCAATTTTGTTAGGAGGCGGATACCCGGAAATATATGCAAAAGATCTGTCGGAAAATCTGGCAATGCTAAAGGAACTGCGGTCAGCAGAAAAGCAAGGGGTGAAAATCCTGGCAGAATGCGGGGGATTTCTTTATCTGCATGAAATGCTGGAGGGGACGGACGGATGCTTTTATCCCATGGCAGGGCTGATTGAGGGAAAGGCATACCGGACCGAGAGATTGTCCCGGTTTGGATATATTGTATTGTATGACAGACAGGGGAACAGGATGGCAAGAGCCCATGAGTTTCATTATTGGGACAGCACGCGGCCAGGAAAGGATTTAAAGGCAGTAAAGCCCTTAAGCAGCCGGGAATGGGACTGTATGATCGTGACAGATCAGATGATTGCAGGTTTTCCCCATCTGTACTATGCTTCGGGGGCAGATTGGATCCTGCGGTTTCTTGAGGGGAAGACGGAAGGATGCTGACAGGATCCATTTGTAGGAACGGGAAAGCGGGGTTAATGGGAATTTTGTGCCGATCAGGTATAAAATCAGCAAAATCGGAGAAAATCATAAGGAGAAAGAAAACCGTGCAGTACTTGCCGGGAGAAGGAGATGAAGGAATGAGCAGGCTGAAGGTAAGATTTACAGATCCAAAGGAAGCGGCGGATTTTGTAAATCGGGTAGAACGGTATCCTTATGCGATGGATTTAAGCAGGGGCAGCGTGGTAGTGGATGCCAAGTCTCTGCTGGGGATCCTGGTTCTGGGGCTGAATCAGGAAGTGAGTTTAAGCATTTATGCAGATGAGTGCAGCCAGTTGTGCCAGGATATTGAAAAGTATATTACAGCATAGCAGAAAGCGCAGAGAATAAAAGAACGGACTCCTCTTTTACTTGGAAGAAGGGTCCGTTTTTTATTGCCTGGATTCCCGGTTTATGATATTATGAAACAAAATTTAAAGAATTGCTGTTTACAGGATTCGTTATCCGGTATAGGAACAGCGGCAGGCGAGAATATTCCATTATAGAAAAAGAGGATGATCATTATGTACAAAATAGTTTCCAGGCTGTTGATTTACGGTGATATGCAAAAGGGCACGATTCTGATGGAGCTTGCGGATATTGTGCGGCAGATGGATGAGGGAACCCAGAAAAAGGAGGAGCTGGTGACACGGGTGTTTACCCAGATGAAGCATCTTCTGCAGGTGGCTACGGATTATGGGTTTGATAAGAATCTATGGCATAACTATCTGACCTTTCTATTGATCACCAATGAAAATCCTTTTAGCATTACCTGTGAGAAGGTGGGAGCCAATGAGGGAAGCGTCAATTACTTTGCAAAAGGGGATTTTTGTGCCTTTAAAGAGCTGTTTGACTATGATTTTTCCAAGCTGGAGGAATATTTGGGGGTGGACTGTTTCAGCCGGATCTCTCATTATCAGGCTATTGGGAAAAAGGAGCTTATGTACAATAAGAATGTCAGCGAAAAGGTACAGGCCTTAAGCCTTCGTCTGGAGCAGGCATTGGATGAAAATGACTTCTTTGATAGCGTGACTGGTTTTTATAAGGATTACGGCGTGGGGATGTTCGGGCTGAATAAGGCGTTTCGGATTTCCTCGGGAGCGGACGGGGATGTGGTATTCCATGCCATCAACAATATGGATACCGTGATGCTTGAGGACCTGGTGGGGTATGAGATTCAGAAAAAGAAGCTGGTGGACAACACCACAGCCTTTGTCCAGGGGAAGAAGGCAAACAATGTGCTGCTTTTCGGTGACAGCGGCACAGGAAAGTCTACCAGCATTAAGGCCATTGTCAATGCCTTTTATCCTCAGGGCCTGCGGATGGTTGAGATCTACAAGCATCAGTTTCAGGATCTGTCTGCTGTGATTGCGCGGATCAAGAACCGGAATTATAAGTTTATCATTTATATGGATGACCTTTCTTTTGAGGAGTTTGAGGTGGAGTATAAGTTCCTAAAGGCAGTCATAGAGGGCGGGGTGGAGACCAGGCCGGACAATATCCTGATCTATGCCACCTCCAACCGGCGTCATCTGATCAAGGAAAACTGGAGTGACCGGGATGATATGGAGAACGGCAATGGAATGCACCGGTCGGATACCATGGAAGAAAAGCTGTCCTTAGTAAACCGGTTTGGCGTGACCATCAGCTACTCCAAGCCTTCCCAGAAGGAATATTTCCATATTGTGACCGAGTTAGCGAAAAGGGCAGGGCTTGAGATGGAAGAAAAGGAGCTTTGTGCCGAGGCAAATAAGTGGGAGCTGAGCCATGGAGGAATCTCCGGACGGACGGCCCAGCAGTTTATCAATTACCTTTTAGGGATGCAAAGATGAGATAAATGCTTAATCTATGAATAAAATTAGTGCTTGTCACATGCCTTTTGTTTCGTTATAATAAAAGGATACCTGGAAGAAATGAAAGGATCGGGATTTTTATGATAAAATTAGAGCGTACCAGTGTGATGAACTTAGAGAATGCCATGCGGGGAGCCAGGAATCCCATGAATAGCTGGAGCCGGATGGACAGCGGCTATGACCAGGAGGGTAACTATGTGTTAGGGCCCAATGATCTGGATTTGGCTGTCAGGCTTCGCAAGGCAGGCAGTGACCACAGGAAATTTATCCGGCAGATCTTTGTTTCTGTGGATATTACGGCTCCCTTGTACTGGTGGAAGGAGTATGATACCTACAAGGTGGCGACTGTGGCTAATTCTACCAGTACCATGCACAGGATTCACAGAAAACCTTTTGAGCAGGAGGATTTTAGCTGTGACCGGATGACGCCGGACACCGCACGCTTTATGGAAACCGTGGTGGAGCAGTTAGAGAAGATCCGAAAGAGGTATCTGGAGACCAAAAGCAAAGAAGACTGGTATGACATGATTCAGCTTCTGCCTTCCAGCTATAACCAGATGCGGACCTGTTCTTTAAATTATGAAACCTTGGTAAATATTTATTACGCCAGAAGGAATCATAAGCTGGATGAGTGGCATGTGTTCTGTGAGTGGATCAGGAATCTGCCCTATGGGCGGGAGCTGATTGCAGCAGAGGATGATGTATAGGCAGAAGAAAGATAAATCAATGCAGGAGGATGGAAATGTACCAAATCGTAAAAGCCGAAAAGCTGGCCGAAAAGATTTTCCTGATGGACGTAAAAGCGCCGCGGGTGGCAAAAGCGTGTCAGCCAGGAGAATTTGTGATTGTGAAGATTGATGAGAAAGGGGAGCGGATTCCTCTCACCATCTGTGATTTTGACCGGAAGGAAGGGACTGTGACCATTGTATTCCAGATTGTGGGGGCGTCTACCAAAAGAATGGCAGAACTTGGGGCAGGAGATGCTTTTCAGGATTTTGTGGGACCATTGGGACAGCCGTCAGAGTTTGTAAAGGAAGATCCTGCCCTGGTAAAAGGGAGAAAATACCTGTTTGTGGCGGGAGGCGTAGGCACGGCGCCTGTGTACCCTCAGGTCAAGTGGATGAGGGAACATGGGATCCAGGCAGATGTGATTGTGGGAGCCAAGACAAAGGATCTGCTGATTCTGGAACACGAGATGGAGAAAGAGGCAGGGAATCTTTACATAACCACTGACGACGGCTCTTATGGAAGAAAAGGCATGGTGACAGAGGTGCTGCGGGAACTGGTAGAAAAGGAAGGAAAGCAGTATGATATCTGTGTTGCCATTGGGCCGGTGATCATGATGAAATTTGTCTGTCTTTTGACAAAAGAGCTGGGGATTCCCACGATTGTCAGCATGAACCCGGTTATGGTGGACGGCACGGGGATGTGCGGCGCCTGTCGGTTAAGCGTGGGCGGACAGGTAAAGTTTGCCTGTGTGGACGGACCGGAGTTTGACGGGCATTTGGTAGATTTTGACGAGGCCATGAAGCGGCAGCAGATTTACAAGACAGAGGAAGGCCGGGCCATGCTGCGTTTGACAGAAGGGGACAGCCATCATGGCGGCTGCGGATATTGCGGCTGAGAAGGCTGTGCAAAAAGCTGCGGATAAACAAAAATCAAGACGGGCGGTCAACGGGAGGATAAGCCAATGGATATGCTGAAAAAGGTACCGGTAAGAGAACAGGACCCTAAGGTCAGGGCCGGAAATTTTGAAGAAGTGTGTTATGGATATAATGCAGAGGAGGCGCAGGCAGAGGCTGCCCGGTGTCTGAAATGTAAAAATGCAAAATGTATGGGCGGCTGTCCGGTGTCCATTGATATTCCCGGATTTATCCGGCAGGTGGAGACCGGGGACTTTGAGGCGGCTGCCAATGTGATTGCAGAGGCATCGGCCCTTCCGGCAGTGTGCGGCAGGGTGTGTCCCCAGGAGTCTCAGTGTGAGGGACAGTGTATCCGGGGAATTAAAGGGGAGCCGGTTTCCATCGGAAAGTTAGAGCGATTTGTGGCGGACTGGTCCAGAGAGCATGGATTTGTGCCCAAGTCAGCAGAGGAGAAGAACGGGAAAAAGGTGGCAGTGGTAGGTTCTGGCCCGGCAGGACTTACCTGTGCAGGGGATCTGGCCAAGTTAGGCTATGATGTGACGATTTTTGAGGCGCTCCATGAGCCGGGAGGGGTTCTGACCTATGGTATCCCGGAGTTTCGTCTGCCCAAGGAGTCGGTGGTTCAGGCGGAAATTGACAATGTAAGGAAGTTGGGAGTGGCCATTGAGACAGATGTGATTATCGGAAAGTCCGTGACCATTGATGAGCTGATGGAGGAGGAAGGCTATGAGGCGGTATTTATCGGCTCAGGCGCCGGTCTGCCTAAGTTCATGGGCATTCCGGGGGAAAATGCCAACGGAGTATTTTCTGCCAATGAATATCTGACACGGAGCAATCTGATGAAAGCCTTCCGGGATGACTATGACACTCCCATTGCAGCCGGCAAAAAGGTGGCGGTAGTAGGAGGCGGCAATGTGGCCATGGATGCGGCGCGGACAGCCCTTCGTTTGGGAGCGGAGGTTCATGTGGTATACCGCCGCAGTGAGGCGGAGCTTCCGGCCAGGGTGGAGGAGGTGCACCATGCCAAAGAAGAAGGTGTGGAGTTCCATCTTCTGACCAATCCGGTAGAGATCCTGACGGATGACAAAGGCTGGGTGACCGGCATGATTGTCCGGAAAATGGAGCTGGGTGAGCCGGATGAGTCAGGCAGGCGGCGACCGGTGGAAGTGCCCGGATCCGATTACACGATTGAGGTGGATACCGTGATCATGTCTTTAGGCACTTCACCGAACCCGCTGATTTCCTCCACCACAAAGGGGCTGGAGGTAAACCGCCGCAAGTGTATTGTGGCAGAGGCGGACAATGGACAGACCTCCCGCGCCGGCGTATTTGCCGGAGGAGACGCCGTGACCGGCGCGGCTACAGTGATTCTGGCTATGGAGGCCGGAAAGCATGGGGCCAAGGGGATTCATGAGTATTTGAGCAATAAGGCATAAAAGGGGAAAATAAAAGAAGGTTTTTGCTGTGGAATCGATAGGTTTTGTGGCAGGGGCCTTCTCCGTTTATGGAAGATTTTAAAAAGATATAAAAGAAAGGCATGTAGGATTAAGAAATGAAACGTCATATTGATTTGCTTCATGGAAGGATTCTCCGCTCTCTCACCGGGCTGGCTCTGCCGATTATGGCAACCTCTCTGGTGCAGACTGCCTATAATTTGACCGATATGGCATGGATTGGAAAAGTGGGAAGTTCTGCGGTGGCGGCAGTGGGCGCTGCAGGAATGTATACCTGGTTTTCTACCGGAATTGTTACCCTGGCCCGGATGGGCGGCCAGATTAAAGTGGCTCACAGTTTGGGAGAAGGGGAGACAGAAAAGGCGGTAAGATACGGACAGGGAGCTCTGCAGCTTACGATTATTCTGGCTGTTTTATATGCTTTGACGGTTCTTTTGCTGGCAGACAAGCTGATTGGATTTTTCGGCCTGACCAGCCAAAAGATTGTGTGGGATGCACAGGTCTATCTTCGGATTACCTGCGGGCTGATCTTGTTTCCCTTTTTAAACCAGACTATGACAGGATTATTTACGGCTATAGGGGACAGCAGGACGCCGTTTTTGGCCAACTGTACCGGGCTGGCAGTAAACATGGCGCTGGATCCAGTCTTGATTTTCGGGATGGGGCCGTTTCCCCGGATGGAAGCAGCAGGGGCGGCTGCGGCAACGGTGACTGCCCAGATGATTGTCACCCTGGTTCTGGCAGGGAGAGCTTTTCAGGACAAGGTGCTGTTTGACCGGATCTGTTTGTGGAAAAAAACCTCTCTTTCCTATTTTAGAGACATTTTTAAGCTGGGAGTGCCGTCTGCCCTGCAGAGCATGTTTTATTCGGGAATATCCATGGTTCTGACAAAGATGGTGGCGTCCTGGGGAGATGCGGCCATTGCGGTGCAGCGGGTAGGCGGTCAGGTGGAATGTATTTCCTGGATGACGGCAGAGGGATTTGGATCGGCTATGAATGCTTTTACCGGGCAGAACTTTGGAGCGCGGTTCTATGACCGGGTTAAAAAGAGCTATCTGCTTGCCATGGTTGTCATCGGATTGTGGGGAACATTTACCTCCTGTGTGCTGATATTTGGGGCAGAGTTTATTTTTACGATTTTTATTCAGGAGCCTCAGGTGCTTCCTTTGGGTATCAGCTATCTGGTGATTTTAGGCATCGGGCAGATGCCTATGTGCCTGGAGCTTTTGACTGTGGGGGCCCTGCAGGGATTGGGGAAGACCCTGCCTTCTTCTGTCATTACCATTGCCTTGACGGTAGCCCGGATTCCCTTAGCTCTTATTCTTACAAGGACCGGCCTGGGATTAAACGGAATCTGGTGGGCCCTTACTCTGACCAGCATGGCGAAAGGATGTATGTTTGTAGGGTATTATCTGTGGGTGCTTAAAAGTCTGCCGGGGCAGGAAGGATGCCAGGCAGGAAATTGATAAAAGAAAAGAGTGACAGCGAAAGAGGTATCTGAACTGTTGCAGAAAAGATGAAATCGAAAGGAACGAGGAAAATAATGGAAGAAGACAGGATCAAAAAGGCGTTAAAGTTTTCCATGATACTTTTTGAGATCATGTTTTTTATTGCGGTTTACTGGCTGGTCTGCTCCAGGATTTCTGTATGGGAGCAGGTGGCTGTATTGCGGTCTTTGGGGATTTTTACCGGGGTGGTGT
This sequence comes from uncultured Lachnospiraceae bacterium, assembly GCA_910586205.1. GTDB lineage: Bacteria > Bacillota > Clostridia > Lachnospirales > Lachnospiraceae > Brotaphodocola. Next base: position 36,196 of record CAJUGD010000008.1, on the reverse strand, counting down.
TTTTGTTTTTGTGCCCCATTGCACCTGTGTGCGGAGTGATCTGCGGGTGTGCGGGATATTTTGGTTTAAAAAAGATGGCATCAAAGCATCAGAGAATTAAGGACAAGAAAATGTGGAAAATCCTTGCTTTGGCGGAAATCCTGCTGGGGCTGATAATGATACTGCCCTGTATGATGCTTTTTCTGGCGGCTTGTTCCGGACAGATTTAAATGCTTTTAAGGAGGAAATGATTGTGGCAAAGACAATGACAAAGGAAGAAAAATACAGGCAGATGATTGAGACTCCGGTAAATCTTCTGATTCCAAGGCTGGCAGTGCCTACCATTATCAGTATGCTGGTTACATCCATCTACAATATGGCAGATACTTTTTTTGTGAGCCAGATCGGGACCAGTGCGTCAGGAGCAGTGGGGGTGATCTTTTCTGCCATGGCCATGATACAGGCAGTGGGCTTTACCTTAGGAATGGGAAGCGGCAACAACATTTCCCGGGCTTTAGGCAACCGGGAGGAGGAACGGGCCAGTGCATTTGCAGCCACAGGATTTTTTACGGCAGGGATCATAGGAATCTTATTTTTTGTGTTTGGAACCATGTTTTCTCAGCAAATGGTGTATTTTTTGGGAGCTACAAAGACGATTGCGCCTTATGCCCAGGATTATGCCCGCTATATTTTGATTGCGGCGCCTTTTATGATGTGTTCCTTTGTGATGAACAATATTCTGCGGGCTCAGGGAAATGCTACCTTGGCGGCAGTGGGAATCACCACAGGCGGTATTTTAAATATGATTTTGGATCCGCTTTTGATCTTTGGATTCGGGATGGGAATCTCAGGCGCAGCCATCGCAACCATGGCCAGCCAGATGGTCAGCTTCGGCATCCTTTTGTATCAGTGCAACTGTCATGGGGATTGCATTAAGATCCAGTTTTCCTGCTTTCGTCCTAAACTGAAAATCTACGGGGAAATTCTTCATGCAGGTCTTCCCTCTTTTTGCCGTCAGGGATTGGCCAGTGCGGCGGCAGTGGTGCTGAACTTTGCGGCAGGGCCTTATGGGGATGCCGCCATTGCCGCCATGTCCATTGTGACCCGGTTTATGATGTTTATCAACTCCAGCCTGATCGGCTTTGGCCAGGGCTTTCAGCCTGTATGCGGCTTTAATTTCGGAGCCGGCCGGTATGACCGGGTGCTGGAGGCGTACTGGTTTTGTGTGAAGGTGGCAGTGATCATGCTGACGGCTTTTGGAACCGTGGCATTTCTTTTCAGCCGTCCTATTATAACTGCTTTCAGGCGGGAGGATCTGGAGGTGATCCGAATCGGCACCTTGGCTCTGCGGCTGCAGCTTCTGACCATGCCGATCCAGGCGTGGGTGATTATGGTGAATATGCTGACTCAGTCTATCGGATATGGTTTTCGTGCTTCCCTGGTAGCTATGGGAAGACAGGGACTGTTTTTGATTCCGTCTCTTTTGATCTTTCCGAAATTTTTTGGCGTGTCAGGGGTTCAGATTGCCCAGCCTTTGGCAGATGTGTTTACCTTTCTGCTGGCAACAGGGATCGTGGCAGGAGTGTTAAAGGAGTTAAATACCCTGAAAAAAGACGGGTGTAAAGAGGAAGCAGGGGGATTGCAATAAGCTTTGGGCTTAGGTGCATAAAACGGCAGAGAATTTTCATTGGGAAAACAGCAGGAGCCATAAGAATACTTTTGTAAGAATATCGTTAGAATTGTCAAAAAATGTTCAGTATTCTCTAAGGTATCATTAAAGTCTTATCTGTATTTTTGTGATATACTGGTATCATCTTGAAAATATAGAGGAAATTAGGAGAAGATTTCTATTGTTTCAGAATATTTCTTCTCTTATAGGAGTCAAATACCTTTTGACTCCCAATATCAAAAGATGAAGAAAGGGGCAGTGATACCATGAGAGTGCATAAGCTTTTTCGATATGTTGTTTTGTTGATTTTCAGTGTAATGATTCTGGCAGGGTTCACTGTTGCCGGAAAGGGATATGATATGTACCGGAATGCCATAGAGGACATGAGCTTAGAGGAAAAGGTGGCCTCTATTCGGGAAAAGGAAGGCTATACCGCATTAGAAGATTTGCCGGATGTATACAAAAATGCGGTTATATCTGTGGAAGACCATCGTTTTTACCGTCATTTTGGAATTGACCCGATTGCCATTAGCCGGGCGGTGCTTCATGATATTCAGGCCAGGCGTTATGTGGAAGGGGGAAGCACCATTACCCAGCAGCTTGCCAAGAATTTGTATTTTACCAATGAAAAGGAGATGACCCGGAAGATTGCCGAGGTTTTTATGGCTTTTGAATTGGAGGAAAATTACAGCAAGGATGAGATTTTAGAGCTGTATGTGAACAGTATTTATTTTGGCGACGGTTATTACACGGCCGGTGACGCCAGCCGGGGATATTTTGGCAAGGAACCGGAAATGATGGATGAATACGAATGTACTCTTTTGGCCGGGATTCCCAATGCGCCGGGCCGGTATGCGCCTACAAAGAGCCAGGAGCTGGCAGAGAAAAGGCAGTATCAGGTATTAAAAAGAATGGAGGCTTGCGGGTATTTTTCTAAAGAGGAGGCAGAGACCGTGGCTTCCCAGATGGTGGCGTTTCAGTGAGTATTGGGTTACTGCCCACACCATGACTCATCACTCTGCTGATTTGTCATAGGCCGGTGCCGTTATAGAGACAAAGCATATTGATAAAATTATATCCAGGAGAACGTGAGTGCGCCCTACATTGGTATGGGCGCATTTTGGATTATAGTAGTTTAAGACCTGTTGGAAAAAAGGAAGGGCTGAAGGAAAAATATACAAGTGTTAATGCGTGTACAGAAACGGAGGGAGACATGGAGGAAAAAACGAATGTTATGCGGATTTTAGAACAGAAAAAAATATGGTATCAGCCGCATTACTATAATAATACAGAAGCTCTCAGCGGAGCCGAGGTGGCGAGGATATTAGGAGAGGATCCGAGCTGTGTTTTTAAAACTTTGGTGACAGAAGGAAAAAGCAAGCAGCATTATGTGTTTGTTATTCCGGTGGCAGAGGAATTGGATTTGAAAAAGGCGGCAAGGGCAGTGGGGGAAAAATCCATTGCCATGTTAAAGGCAAAGGAGCTTCTTTCTCTGACAGGGTATGTTCATGGGGGCTGTTCGCCTGTTGGAATGAAGAAATTTTTTCTCACAACGATTGATAAACAGATAGAAGGACTGGAGCATTTCTTTTTCAGTGCAGGGAAAATAGGGGCACAGGTTGAGATGGCGCCGGAAGACTTGAAAAAGGTGATTCGCTATCAGGTGGCAGATGTGGTGTAATGGTATTTGCCGCCGCATAGTCGTCACATTTTTAATGGTAAGATAGAACACAATAAAAAGTAGAAAGAGAAGGAAAAGGAACCGGATGCTTTGTAACGGAAGGCGGCAAATGTTAAAATGGCTGTAAACAATTCGTAAGAAATATTTTCCATAAATTCTTTTTTTCCATACGTATGGTATGATAGATAGAAAGCAGAGGGAGGAAGGAACATGAGGAAACACAGAAAACAGATTATCGCTTTTATGGTGGCAGCGGCTATGGTATCATCATCAATTACTGGTTGCCAACCGGGAGGCTTGTCGGGAAAGAATCAGGAAGCCGGGGAAAGCTCTGAGGCGGAGAGCCAGATACCAGGAAGGGAAGAAAAGGAATCCATGGAGAATGAGAAGTACAGCCGGGGGAAAGCCTGGGAAGCCGGGGAGCCAAAGAGGGCAGAGATTTCCCCGGAGGATTATGAGGAATGGAATCAGCTTTTGGCTGAGAATGAGATCTCCGAGGCCTTTAAAGAGGGGCTTGACCAGTTTGCCTATGAGAGCGGGAGCGCGATCTTAAGGGATGCCGCGGGAAACGAAAATTACAGCCCCTTAAGTCTTTACTATACTTTGGCGCTGGCAGGCTGCGGCGCTGAGGGGGAGACGGCTGACCAGATTTTAAAAAGCCTGGGGGCAAAAGATCAAAAGGAGCTGGCAGACCAGTGCCGCAGGCTTTATCAGTCCTATGTATATTATAGTCAGAGAGATCAGGAAAGAATGGAGTATTATGGCATGGCGTCATCAGCCAAAGGGGAGGAAGATGGGAAACAGAGCGCCATCCAATTAGGCAATTCTCTCTGGATATCGGATCAACTGAATGTTTTTGAGGAATATCAGAAGCTGGCAGGGGAGAATTTTTTTGCCTCCTCCTATGGGGTGGATTTTGGGAACCCGGATACAGGAAAGAGGATGGGGGAATGGATTGCCGAAAAGACCAGGGGAGTGCTTGCGCCTCAGCTTGATATAGATCCGGCAACCCTTTTGGTTATTCTCAATACTTTGTATTTTTACGGAGGATGGGCAGAGCCCTTTTCGGAGGAAATGACCCGGGAAGATGTATTTCATTTGGAGAATGGAGGAGAAGTTGCGGTGCCCTATCTGAACCGGACACAGATGGAGGGAGCATTCAAAAGGGGAGAGGGATATACCTTGTCTTATCTGGGTACCAACAATGGCTGCCGGATGATGTTTCTCCTGCCAAATGAGGACAGAACCGTGGGAGAATTTCTGGAAAGCCGGGAGAGGCTGGAGAATGCTATGGAAGTGAAGGAGGAGGACTGGGTCAGCGGAAAAGTGATCTGGAAGGTGCCGAAATTTGAATTTGGCAGCAGCTACCAGCTTAGGGATACCTTAAAGGCCATGGGCATGGATCGGATGTTTGAGGGGCAGGCGGAGTTTGGAGGGATTTCCCCGGATCCGCTGATGGTGTCGGATGTGATTCAGGAAACCCATATTGGTGTGGATGAGAATGGAGTGGAGGGGGCTGCCTACACTATGATGGCAATGGCCAGGGGAGCTTTGATTGAGAACGAGGAAGTTGCCGAGATGATTCTTGACCGCCCTTTTTTGTTTGGGATTCGTGATGATTACCATAATACCTGGCTGTTTTTGGGAGTGTGCAGAAACCCGGAGGGGGAAGATGAGGACGGAAAAAAGGCTGGCAGAGAGGTGGAGAATGACCTGCTTTTAACTTCAGCGCCGGAAATCGGGCTGGAGGATACTTTGTCCAGCAATTTGGAGCGATTTGTAGTGCAGCCTGGCAGCTATTCCTGGAATTGGACGGACAATGGGGAGATGGTGGGTCTGGAAGCCTGCGGTTCCCATCCTTTGAGCATTGATTTGGAAAAATTGGAAAAAACGGAAATTTTAAAGATTCCGGACTATAACGGGTTGGAAGATGTAAATTATATGTTAAGCTGTACAAAAATGCCGGAGAGAGTGACAATTCGGGAATGGGATATCTCTCAGCTGGAGGAGACAGAGACAGCAGAGCCATCGGTGAAGGTGTATGCAGGACAAGGGATGCTGCCTCTAAAGCCAGATAAGATCTATGAACTGGTGGCAGAGTGGCCAGAGGAGAATCTAAAGGAGCAGGGGTTTTTTGGAGAGGCCAGTTATGTGGTGGTGACGGATTGAAAAGCCGTCACCACAAAAGAGCCTTGGCATTGCCGGAGAGGATTTTCTCCTTTACCCGGTCAGGAAGGCGGCTGCCCTGGATTTCCCCGATTCCCCGCTGGATTCCCCACTGACAGGGGGTGATGGGCAGATCAGAGCCGTACAGGATTTTGTCTTCCCCCAGGATCTCAATGGCGCAGCGGATGGCATTTTCACTCATAGAGTGAGTATCTACATAGATATTATCCGTATAATTTTTATAATTTCTCAGAAAATGTTCTGTGTCAGAGGGGATGTCCACAGTCATCCCTTTGGCGGCGGCTCCCTTATGATGCATGTGATAGAGCATTTCAAAGCGGTCAAGCATAAAGGGATACATGCCTCCAAGCTGCCCCATGACCACCTTCAGGCTGGGGAAATGGTCAAACAAACCGCTGAGGACAAGACGGCTTAGGCAGAGGGAGTTCTCCATTAGCTGCCCCATGCCGGCGCACATCATAGAATCATTCATGTATCCTGGCATGAGATGGGATTGGTCATTAATTTTGTAAAGGCTGCTGAAATGGATGAATACCGGCTTTCCAAACTCTGCGGCTTTTTTCCAGAAAGGCAGGAACCGGGTATCATCCAGGAATGTCAAATGATGCTCCACATCATAGGCAGCCAGCACAGAATAGCCCAGGGCCCAGTCAGAGGTGCGTTCCATCTCAGCCAGAGCGTCATTTCCCAGCCTTAAGTCAATCAGGGACGTGGCTCCGATTTGCCTGGGATGCTTTTTCACTGTTTCCCGGGCTTTATCGTTTAAAGCGGCCATGACTGCCTGGCGGGATATGTCCTGGCCGGCAGCGCTGTCAATGATCTGCACCACATTGGAGCTGTAGGTGATGACAGAATAGTCGATGTGGTGGCTTTCCATGATCTCAATCCGTTGGGAAATGTCCTCAAAGACGGGATTGTTCCACAGATAGGGCGGGCCGTAATCCCGGCGGTTGGTTTTCTCTGTCCATACCAGGTAATCGGTGTTGTAGGGCGGGCTGATGTGATGGGAATGACAGTCAATAATCATGGGTTGTTCTCCTTTTTCTCTTTTATTCTTTTTCTTTTTTCCAGTTGACCAGCAGTTTTATGAAAATATGTTCTAACTGCTCTTGCTCCTTCTTGCTTAAGCAGGAGAAAAGCTCGTCAGAGAGCCGCAGATTTTCCTGGTGGATGCGGGCGGCCTCCGCCTGGCCCTTGGGGGTCAGGCGGATGTGGAGGTTGCGGGCATTTCCATGGTTGTGTTCCCGCGAAATATCTCCATTGGCCTCTATTTTGGCTAAAAGCTCACTGAGAGAGGCAGAGCGGATATCTGTGTGATCTAAAAGCTCCCGCTGGGTCATGTCCCCATGGTGGCGGAGAATGGCCAGAATCCGGTTTTTCCCCTGGTTTTGGCCGTTTCGATGGACGAAAAGATGGCTCAGTTTGTAAAATAAGGCGAATAATTTATTCTCCTGGGTCTCGTGGCGTGAGTTGCTGAAAACAGCATAGTTTTTGCCGGATTGGCATTGGGGGCTTTCTAAAGGACAGTTTCTTTCGCATAAGGGACAGGTTTGATCCATAGTTTTTCTCCTTTGCCAAAAAGTGTTTAAAATGCTAGGTACCTTGTAATTGCATGGTAACACAGAAAATGAACTATGTCAAGGTACCTTGTATAAAACGGAATTATCGTTTATAGATTCAAAATGGAAAGAAGTTGTGACAACTTATCCAGGAAGGTATTGAAAATCTAAGAATTTGAGGATATAATAGGAACACTGAATTGGAGCGGTATCTGCGCAGTTCAGAGCGGTTAAGCATGTATGGATTGGAGGATATTATGAAAAAGCAAAGATTCGCAGGTCTTTTTGTATTAGGAGCTGTTGGGTTTTTGATGGTTTCCTGCGGCGGGACGGGCGGGTCTGGCAAATGGGCGGCCAGTGAGAACAGCATCTATGTTACAAAGGATTTGCAGGTTCAGAGCGCCATGGTCTTTACCTCAGCAGAGGCTAATGAGCTGTATAGTCAGGAGGAGCTGGCTGCAGAGGCCAAGGAGTGGGTTCGGGATTACAATGCAGCCAATGGAGCGGAGGCAGCTTCCGAGAATCAGGATAAAAAGACAAAACTTCCGGTGGCTTTAAGGTCCTGCACTTTGGAGGGACAGACCGGCAGCCTGGTGTTTGATTACGAAACACCGGATCATTTTGTAAAGTTTGCCCAGGCTACAGGGGATGACACTCACTCCGTGACAGGTCTTTCTGTGGGAAAAGCAGCGGATGTTCTGGCTCTTGGGAATTATTCCGGAAGCTTTACAGCCATGGATGGGGGAACTGTAGAATTAGAAGCAGTTACAAAGGAGGAAAAGCTTAAGGCAGTAGCCGTGGAGGGCGCCGGGGTTTTCTTTGTGGAGGGAAAGGTCATGTATGTGTCGTCCGGAGATACGGTGATCCGGGACGAGCATACGGCTGTGACAGGAGACGGAATGAATTACATCATATTTCAATAAGAGAGGATGATTGACATGGAAAAGACATTGGATAAGATTGTGGCATTAGCAAAGAGCAGGGGCTTTGTGTATCCCGGCTCTGAGATTTACGGCGGCCTTGCCAATACCTGGGATTACGGCAACTTAGGGGTGGAGCTGAAAAACAATGTAAAGAAAGCCTGGTGGCAGAAGTTTGTCCAGGAGAGCCCCTATAATGTAGGTGTGGACTGTGCGATTTTGATGAATTCCCAGACCTGGGTGGCTTCCGGACATTTAGGAAGTTTTTCTGATCCGCTGATGGACTGCAAGTCCTGTAAGGAGCGTTTCCGGGCAGACCAGCTTATTGAAAATTATATGGAGGAGCATGGCATTCAGATCGAGGGGTCCGTGGATGCCTGGTCCCAGGAGGATATGAAGAAGTATATTGATGAGAATCAAATCTGCTGTCCGAGCTGCGGGAAGCGTGACTTTACAGATATCCGTCAGTTTAACCTGATGTTTAAAACCTTTCAGGGCGTGACGGAGGATGCTAAGAATACCGTTTATCTTCGCCCGGAGACAGCTCAGGGTATATTTGTGAATTTTAAAAATGTGCAGCGGACTTCTCGGAAAAAGGTGCCCTTTGGCATTGCACAGATAGGAAAATCTTTCCGGAACGAGATCACTCCCGGCAATTTTACGTTCCGCACCAGAGAGTTTGAGCAGATGGAGCTGGAGTTTTTCTGCAAGCCGGATACAGATCTGGAGTGGTTTGCCTATTGGAAGCAGTTCTGCATTGACTGGCTGAAGGCTTTGGGAATGAAGGATGAGGAGATGCGGGCCAGGGATCATGAGCCGGAGGAGCTGAGCTTTTACAGCAAGGCCACCACGGATATCGAATTTTTATTCCCCTTTGGCTGGGGTGAGCTGTGGGGAATTGCAGACCGAACTAACTATGATTTAAGCCGCCACCAGGAGACTTCGGGTGAGGATCTGTCTTATTTTGACGACGAGAGTAAGGAACGGTATATTCCTTATGTCATTGAGCCTTCTCTCGGCGCGGACAGGGTGACATTAGCATTTCTCTGTGCCGCCTATGATGAGGAGGAGATCGGAGAGGGGGATGTGCGGACTGTGCTCCATTTCCATCCTGCCCTGGCTCCGGTGAAGATCGGGGTGCTTCCTCTGTCTAAGAAGCTGGCAGAAGGGGCAGAGAAGATTTATGGAGAACTGAGCAAATATTACAACTGTGAGTATGATGACCGGGGGAATATCGGGAAACGGTACCGCAGGCAGGACGAGATCGGGACGCCCTTCTGTGTGACCTATGATTTTGACTCGGAAAATGACCATGCCGTGACGGTTCGTGACCGGGATACCATGGATCAGGTGCGGGTTCCCATTGCAGAGCTGAAGGCATATTTTGAGGATAAGTTCCGGTTTTAATGTTAAAGATAAGAGTGGGAAAAAGGAAGCTGTGTGCTGTTTGGTGTGTGCCAGACAGCATGCAGCTTCCTTTTTAGACGGATAAGGAAATATTTTACAGGCATTTGCGGACTTCTTCGATCACAGAGGAAATCAGTTCGCTGAGGGAAAGGCTGCTGCAGCCGATGATCTGATGGTTGCAGCGGTTGACCGGAATCAGAAGCTGCCTGGCCCGGCTTTGCCCGATGGCTGCGGCCATGGGGGGAGTTACCTCGCCGTGCAGAGAGTCTGCAATGACAATGCCTACAGGGCCGATAATCAGGTCTGAGTCCCTTGCGGCCACGATTGCCGGATTTTCTCCGGTGGCGCCGTAGTCAGCGCCGGCCTTCAGCATGGCGGCAGTGGCCGTGCTGTTGGTACCCACGGCAAGGATCTCCTGCTGGGGAAATTGCTTTTTTAATTGTTCTACAATGGCTCTGCCCATTTTGCCGCCCTGGCCGTCTATGACTGTGATTTTTTTCATAAAAAATCTCCTTCTTTTCAAGAGTGATTTTGTTTCCTCCATTCATTTGGAGGGAGCTTCATAATGCTTTTAAATGCGCGGGTAAAGTGAAACTGGTTGGGGTAGCCTACATGGCTGGCAATGTCTCCAATAGTCATATTGGTAGAACGCAGGTATTCGCAGGCTTTGTGTATCCGGTAAGTGATGAGAAATTCCTGGGGGCTTTTATGGGTCATTTTTTTAAATAATTTGCTGAAATAGCTGCGGTTTAAGCCTAAATGGGCGGCAATGTCTTCTATTGAGATGTCTTCCATATAATGGTTTTCGATGTATCCGGCAGTAGACTGGACATAGAATTGCTTAATGTCATTTTTAGGAAGGGGTCTGGCAGCCTTAGAGTGTTTCATAAGGGCGCCGAAAAAAAGGTAGGTATATCCCACAATCTGGGCTGGAAGCATATCCGGGCAGTCTAACATGTGCAGAAGGGGGGAGAAGACCTGCCTGCAGCCTTCCGGGGATGTGGCAGTAAATACAGGATGTGCCTGGGACAATCCTGCATGGTTTAAAAATTCCTTAGCCTTCAGTCCGTCAAATTCGATCCACATATATTCCCAAGGTTCTTTTTCATCGGCGCTGTAGTGGACAATCTGGTTTGGCTCAATGAGAAATGCCTGATCCTGGCAAAGTTCATAAAGGCAGGCATGGTCCTGGGTGACAGTCCGGTAAATCCCTTTTCCGGAAAGAATGCAGTGGATCAAGTAGTGGTTGCGTATGGCAGGACCAAAGGTGTGAAAGGGTTCGCATTGCTCCCTTCCGTATTGGTAAATGGTGATGTCAAAATAATCGTTGCTTAAAAACAGATAGTTCTGCATGGATTTCTGTCCTCCGGTGTGAAAGGAACCATATAAATATACCTTAATGTGTCCTGCTATGTAAAAGCAGAAGGAAAGAGCACATTCTGGTATATAGGAAATCATACCACTGTATGTACAAAGCTGTCAAGCAGTGATATGATTGTTTTTGAAAAGAGGAAGGATATAAGCGAAACAGAAAAGAAAGCGGCTGCAGACCTTGATTTTACGTAAGCTTAGAGCTTCCTGGCAAGATGAGGCACAGCATGAAATAGTATTTGGATAAGTAAACCGGCTATGATAAACATTAAGATACCAATAAGAAAAATATGACTTTTTGGTATGAATAAAACAAGAAAAGGCAGTCGGATCCCTATGAGAGAATGTGATACTGTGTCTTATGCCGACTGGTTATAAAAATGATAAAAGGAGAATATTAAAATCATGAAAATGTGGAAACAGTGTGCTGCCATAATAACGGCAGGCGCCCTGGTGGTTTCTCTTGGGGCGTGCGGGAAAAGCGCAGGGGAAGGCGGTAAGGAAGAAGGCGGAGTTTTGACTGTGTCTATATGGGACAATAACCAGCTTCCGGGAGTGAAAGAGATTGTGGGGGATTTTACGGAGAAAACAGGAATCCAGGTGGAAGTGCAGATGGTTCCCTGGGATCAGTATTGGACGCTTCTTGAAGCAGGGGCCCAGGGAGGCACGCTGCCGGATGTGTTTTGGATGCATTCAAATTACAGCCAGAAGTTTATGAGCAATGATATGCTTTTGGATTTAACCGATAAGGTTGCAAACAGTGATGTGATTAAGATGGAAAATTATTATGAGGACATTGCAGAACTCTATCAGTTTAACGGAAAGATCTACGGGATTCCCAAGGATTATGACACAATTGGTTTGTGGTATAATAAAACCATGTTTGATGAGGCCGGAATTGATTATCCGGATGAGACATGGACCTGGGATACCATGGCGGAAGCGGCGAAAAAGCTGACTAAGGAAGATGGGAGCCAGTACGGCTTTGCTTCGCCGGCAAGCTACAATCAGGATGGTTATTATAACCTGATCTACAGTATGGGAGGAAGCGTGCTCAGTGAGGATAAGGCCAAATCCTGCTGGGATTCACCGGAGACTATAAAGGCCATGAACTGGTGGTATGATAATCTGGTAAAGGAATCCATGCCGTCTCAGCAGGTTATGGGAGAAAATACAGCGGACGTACTGTTCAGCTCTGGAAAATCAGCAATGGTGATGCAGGGATCCTGGATGGTAGCAGCTTTCAGGGACAACGAATATACAGCAGCAAATTGTGATGTGGCTGTGCTTCCGAAGGCAGAGGACGGAACCAGGATATCTATTTACAACGGTTTGGGGTGGGCTGCCGCTGCAGGCGGAAGCCATACAGAAGAAGCCTGGAAGCTTCTGGAGTACTTAGGAAGCGAGGAAGCCCAGAAGAAGCAGGCAGAGCTGGGAGTTACCATGTCTGCATTCCAGGGAACCTCTGATACCTGGACAGCCTGTGCACCGGATTTCAATCTGCAGGCGTTTCTGGATATGGCGGACAACATGGTGATCCGGCCTTACACGAAAAATACAAAGGTATGGGAGGATTATTCCCAGGAAGCTATGGTAAAGGCATATACCGGGGAAATGTCCATGGAGGATGTATGCAGGGACATTGCAGGATATATGAATGAGCAGCTTGCACAGGAGAAATAAGGCTGCCCTGAGGAAGCTTTAGGAATGGATTCAAGTTAATGTACTCTCGGAATCTCCGAGAGTACATTTTAAATGTTCAGGAGGGAACAGACCATGGCAATTCTATTTGACGAAAAGAAAAAGGTTTTTACCTTGCAGACTAAAAACACCACTTGGCAGATGCAGGTTGGCAGGTACGGGCATCTGCTGCATTTGTATTATGGAAGAAGGGTTGGGGAAGGGGTCTTAGACTATCTGGTAAGAGGGATTAACCGGGGTTTTTCCGGGGCTCCTTATGAGGCAGGGGAAGACAGGGGGTATTCTCTGGATACTTATCCTCAGGAATATTCTGCCTATGGGGTGGGGGATTATCGTATATCCTGCCTCAGTGTGGAGCATGGAGACGGGAGCCGGGCAGCAGAGCTGCTGTTTGATTCCTATCAGATTGAAAAGGGGAAATATAGTCTTGCAGGGCTGCCTGCTGCGTGGGATGAGGGTGGGGAGGCAGAGACGCTGCGGGTAGTGCTGAAGGATAAGGCTTCGCTAGTAGAGGCAGTGCTTCTTTATGGGGTATTTGAGGAGCATGATGTGATTACCAGGGCCTGTATCATTCGGAATAAGGGGGAGGGGATTTGGCTGGAGCGGGCGCTTTCGGCCTGTTTGGATTTGCAGAGACATGATCTGGAAATGATTACGTTTTACGGACGTCATACTATGGAACGGTCTTTGGAAAGGGGGATGTGCCGTCACGGGAAGATCACGGCGGAGAGTATGCGGGGAACCTCCAGCCATCAGGAAAATCCCTTTGTGATTCTGTGTGAAAAGGGAGCCGGGGAGGATTGGGGGGAGTGTTATGGCATGTCTCTGGTTTACAGCGGAAGCTTTCTGGCTGAGGCAGAGGTGGATCAGATTAACCAGACCCGTTTTGTTATGGGAATCCATCCGGAGGGATTTCGGTGGAGACTTGAGAAGGGGGAGAGATTTTTTGCGCCGGAGGTGATTTTTTCTTTTACTTCTGACGGATATGGGGCGTTGTCCAAGAATTTTCACCGGTTTTACCAGGAACATTTGATTCGAAGCAAATACAGAAATACAAGAAGACCAATTCTTTTGAATCATTGGGAGGCCATGGAATTTCATATCCAAGAGGAAGAATTGGTGTCTTTGGCTGTTAGTGCAAAGGAGTTGGGAGTAGAACTGTTTGTTATGGACGACGGGTGGTTTAAAGGCCGGGATCATGACCGGCGCGGCTTGGGAGACTGGACTCCTGACACAAAAAAGCTTCCAAAAGGAGTTACAGGGCTGTCAGAGAAGATTCACGGCATGGGCATGCTGTTTGGAATCTGGATTGAGCCGGAAATGATCAATGAGGACAGTGATCTTTATCGGGCTCATCCGGACTGGTGCTTAAAAGCGCCGGGCAGGATGCCCAACCGGGAGAGAGGCCAGCTTGTGCTGGATATGAGCAGCAGAGAGGTGCAGGATTATTTATTTGAAAATATTGGGGGAATCTTAAAAGAGGCAGCAGTAGATTATGTAAAATGGGATATGAACCGGAACTTATCAGATGTTTGGTCTTTTTCCTGTCCGGCTATCAGACAAGGGGAAGCAGGGCATCGGTATGTTCTGGGGCTGTATGAGCTGATGGAACGGTTTGTCAGAGCTTTTCCGGAGATTCTGTTTGAGGGATGTTCGGGAGGAGGAGGGCGCTTTGATGCAGGAATCCTTTATTACATGCCTCAGATCTGGTGCAGCGACAATACGGATGCTGTTGAGCGGATTTCTATTCAGTACGGAACCTCCTTCGGATATCCGGTCAGCAGTATGGGAGCCCATGTTTCAGTAAGCCCTAACCTGCAGACAGGGAGAAGCATGCCTCTTGAAACAAGAGCCATAGTGGCTATGGCCGGGGCTTTTGGGTATGAATTGGATGTGAGAAAAACAGGGCAGGAAGAAAGGAAACGAATAAAAGAACAGATTCAGTGGTACAAGCAGTATCAGGAGCTGATTTTATATGGAGATTATTACCGGCTGACTCCGGTGGAAGCTAATCGGGAGTTTGCGGCATGGCAGGTGGTCAGCAGAGACAAAAAAACAGCAGTAGTCAGCGCCGTTTGCCTTCATGCAAGATCCAATCCGTTGTTTTGGCGGGTACGGTTAAAGGGTCTTAAGGAGGATACATGGTACCGGGTCAGGCAGGAGCGCCTGACAGATTGTTCCGGGAAAGATAAGGAACAAGAGCAAAAAGAAGGACAGGATGAGAATCCGGCTAAAAGAGAGGAGCTGCTCTGTTTAGGAAGCGGGCTGATGTACGGGGGAGTAAATCTGCCTGTGTTTTGGCGGGATTATGAAAGCGTTCTGTATGTAATTGAGGAAGCGGACAAAAGGGGAGGAGGATTGCCCGGAGAACGATAAGGATGGCTGCGGATATAAGCCTGTAAAGAATATTTAAGAAAATAACACTTTATCCGTCGGGAAAATAGTGTATAATGGAAAGGAGATTCACAGACAAGACATTGATTTAGAGAGAAGCGGATTTATGATGGAAGATCAGCAGATTCAGACAGGCGGGGAGTGTACTCTTAAAGACAAGGAGCGGATCCCCATGATCCGGGTCAAGAACTTATATAAGATTTATAAGGTCGGAAAGAATAAGGTCTATGCTTTGAACGGCGTGGATTTTACCATGTATAAGGGCGAGTTCTGTGCGATTGTGGGCCCGTCCGGATCAGGGAAATCTACGCTTTTGAATATGCTGGCAGGGCTGGAGAAGCCGTCTAAGGGTGAGATTGTGATCGCCGGAAAGCACATGGAGAGGATGAATGAGAATCAGCTTGTGGGCTTTAGGCGGGAGAATGTGGGATTTATCTTTCAGTCTTACAATCTTCTTCAGACCTTAAACGCAGTGGAGAATGTGGCGCTTCCCCTTTCCTTTCGGGGAGTTCCGAGAAAAATCCGCAATGAGAAGGCAAAGAAGTATTTAAAGCTGGTAGGGCTGGAGAAGCAGATGAAGCATATGGCCAATGAGATGTCCGGCGGACAGCAGCAGCGGGTAGGGATTGCCCGGGCCCTGGTGGTAAAGCCCAAGATTATTTTTGCAGATGAACCTACAGGGAATCTGGATTCTAAGACCACCATGGAGATATTGGCGCTTATGAGAAGGATTGTGCAGGAGCAGAACCAGACCTTGGTCATGGTTACTCATGACAACCATCTTGCCACCTATGCGGACAGGCAGTTTCATATTGTGGATGGGAAGATCTTAAAGATTGAGGAACAGAGAGCCCATGATTGAGATCAAAAAACAGCCGGAAGCAGGAAATCCCTTGATTAAGAATGAGAGCAGCAGGAAGATTGAGACTAAAGGAGCATCAGGCAATGAAGTGGAAAGCAGTTTGGAGACAAGCAGGGAGGGAGGAGATTCTACATAAGAAGATCCCGGACAAAAGGAAGAACATAGACGTTGTCAGGCGGCTCATGGTCATGATTCTGGCAGCAGCGTTCATGCTGGCATCCATTCCGTTTCCAGGACAGGTTACGGCTTTTGCGGCAGAGTTTGATGTGTATTCGGAGAAGATTCCCCATGGAAAGACAGGAAAGAACCTGACTATTTCTTTTAAGCTTCAGAGAAATTCCGGAACCTACGATGAGGAATTATATGCAGGATTTGACGTCAGCGGCGGCGAGATATGGGATGAGGATGAAGAAGACCGCCAATACGGATATGCATTTCCTTTTGAGGTGACAAAATCCCTGCCCACAACAGAGAATCCCAAATCCATCGGTAAAATGGGCGGAGATAAAAAGACAGCTTCCCTTACGGGACGGGTCCGGCGGGATCTGACAGAAGGGTATTATAAAGTGCCGGTAGTAATCATGGAAGCGGACGGCAGCCAAGTGGGACGGGCAGATCTTCGTGTGTGGATTACCAAGTCAGCCGGCACGGACAGCGATGATGAGGAAGACGGCAATAAGACTTATGATTTTGTCCTGGGAGAAGGGCAGAGCACGCCGGACGGAACCTATCCCCATGTGATGAATTTTTCCATAAATCTGCGCAACAACAGCCCAGCTACCGTGTACAATATAAAGGCGTCCATCACAGCGGATGCAGATACGACCAAGTTCCCCTTTGAGATCAATGATGTGAACTATGATCGGATGTTTGAAAAGATTGCTGTGGATGAGACGGTAGAGCTGGGGTACAGCTTTGCCATACGGGAGGATGCATACAGCGGGTATTATCCTATATCCATGAAGATTTATTACTCCAACAGCTCTACCGGAGAGGAGCTGCAGACCTTTGAGACTTCCTTTTTTGTGCGGATTCACAATAAGGATAAAGAAGACGAACGAGGAGAGTTTAATGAGCATGACAGAACCCGGGCAAGAATCATTATTGACGGGTTTTCTACGAATCCTGATACGATTATTGCCGGGGAGGAATTTGAGCTGATCTTAAAGATCAAGAATGCATCCAGCAATATTACGGCCACCAATCTGCTGTTTTCCATGGAATCGGAGAAGGTTTCTGACAGCGCGGTATTTACCACAGAGTCAGGATCTTCTTCGGTGGCGTTAAATTCCCTTGCCCCGGGAGGGGTGACGGAGCTGCGGTACAGGCTGCTGTCACGGCCGGGGGTGGATCAGCGTTCTTATGGCGTGACGATCAAGGCCAAGTTTGACAGCCCGGAATATAAGAATGCAGAGGAAGAACTAAAGCTGGATATTCCGGTGAATCAGATTGCCAGGCTCAGCACAGGAACCTTTGAGATTATGCCGGAATCCATTCCTGCAGGCAGTGAGGCCAACGTAATGTTTGGCATCAACAACACAGGAAAGGTTATGCTTTACAATGTTACCGTTTCTTTTGAGGCTGCTTCCATCCAGGCAACGGATACCTATGTGGGCAACATTAAGCCGGGGGAAACGGGAAATGTGGACTGTATGGTGACAGGTGCTGCGCCCACAGAGGATGAGGGCAAAGTAAAGGTACTGATCTCCTATGAGGATGAGGCAGGTGATGTCTATACAGAAGAAAAGGAAATGACGCTGTATGTTTTAGAGGATATGTCTTCCATGGAGGATATTGACGCAGGCATGTTTGAGGAGATGCCAAAGGAGCAGGAGAAAGTGGGGCTGGCGGCATTTCTGGAAATGAATCAGCAGAGGCTTTTGCCCGGAGCCCTGGCAGTGATTCTGATTCTGGTGATCGTAATTGTGATCATGGCCGTGAAACACCGCAGGGCAAAGACAGAGATGGAGTCAGATGAGGACGAGGAAGAATGAGATTTGTTGACCTGCTTGTCATGAGCATGAATAATTTGAGAAGAAGAAAGCTGAGGACCGCCCTGACGGTCCTTGGTGTCATTATCGGCACAGCTTCTATTGTGGTCATGATGTCTCTTGGAATCGGGCTTCGGGAGCTGAATAAGGAGCTGATCGAGTCTTATGGGAGCCTGACCGCCATTGAGGTGCGGGGCGATTATTATGGGGGAGGAGACGGGGCAGAACCTAATTTTCTGACAGACGATATCATTGGACAGATAGGACGAATGAAGTATGTGGAAAGCGTGTATCCTCTTTTGGAGACAGACGTGATCTTTATGCAGGGCAAGTATTCCACGGGCACAACCCTGACCGGGGCGCCGCGGGAATATTTAGAACAGATCCCTTTGGGGCAGGGAAGCCTGCCGGAGCGGGAAGATAAGGAGCTAAAGCTGATTTACGGCAATTCGGTGATCCAGTGGTTTGACAATGGGCGGGGCGGAGGTTTTTGGGAGCCAGGAAAGCTGCCGGATGTAGACTTTATGGGACGTCCTATGTTTGTGATTTTTGACACAAACCAGTACTATCAGTCCTCAGGGGACAGTACAGCCAAGGCCCCTAAAAAGTATCTGATTGAGACGGCAGGGGTAGTAGAGGGGGATGTAACCAGCGGCGGAAACTATGCTTATTCCGTATATGCGGATATAGATGTGTTAAAAGCTCAGCTTCGTCGGATTTTCCGGAAAAATCCTATTCCGGGACAGCCCACGAATAAGAAAGGAAAGGCGTATCCCTATTTGATTTACAGCTCTTGCGTGGTAAATGTGGACAAGATGGAACATGTGCAGGAGGTGCAGGAGCAGCTTTTGGAGATGGGATTTCGGGCTTACAGCAGCTCGGAGTGGATGGAGCAGACCCAGAAACAGTCTATGATGATCCAGGCTGTTTTAGGAGGGATCGGAGCTATATCCCTGTTTGTGGCGGCTATTGGCATTGCCAATACTATGATGATGTCCATCTATGAAAGAACCAAGGAGATCGGGGTCATCAAGGTGTTGGGATGTGATATGGGGGTTATCCGCAATATGTTTTTGATTGAGTCCGGATGTATCGGGCTGATGGGAGGGATTGTGGGACTCGGGTTCAGCTATGGGATTTCCATTGCCATGAACCGGTTTCAGACCATTGGAGAGATGATGGTGGGGCAGGCAGGAGATATTTCCAGGATACCGGCATGGCTTTCTTTGACGGCAGTGGGGTTTGCCATTTTAGTGGGAATGGTGGCAGGGTTTTTCCCGGCGCTGCGGGCGATGAAGCTGAGTCCGTTAGCGGCGATACGGAATGAATAAAAGGAGGATGAGAAATGAAGAGAATATCTTTGGAACAGGAGCTTAAGGGAAATACTTATCCGGGACGGGGGATTGTGATTGGCAAGACGCCTGACGGGACGAAGGCAGTGTCAGCCTATTTTATCATGGGGCGAAGCGAGAACAGCAGGAACCGGGTATTTGTAGAAGACGGGGAGGGGATCCGAACCCAGGCATTTGACCCGGCAAAGCTTCAGGATCCAAGTTTGATTATCTATGCGCCGGTGCGGGTTTTGGGAAATAAGACCATTGTGACCAATGGGGATCAGACGGACACCATTTACCAGGGGATGGATAAGCAGCTTACCTTTGAGCAGAGCCTCCGCAGCCGGGAGTTTGAGCCGGACGGCCCTAACTATACGCCGAGGATCTCGGGAATCATGCATATAGAAAACGGAAAGTTCAATTATGCCATGTCTATTCTAAAGAGTAATCACGGAGATCCGGCTTCCTGCTGCCGGTATACATTTGCCTATGAGAATCCCTTGGCAGGGGAAGGACATTTTATTCATACTTATAAGAGCGACGGCAATCCGCTGCCCAGCTTTGAGGGGGAACCAAAGCCGGCAGGCATGATGGATGAGATAGATGCTTTTACAAAGCTTTTGTGGGAAAGCTTAAACGAGGAGAATAAAGTATCCTTGTTTGTCCGGTATATTGAGATTGCTTCCGGAAGGTATGAGACCAGGATTGTGAATAAAAATTCATGAATTACTTAAGGAAAGGATGGAAAACAAAATGAAGGAAATGGAATTAAAGTATGGGTGCAACCCTAACCAGAAACCGGCAAGGATCTTTGCAGAAGGGGATGGAGAGCTGCCGATTCAGGTTTTATCAGGAAAGCCCGGATACATTAACCTGTTGGATGCTTTCAACGGATGGCAGCTTGTGCGGGAGCTTAAGAAGGCCACAGGATTACCTGCAGCAGCTTCCTTTAAGCATGTGTCGCCTGCAGGGGCAGCAGTAGGGCTTCCCTTAAGCGAGACCTTGGCAAAGATCTACTGGGTAGATGATATGGGAGATTTATCGCCGCTGGCAAGCGCTTATGCCCGGGCAAGAGGGGCTGACAGGATGTCTTCTTTTGGAGATTTTATCTCTTTGTCTGACGTTTGTGATACGGATACGGCAAAGCTGATTAAGCGGGAAGTCTCGGACGGGGTGATTGCGCCTGGGTATGAGCCGGAAGCGCTTCAGATCTTACAATCAAAAAAGAACGGCAATTACTGTGTGATTCAGATGGACGAGACCTATGAGCCGGAGAAAATTGAGAAAAAGCAGGTGTTTGGGATTACCTTTGAACAGGGAAGAAATGATCTGGACATTAATTATGATCTGATCTCTCAGGTGGTTACGGAAAATAAAGAGATTCCGGATTCAGCAAAAAGGGATCTGGTGATTTCCCTGATTACCTTAAAATACACCCAGTCTAACTCGGTCTGCTATGCGAAGGACGGTCAGGCCATTGGCATCGGCGCAGGACAGCAGTCACGGGTACACTGTACCCGGTTAGCAGGGCAGAAGGCGGATAACTGGTTTCTCCGTCAGGCGCCCCAAGTGTTGGGACTGAAGTTTGTGGACGGGATCCGCAGGGCGGATCGGGATAACGCGATTGACGTCTATATTGGAGAGGAATATATGGATGTGCTGGCAGACGGGGCCTGGGAAAAGATTTTTAAGGAAAAACCGCCTGTGTTTACCAGAGAGGAAAAAAGAGCCTGGCTGGATCAGATGAGCGAGGTGTCATTGGGGTCAGATGCGTTCTTTCCTTTCGGAGACAATATTGAGAGGGCATATAAAAGCGGCGTGCAATACATTGCCCAGCCAGGCGGGTCTGTACGGGATGATCATGTGATTGAGACCTGTAATAAATATGGAATGGCTATGGCCTTTACAGGGATTCGTCTGTTCCATCATTAAGAGATGATTTTTACAGCCTGTCAGGAAGCGGGAGACGCTTTCGGGCAGGCTGTTTGGAGTTTCTAATGGAATTTCTAATGGAATTTATTGACAAACTTGCCAAACAGAGTTATTGTAAAAATACCGAAATTTCGATTTTTACGAAATAAGCAGATTATAGGATCGATCTTTAAGGAGGTGAAAAAGTTTTACTATGATTCTGATTATTTCTTAAAAATATAAAATCAAGAAAGGATAGAGAGGTGAGAGCATGAATAGAAACAGTGCAGATATTTATTAAAAGTGAAACGAATTAACAAAAAATATATGCTTGGACTTATATTTAGGAGAGCATAAATGGTTCTGACCGACAGAGGGACCATATATTGAAACATAAGGAGTAATACGATTATGACAATACAGATGGTGAATGGATTTCCTGTGTATGCTGTCACAAAAAAAGAAGTAGCATACCACCCTTCTGATTTTCAGAAACAGGCAGAAAAATGGGTGGAAGGCGCAAAAAAAGATAAACTGTCTGATGAGGAATTAGAAAATCTGAAAAAGAAATATAATTCTGCAAATATGTCAAAAAAAGATTCTATTGCGCTGATGGGTGAACTGGTGGAAGCCGGTATTATTTCCAAAGGAAGAGCTACTGCTATTTATTTAGGCATTACGCCGTTAGATGAAAGTAAGATCAATCCAACCAAGACAGAAGGTGTTTTGACAAAATGCGATGATGTTTTTGACCGGAAAAACAATGCCTTCGGAAATTTGGGCGGACTGGGAACCATGTTAAAAGCAGGAGGAATGGATTCCTATAAAAATTTATATGAGTATTCTAAGGCAGCTACTGATGTAGACGTAAATAAATCCCAGCATTTTCAGGATTACAGAAAGTACTTAGACATATTGGAGCAATTAAAGGCATAGATGAAAAAGAGTAAGGAGAAAAAATGAATGTATTAGGTTTACAAAGTGCAAATTATTCTACAGCAAAATATCCCATTGGCTGTACTTCCAGAAATAATATAGGGAATGCTTTTGGAGAAAGCCTGGTAACTGAAAGGTCATCCTCTGCTCCTGGTGGAAATTATCATGGTACGTTGAAAATGGGCTATTTACATAGTGAATTTAGCCCCGTTTCAGGACAGGAGCTTCACATGAAGTATGATGAGAGTTCCACAAAGGACGACCCGGTAATGTATGTGGAGGGAAAAGATATTCACGGAAAAACATTTACCAAAAGAATCCATTTAAATGATGTGGATGCAGAGAACGCCACCCCTGCAGAAATGACGGCATTACGAGTCCATTTGGCCCGGCAAGGCGACAAAAGTGTAAAGGAAAGCAGTGGAATACCACTTATGGCGCTTGGCAGCCATCAGGATGTAAACACAAGCATGGATTTTAAACAGTATTATGAAAACTGGGCTTCGAATCTGCAGAATGCCGGATTTAGACAAAACGCGGGGATTTACATGAGTGAATTGGAACGGTATCTTTTCCACCACCGCACAAAAGGAAATATAAAATAAAGAATTTTTGACAGCCTGTCTGGGAGCAGAGGATTGCTTTCAGACAGGCTGTTTGGGTTAAAAGGGCATTTTTGCCAGAAATATTAAGTTTTCATAAAATGTTTCATACATCTTGCATAAAAATGTTTTTGAGAGTAAAATAGACACATTATCTGAATTTTAACAATATTTTTACAGGGCAAGAATGTGCAGGAGAAAATTTATGAATGGGAACAGAAATCCATACGAAGATTTGTGGAAGACAATGTCCGGAGGAAACGGATCCGGTAAGTCCCCTTTTGAGGGCAGTAAAAGGGACAGCGATGAGGGAGACAAACAGAACAAGGAGCCGGAGCGGTTTGATTCCAATGGAAATCCGGTCAGACGGTTTCGGCCGTTTAAAGGGATTGGCATAGCGCTGGCTGTGATGATTCTGGTATTTGCAGGGATGAACAGCTATTATATGCTGGACGAGGAAAATTATGCGGTAGTGACCACTTTTGGCAGTGCGGAGGCGGTTTCCCAGGCAGGGCTGCATTTTAAGATTCCTTTTGTGCAGCATGTGAAAAAAGTGTCCAAGGGAATCATGGGGATGCCCATTGGCTACACTTTGGACTCTGGAGAGTCTGTATCTATTGATGAGGAGTCCGTGATGATCACCAAGGATTTTAACTTTGTAAATACGGATTTCTATTTGGAGTACATGGTGAATGATCCGGTAAAGTATCTCTATGCGTCAGCAGAGCCGGAGGCGACTTTAAAGATGCTGGCTCAGTCTTATATCCGGGATACGGTGGGGATCTATAATGTAGACGATGTGATTACCACAGGAAAGACTACCATCCAGTCTGAGATCAAGGAAAAGCTGACGAACCGGATGATTGAGGAGGATATCGGACTGTCTGTGGTCAATATTACCATACAGGATGCTTTTCCTCCTACCACAGAAGTGATGAATGCCTTTAAGAATGTGGAAAATGCCAAACAGGGAAAAGAGACAGCCATCAACAATGCCAACAAAGATCGAAATGAGAAGATTCCTCAGGCAGAAGCAGAGTGTGATCAGATTATCAAGAATGCAGAAGCGGAAAAAGAGGCCAGAATCAATGAGGCCCAGGGACAGGTGTCCCGGTTTGAGCAGATGTATGCAGAGTACAGCAAGTATCCTCTGATCACCAAACAAAGGATGTTTTATGAAACCATGGAGGAGCTGCTGCCTGGGATGAAGGTTTATCTTGTAGATGAGAGCGGTACTCAGAAGCTGCTGCCTTTAGATAATTTTATGTCGCCGTCACAAGGATCTGCGGCCAATAATCATGGTTTGGAACAGAATGCCGGTTCAGAAGGAGCACAGGGGGCGCTGCCTTCTTCAGAAGAAAACGGACAGACTTTTTCTGACAGGGAAAGCGAGGCAGCCCGGTGAGAACAGCAGAAGAAAAAGATGTATGAAAACGGCTGACAGGCAGGCATTTTCATGACTGCAGGAGCCATGATAGCTGCAAATGCAGGCTTTAAGAGAAAGAGTACAGGAAGGAAGCGAGGTTTTATAATGAAGAAGGCAGGTAAGGCAACCGTTATGCTGCTGTTAGCGCTGGTATTGGTAGTACTTGGTTCTTCCATGGTAGTTACCTATCCCAATGAATATAAACTAATCCGCCAGTTTGGAGAGATCGTCCGGGTGGTGGATGTACCAGGGGTTTCTTTTAAAATCCCCTTTATCCAGACAAGCGCGTCTCTCCCAAAAGAGCTGCAGATCTATGATATTCCCAGGTCTGATGTGATTACCAAGGATAAGAAAAGCATGATTGCAGATGCTTTTGTGCTGTGGCGGATATCGGATCCAACATTGTTTACACGGCATTTAAACGGACAGGTGGCTCAGGCGCAGTCCCGGATCTCTGCCTCTGTGTTTTCATCCATGAAGTCCGTGATCTCCAATATGGATCAGGCGGAGATCATTGAGAACCGGAATGGAAAGCTGGCTTTGGACATCCACGGACATATCGGTAATTCTCTGGATGGATATGGGATACAGGTTTTGGCAGTGGAAACCAAGTCTCTGGATATGCCGGATGACAACAAGCAGGCAGTCTATGACCGAATGATCTCAGAAAGGAATAATATAGCGGCTTCTTTTACGGCCCAGGGCAATTCATCGGCTCAGAAGATCAAAAATGATACGACAAAAGAGGTGTCCGTGATGAAATCCGGAGCCTTGGCAGAAGCAGAGAAGATAAAAGCAGAGGGTGAGGCCCAGTATATGCAGATCTTGTCCAATGCATATAATGATGCCAGCAAGGCGGATTTCTATAATTTTGTCCGGTCTTTGGATGCGGCGAAGACCGCTTTGAAGAATGGGAACAACACGTTGATTCTGGACAAAAGTTCTCCTATGGCACAGATCTTTTATGGATATTAAGGGGAAAGCGCAAGCTGTCTGCATGTTCGAAGCGATTCTTTAAAAAGGATTTTGAGAGAGCAGTGTGCTCTGCTGAAATTTCTTCGGCGGAACACCTGTTCTCTTTTTGAATACCCGACTGAAGTACAAGGGATCCTTAAAGCCTGTCAGGGACGCGATGGCAGAAATATTCATGCTGTCTGTCAGTAGAAGCTCCTTTGCTTTTTCAATCCGCAGATCTGTAAGGAAGCGGGCAGGAGACACCCCCATCCGTTTGCGGAACATATGGGAAAAATAATCTTCGCTGAAATTGCAGTACTTAGCCATGGAGGCAATGGTCCAGGTATCCATATAGCGCTGGTTGAGCTGCATAACCAGGCGCTCGATAGAAAAATTATTCTCTGAGGGAGAAAGCTGCTGTAAGCGGGTGCGGCGAATTAAAGCCAGTATTTTGTACAAGCTGCTGATGGTCAGCTCCTCATAAAACGGCTTTTTTAGCTGCAGCTCTAAAATGATCTCCTGAAATAGATTTTTCAGGGAAAGGGATTCCCCTATGTAGCTGTTTTCGATCTGATAATAATCTAAAAGGCTCTGAATTTTGGATCCTGTAAAATGAATCCAGTAGATCTCTGGCTTTTCCTGGGAATGGTATGAATAAACCTGGGGATCACCGGGGCGAAAAAGAAGTATATTTCCGGCATTGACAGAAATCCAGGATCCGTCAAGCTGATAATGTCCCACTCCCTTAAACACATAAATAATCTGATAGTCCAATCGTCCTTTTATCCGCTGCTGGCTATAGTCACGGCTGATAAACCGCTGCCAGCCGCAGCAGTTTACGATCACAGCATGTTCTGTGTCCTCAAAGCCAATGGCCCTCCGAGTGGCTCTGAGATGTCCGGATACATCAATCACAATTTATCCTCCCTTCTTAAAAAACAGAATTATCCATATGAATAACGTGATATGATATGGTTTTCTCAATTAATTTTACTATAATAATTCTTGTAAATCAATAAAAATCATCAAAACCGGAAAAATTGAACGGAAGACCAAATAGCAGAAATTGGTAAAATATTAGAAGGGAGAGAGATGAAAAAACAAGTGATTCTATTGATGACAGACACTACCAGGAAGGATATGTTAGGATGCTACGGCAATTCTGACATGTACACGCCGAACCTGGATCGTCTGGCAGCCGGCGGTATCCGGTATGAAAATGCGTACACTTGTCAGCCGGTCTGCGGCCCGGCAAGGAGTGCAATCTTTACCGGCACTTTTCCTCACACCAACGGAATGGTAAGCAACAGTGTTGCCATGGGAGCAAATGCAAAGACGATTGGACAGCATTTGAACCGACATCAGATTCCATGTGGGTATATTGGAAAATGGCATTTGGATGGAGGGGACTATTTTGGTTTTGGGATTTGCCCGGAGGGGTGGGAACCTGAGTATTGGTATGATATGAAATGCTATCTGGAAGAATTGAGCCCAAAAGACCGGATTCGATCCAGAAATCCGACAACTGCTTATGAGCCGGATTTTGACCAGGGATTTACCTATGCCCACCGTTGTTCTGACCGGGCGCTGCGGTTTTTGGAACAGTACCAGGATCAGGATTTCTTTTTAACAGTGTCTTATGATGAGCCTCATGGCCCATCCCTTTGTCCGGAACCGTACCGCAGCATGTATGATGGATTTTCTTTTGAAGATCATCCGGGATTTCATGATGATTTAGGAGACAAGCCTAAGATGCAGCAGCTTTGGGCAGGAGAGAACCGAAACAGTGACCCGGAGAAGCTTCGGGGGCCGTCAAAGGAGTTGTCACTTTTTCTTGGATGCAACTCCTTTGTGGACTATGAGATTGGACGGGTTCTGGAAAAAGTTGAAAGACAATTTCCGGACGCCCTGGTGATTTATACTTCGGATCATGGAGATATGCTGGGTTCTCACAAAATGTTTTCTAAAAATGCCGCAGCATACCGGGAAGTGGCTAATGTACCTTTGATCATTCGGGGCGGGGCTGTGGGAAGTGTAGTGGATTTTCCGGCTTCTCATATTGACTTAGCGCCTACGATTCTGGAATATTTCGGTCTTCCTATTCCGAAAAATCTGGAAGGAAAAAGTATGCTGACTCAGATCCGGGATCCATCAGTAAGAATTAATGATGAAGTGTATACAGAGTTTACCCGATATGAAGTGGATCATGATGGGTTTGGCGGGCTTCAGATCATGAGGGCAATTATTACGGATCAATATAAGCTGGTGGTGCATTTGTTGGATAAGGATGAGCTGTATGACGGGAAACAGGATCCGTATGAACTCTGCAACCGGATTGAGGACGAAGAATATGGAGAAATTCGCAACCAGCTTCACGACAAACTTCTTGACCATATGAATGAAACCCGGGATCTGTATCGGGGTTATCAGTGGAAGGTACGGCCATGGAGAAAGGATATGGCGGAAAATTGGGACAATGAAGGGTTTACAAGGCAGAAGGAGGAAGACGGATGGGAGCCGCGTCAGTTGGATTATGATACAGGACTTCCCATGGAAAGCGCTGTCAGGAGAAAGAAATAAGGAAAGATAAGCAGATCAGGAAAGGAGATGGCTTATGATGAATCAGGAGGTATTGGCAATCACAAAGAGAAACAGGAGAAAAGAGTGGCTTGTCTTAAACGGATGGTGCTGGCTCTTTATGGCGCCGGCAGTAATCTTTTACATTCTGTTTCAGGGATATCCGATTTTGTGCAGTATCCAGTACTCATTGTTAGATTGGTCAGGACTGACCAGCAATGCTGTGTTTGTGGGGCTGAAGAATTATCGGGAGCTGCTTCATGACGAGTTGTTTTGGAATGCATTTGTCAACAGCTTTCGATATACGCTGATGATTGTGCCGTTAGAGCTGGCTGTCTCTCTCTTTCTGGCCTATATGCTGAATGATGAGAAGATGAAAGGCAGATCTGCTTATCGGACCATGTATTTTATTCCTGTAGTAACGACTGCTTCTGTAGTAGGAATTATTATGATTTTTATTCTTGGAGTTCAGGGGCCGGTAAACCATGTGCTGATGACTCTACATTTGATTGATGCACCCATTAATTTCCTGGGAAATGCCAAATATGCAATGCCCACTCTGGTGTTGATTTCTCTGTGGAAGGACTGCGGGACCTATATGATATACTGGCTGGCAGGACTGCAGGGCGTATCAAAGGATGTGTATGAGGCAGCGACTGTGGACGGGGCTAACCGGAGACAGACCTTTTTTCACATTGTTCTGCCCCTGATTGCGCCGGTTGGAGGGATTATTGCAATTCTCTGCGCAATTAACTCTTTAAAGGTCTTTGACATTGTGAAGACCATGACAGAGGGAGGGCCGTTTTATGCCACAGATGTGATTGCCACTTATGTCTATCGAAGTGCATTTTCCAGTGAGATCGGAATGCCAAGATTAGGGTATGCCAGTGCGGCGGCATTGTTCTTCGGTGCAGTGGTGATTGGTGCAGGAACAGTTATGAATATGGTCAAGAGCCGTCTTGGCAGGATGCATGAATAAAGGCTATGGAGGTGTAAGAATGAATCAGGAAAGAACTGTCAGAAGGATAAAGGCATTGTGTACTCATGGTCTGTTGGCTTTGTTGGGGATTATTTGGATTTATCCGTTTTTATGGATGGTGTCAGCTTCTTTTAAAAGCCAGCCGGAATTTTTCCGCAATCGTCTGGGGCTTTGGCCTCGGGAAGCGACACTGGACAATGTTCTGCGGATATGGGAAAAGGCTAATTTCAGCGTTTATTTTATTAACACAGTGATTGTTACAGTCTTTGCAGTGATTATTGTGCTGATTATGACCATGCAGGCAGGATATGCCATGGGACGGTATCATTTTGTGGGGAAAAAGGCGATTATGGGAATCTTTTTAGGAAGCATTGCCATCCCTTTGGTAAGCACTATTATTCCCACTTATGAGGTGGTAAAGAGTATGAATCTGGTGGGAACGAAGACAGGACTGGTATTGGCCCAGGCAGGAGGGGCGCACGTGATTTTTCTCCTTTTGTTTACCAGCTTTTTTCAGTCCGTGCCCAAGGAGCTGGAGGAGGCGGCCAGGGTAGACGGATGCAATTACTTTCGGACATTTTTCAGTATTATGATGCCGCTTTCCAAGCCAATTGCCACTACAGTGGTGATCATGGAAACGATCTGGACATGGAATGCATTTATGCTTCCCCTTGTTTTGACCTTGAACAATCCGGCTTCCAGAACCCTTGCCGTAGGCTTGTATGCTTTTAAGGGGGAAAATACGGTTGACTGGACAGGGATTGCGGCAGGAGGAACCATTGCGGTGGTGCCGGTGATTCTTTTGTTTATTTTTCTTCAGAAGTATTTTGTGGAGGGAATTGCAGGGGCTGTAAAGAGCTGAGGATGAAAGAGATTTGAGACGAAAAACGGAGAGAATACAGAAATAAATGACATGCAAGCAGGAGGATATTTATGAAGCGGAAAGGTTTAACGGCAGCAGTATTGGCAGGAATCATGGCAGTGTCTGTATTGGGAGGATGTGCCATGCCGGGCATACGTTCTGAGGGAGAACCGGCCGGGAATCAGGTTTTGGGCGCAGGAGAGGCAAAGGCAGGGGCCGGGGCGGCAGAAAGCGGTCCTGACGGGAAAGTTACCATTCGGGTAGTGGATTGGAGCGACGGGTCGGTCCAGCGCCGGGAAGAATTTCATAAAAAATATATGGAGGCTCATCCTGACATTACTATTGAGTATACCATGCTGACGGTAGATCAGTTTAAAAATACCATTGTGACCATGATAAAGTCAGGAGAAGGGCCGGATCTGTTCCCCATTCCAGTGGGCATGACATTAAATACCGCTTTGGAGGAAAACTGGTTTCAGCCGCTGAATCCCTATGTGACAGAGGATTTTGAGAAAACATTTGATCCCATGTCTTTTGGGGAAGGGGTTACTCACAAAGGAGAGGACTGGTATACAATCACAGAAGTTATGCCCACGATTCAATGTCTGTTTTTCTACAATAAAGATGTGTTAAAACAGGCAGGGGTGGAGAAAACGCCGGAGACATATTCGGAATTTGCCGAAGCCTGCAAAAAGATAACAGAGTATGGAAAGGGAAGCGTATACGGTCTGATTGACGGAGGAAAGCAGATTAACCGTCTGGACGTTATGGCCCGCTCCTTAGCGGCTGCCGCAGGAGGAAAGATAGCTGCCACCACTAAGGTTTTGACGGATGGGGGAAGAGCGCCCTATGACAGTGAGGCCATGATAAAGGCTATGGGACTGATTTCCCAGCTTGTACAGGACGGAAGCATTCATCCGGATACAGTCAATATCAGCGCTCCGGAGGCAAGAGAGATGTTTGCCCAGGGACAGGCAGGATTTCTCTGTCAGGGAATGTGGTGTATTGCCCAGTGGGGGGAGAGCTATCCAGATTTAAATTATGGGGTTATGGCAGTTCCTGTTCCGGATGGGATGAAGGATACCTATGTGCAGCAGGGGGAGTTGTCTCCATGGATGGGGCTTTATAGCCAATCGAAGCATCCCAAGGAGGCAGCAGAATATCTGATGGCTCTGTACAGCGAGGAATTCGGCTATCAGTCCGGGTGTGTGGAGGATGGAACCTTTGTGTCGGTGATTCCTGTCATTAATGAGAAATATATGACTAATGAGATTATGAAGCAGTATTATACGATTGCCAATGAGACCACAAAGATTGTTCCCACTGCCACAACCAGGGATGAGAAGGCTTATGATTTTTATGCAGAGGTAAAGGATGTGCAGCCAAGTTTAGGGGCAATTGTTCAGGGAGTCATGGCGCAGAGTATTGCGGATTATAAAAATGAGTTAAAGAAGCTGGCAGATGCATCTACAGAGGAGTGGAAAAGGGCCAGTGAAGCAGTTGGAATGGATTATGGGGTATTTGAGTTTTCTAACTGGGATCCAAAGAAGGATTATACGGATGAAGATTATAAGGCTTTAAAATGAAAAAAAGGGGGTTTTTATTTATGAAATGTATGGTATAATAAGAATACTTAGCAAGGTATTTCACGAGCTTAGCGGGAGCAATGCCTGTACACCTGGTGAATACAAGCCAAAGGCGCAGCAGGAGATTTGTGGACATGGTATGAGAAGAAATACTTAAAACAGTCAGGAGGGTATGTATCATGAGGAGAAGAAACATCGTAACTATGGTATTGGCGGCAGGTCTGGCCTTGTCAGCTTCTTTTTGCAGCTTTGCAGGGGAGTGGAAGCAGGATGCTAAAGGCTGGTTTTACCAGAATACAGACGGAAGCTATCTGTCTGATGGATGGTATTGGGTAGGAGGCAGAAGTTATTATTTCAACTCTCAGGGATATTGCCTGACCTCAGCTACAACGCCGGACGGCTATACGGTTGATGAAAGCGGAGCCTGGACGGTAGACGGAGTGGTGCAGGAAAAGGCCACAGAGGAAGTATTGCCTGGCACTAAGGTAATCGTTCCCAATGGGTATGATTGTGTCCGGAATGATGAAGACGGAACCATTGAACTCTCTGAAAACAAGGATTCTGTTCAGGGCATTCTGATTATTTCCATGCAGGAGGAGGATATTTCCTATGTAAAGTCTGTCCTGGGCGAGCAATATCTGAAGGAGATAAGCGATCTGGCAGTGACAGGGATTATGTCAGAATATTCGGATATGATAACATTGGTTTCCTCCTCAACGAAGACGTTTTCGACAGGTGCCTGGAACTATTATCTATATCAGGGAACAGTAAAGCAGGAAAAGGTTTCCATTGATTTTTATACCAATTTCACAGATAAGGATATGCGTATGGTGATCTTTTTAGGAGGACCTGGCCGGGAGTTTGCCACAACAGATGAGTTTATAGAGAATTGTATCCGTTAGTGATGAGGAAAACAGATTGAATACGAGCCGTTTATCTGAAAGAGATAGGCGGCTTTTTTGATTTTCAAGATTTTGTGTAAACGTATATATATGTGCTTTAAAAATTGCCGGAAATAGTGTAGAATAGTTTTGACAGAGAATCTCCGGGGGAAAATATGTGTATGAAATCCATTCGCAGTGCAATACGCCGCAGCTATTTTGTGCTGATAACCTTTACCTGCGTATTTATTTTGGCAAATGTTTTAGTGAATGCAGGAGCATCCAGCAGATACAACGGGCTGCTGCAGGATTACCGGCAGGTAAATGAGCTTTCTGTGATGAATAATGATCGAAAAAACAGTTTTAAGTTATATATGAAAAGCCGTGAATACACGGTTTTGGAAAAATATTACGAAAATTGTGAACGTCTCAATACACATCTTTCGGAGCTTTCGGGAAAGATGAAGAGTGATCGGCAGTGTAAAATGATGTATCGGATCGTCTGTCAGGTGGTAATGCATCATCAGGCTTTGGCTGATTCCTATATTCGGCCGGACAGTCTGTACAGCCCGGGAGATGTGAGTATTTTGGATGAGGTGGATCTGGAGATTGAACGGTGTTTAAATCAGTTGGTGAGCCGCTATCTGGAGTATTTAAACACAGCCTTTGAGGATTACAGCAGGCAGCTGAAGGTGATCAACATTTTGATGAACCTGGTTTTGATTGCAGGGTGTATTTTTACTTTGTCGGTGAATTACTGCGTGAGCCGGAATATGTTAAAGTCCATCAGCCGTCTTACCTGTGCAGCCAGGGAGATCGCAAACAAGAATTTTCAGGTGCAGGATATTGAGGAAACGGCTTTTGAGGAATTGAACCAGGTTTCCGGCACATTTGATCAGATGAAGCATACCATCCGCAATATGATCACAGAACTAAACGAGACATACCAAATGAAGGAACGCTTAGCAGAGGCCAAGATCCGGGAGCTGCAGATGCAGATGAATCCTCACTTCCTGTTTAATACCTTAAGCCTGGTGATCCGCAGCGTTCAGATGGGAGAGCAGGATACAGCCATTCAGCTGGTAAAGTCTATTTCTCAGATCCTGCGCAGCAGTATAGAGATCAAGACAAAAGCCATTCCTCTGGATGAGGAAATCGAGCTTTTGCAGGCTTATCTGT
The DNA here is from genome assembly GCA_910586205.1 of uncultured Lachnospiraceae bacterium. Lineage (GTDB taxonomy): Bacteria > Bacillota > Clostridia > Lachnospirales > Lachnospiraceae > Brotaphodocola. The sequence continues at coordinate 3,248 of CAJUGD010000008.1, read as the reverse complement.
ATATTCAAAAGCTGCATTTAAAGGGCAGGATCCGGTTTTGCCTGGACGTGCGGAAATCATTTTCGGATGATCCTTTTATGATACCTCCCCTTACGCTGCAGCCTTTGGTGGAGAACAGTATTCAGCATGGACTAAAAGACCGGGTCAGCGGGGGTAAGGTAGATATTCTGATTACGGAGAAGCCGGATCATATGGAGGTGGTTGTGGCAGATAACGGAGTTGGGTTTCCGGCCGGAGAGAGGGAGCCGGAAAGCAAGGCGCACCCGGCATCTTCAAAGACTTCGATTGGTTTAAACAACGTGAGAGAGAGACTGGAATTTTTTTACCGGCAAAAGGATGTGCTGAGGATTGAGCGCACGGATGGAATCACAAAAATAATTCTGAAGCTTTACAAAATTGACGGTTGACAGGAGGATGAGAGTATGCTGCGGCTTATATTGGCGGATGATGAGCAATATGAACGGGAATATTTGGAAAAAATCATTAAAGAGAGCTATCCGAGTCTTCTTGAGATAGTTTATAAGGCAGCAGACGGTGTGGATCTGATGGAAAAACTGGAAGATTACAAGCCTCATATTGTACTTTTAGACATTAAAATGCCACGTATGGACGGGCTGAATGCAGCAGAAGAAATCCGGAAGAAGTATCCGGATATCCAGATGATTATTATTTCTGCATACAGTGATTTTGCGTATGCAAAACAGGCTTTAAAGCTGGGGGTGACAGATTACCTGCTGAAGCCATACTTGGATTCTGAGCTTCAGGTAACGCTGGATAAGGTGATTGCAAGGGCAAGAGAGCGGGAGGACTCACTGGCTCTTGTGTCCTACTCTCATCAGACAGACCAGAAAACAGGTTTTGATTTTTATCGGGATTGGGAAAAGGATCTGCTTTGGAACCTGTTTTTTCAGAGAAAATCAGCAAAAGATCTGAAAGAACAGCTAAAGCTGCAGGGAATCGGTGAGGGATGGATGAAGGTAGTGCTGATCTCCAGTCCGGCGCTGGTGTCCATGGGAACTTTTTCCCAGGAGGTGCTTAAGAATTATTTTCATATGAAAGGCGTAAAGGCAATCAACAGTATCTGGATGGATCAGATGGCGATTTGTCTGTACGGGGTTATGGAAGATGCCTTTACGGAGCTGACTGGCTGCATCCGCCGGGCGAGGGATTATCTGGCCGGGGAGAGTCAGATTCCCGTAGCATGTGGCGTCAGCGGAACGTGCAGATGTGCAGAATTTATTGCAGGCGCTTATGACGAAGCGGCTTCCTATATCAGTGAGTATTCCGGGGAAGGGATAAGAGGAGCCTTTTTGGAAATGACGGAGGGGATGAAGCGGATTTGCGGTTTGGAGGAGGAGATCAGCCGGTTTTTGGCGCGGCAGAAGAGGGAGGCGGCATATGACAGCTTCGTAAGGCTGGTAGAGGAGCTGGAGCAGCGGTTAATGTATCAGGATGTATCGGTGAAGCTGAATTTTGGGCGCAGCCTGATGACGATTCTGCGCGGGATCAACCAGAATCCAGGAGTGCGGGTAAGGGCCTCCCAGGCAGACGCCCTGTTTAAAAAATTGGGCCAGCTTAATTTTAACGGTGATAATTTAAAGTATCACATGGAGTATTTTTCAACCATTGAGGTCTGGAAGCAATGAAAAAGGATGGAGAAGGACAAAAGGGAACAGGAATCCGGACGCTGCTTGCCTTTTGGGGAGTGAGCATTCTTCTGTCAGGCAGTTCTCTTACCGGATGCAGCCCGTCAGGGAGTGGGAACAAAGAGAGCAGAAAGGCTGAACCGGATCTGGTTCTCTGCTATGGAGAGGTGAATCCGGAAGGGCATATTATGACGGATTCCGCCCAGTACTTTGCTGATGAGGTGGAGCGGCTGAGCCAGGGACGGATTGTGGTGGAAATCTATCCGTCCGGACAGATGGGGGATGACAAACAGTGTTACCGCGCCATGCAGATGGGATCTTTGGATTTGTACCGGGGCAACAGCGCTTCCTTGGCAGACTGCGGGAATCCCATGGTTTCCGCATTGGCGCTGCCTTATATTTTCAGGGATCGGGAACATTTTTGGAAGGTGTGTGAAAGCGAGCTGGGGCAGGAGATTCTGGATGATATCCAGGTAAGCGCAAAGGGAATGAAAGGAATTGCTTATCTGGATGAGGGAGCGCGGAATTTTTTTACGACAGAACAGCCTGTCACCCGGATTGAGGATATGAAGAACCTGAAAATCAGGATGCAGCTTTCCGGGCTTATGGAAGATACGGTAGCCGCATTAGGGGCACAGGCGGTTCCCATTGCCTATGTGGAGCTGTATACAGCCCTTCAGTCAGGAAGTGTGGACGGCGCGGAGAATCCGCCGGTAAGCTATTACTATAATAAATTTTATGAGGTGGCTCCCTATTATGTAAAGGACGGCCATACTTATGCGCCGGGGGTGATTCTAATCAGCGAGATTACCTGGAATGCCCTGAAGGAAGAAGAACAGCAGGTGATACTTAAGGCGGCCCGTCTGACCCAGGATTATAACCGGGCGGAAATTGAAAAAGCGGATCAAAAGGCATATCAGGCCCTTGAGCGGGCAGGTGTGGAAATCTTAGAGTTAGAGGATCCGGAGGCGTGGAGTGATGCCGTGGAACCGGTGTATCATAAATACGGTGCACAATTTTTGGATCTGATCGAGCAGGTCCGCAGTATGAAGTGAAGAAATTTTGGGGGAAGATGGTATGGAGAGAGTCCGAGAGTACATTATGAAAAAGCAGAAGGAGGAAAAGGATGGTGAAAAACATGAAAAAGGGATTGATCAATCTGCCAAGAAACCGTGTACGCCGCAATTATTTGGGAGGCGCGGGGATTGACCAGATGCATGGAGAGGCAGTGTGCCGGGATAATGACCAGCCGGAGGAATGGATCGGCTCCATGGTAGAGGCCGTGAATCCGGGAATGGATCCGATTGAGAAGGAAGGGCTGGCCATGGTGGACACAGAGGAGGGGGTGCTTTGCCTGCGGGATCTGGTGGATCAGAACCGCAGATTCTATTTGGGAAACAGTATTCGTAAAGACGGCTCATGGCAGCTTAGCTTTCTTTTGAAGATTTTGGATTCTGCTATGCGTCTGCATGTTCAGGCTCATCCGTCCACCCGGTTTGCCAATGAAGTTATGGGAAAACCGTATGGAAAGCTGGAATGTTATTATATACCTGAATCCGTGAAACTGGTTGTTTTATGAGTCCAATCCCAAATCGGATTGGC
>CAJUGD010000007.1:74737-145417 GCA_910586205.1 uncultured Lachnospiraceae bacterium | reverse complement strand
TATTCGGATTTACCGCGAAAGCATGGCGGGATGAAAATCCTGAATTGGCAAAAAAGAATAATGTGAGAGACTTTGCCTCCATTAACGAACTTACAGTTTTATCTAATTTAGAAACACATAATGCGCAAATGATCCGTGAGGGCAGAAACAAGACAGAAAGATTTCAGATTTTGAAAGACATTGCAGAGTATCAGTTGAACATTCTCAATGCGGCAGAACAGATAAAATTGATTGAGTGAAAAGTGATATACGAATATGGCATTTAATTATAATTCAGCTTGGAGAGGGTTATATGAAATATTCAGCGAAAACAAAACCAGGGATGGGAGCTCCATATTGGTATGAGTGGTCTGTTGGGCAACAATATATTATTGATATGCTTAATTCCGATAATAATATAAAATGTGTGGAATTACAAGCTAATGTTAAATTGGGATTGGATGATGTGGTGGTAACCTATGAAGGTGGAGAAAAGCTATTTGTTCAAGTAAAACATACACGATCAGACAATACATTAACATTTGGCGATCTTGTTTCGATTGATAATACTTCTGAGGATGGCAGTCATAGATATTCATTATTGGGGGAACTTGCACAATCATGGATCGCTGAAAAAAATAAATATCAAAAAACAAGGGTATGTTTGTCTACAAATCAGAAACCTTTTTGGCATCACTTCCGAATCCAGAATATGTTCCGAACAATATTAAAATTCTTTTAGCCGGACAACCTAAAGGAAATATTCAAGAGTATTATAAAACTATATGGGACGATGCAAAAAGAAATATGAAAGTTCCATTTGTGGATTATAAAATGGCAGGAGTATTTGCATTTTTTAATGAACCAATCAATGCAGTAAAGTTATCTGAGATATTTCCACATGAGCACATATCTGTATTAGGGTGGAATAATGTGTTAAAGGCTTTAAGTCCTTTGCTGATAGCAAACGATGACAACTATACCATTCTACATAACGATGTTATGGTATATTTATCTGGTATTATAGGTCGGGATATGGACAATGTTCAGGAAGTCTATTCTGGACTTTGCGATTATTATCTGAATTTGAATAATTAAAATATCTATTAAATAAATATTGACACTGGAAAAGTTATGAGTTAATATAGGTTCATATTTTAAAGAAAAGGCAGGTATGTATATGTTGGTGGTATCTGTAATGACAAAGAACAACTAAATATAATAAAGAGGGTAAGCGCTGCAAATGGTAAGCACTAGGGATAGTGTTCTATTTGTGGCACCCTTTTCAGCATTATTGAATGCTGGTTGTTTCTGCCTTACAGAATACTGCATATACTGGGAATTATTGTCTTGTTTTGATGAATGAGAAAAGGGAAAGTATGGCTGTAGCGGTCATGCTTTTTTTGTTTTAGACCAACTATGAAATGGAGCGCAGGTTTTAAGACATTGCGGGTATCCTTTCATGGAAAGCCTTGTTTTACTACGTCAATTTGAGACATATGGATTCGTGGTTTCAGTCTATTTATGATAGGCAGAAACCACGTTTTTTTGTGTCTTGAACGAAAATATATTTCATTTGGAGGTTTTAAACATGAAGATGATACGGACAGAAAATATAACGAAAAAGTATAAACGGTATAAGAAGCAGGAGGGAGTGATGGGAAGTATTAAGGGTCTGTTCCATAGAGAATATGAAGAAAAAATTGCGGTAGATGCCTTTAACATGGATGTGGATAAGGGTGAGTTTATCGGATTGATTGGACCGAATGGAGCGGGTAAAACTACCTTAGTGAAGATGCTGACTGGTATTATTGCGCCAACAGGCGGCGAAATTCAGGTCATGGGATTTTATCCTAATAAGTTGGAGAAGGCATTTAAGCATCAATATGCGGTAGTTATGGGGCAGAAAAGTCAGTTGTTTTTTGAGCTGACAGCGGAGGATACGCTGAGACTGTTTAAAGAAATATATCGTATTCCGGAAGACGAGTATAGGAAAAATAAGAACTTTTTTGTGGAGCTGTTTCAGGTGCAGGAGCTTATGGATGTACAGGTAAGGACATTATCATTAGGAGAAAGGATGAAAATGGAATTGATTGTTGCATTGCTTCATAATCCCAAAATACTGTTTTTAGATGAGCCGACAATTGGACTGGATGCTGTGGCAAGTAAACAGATTCGGACTTTTCTGAAAAATATAAATGAATCGAGAGGGACGACCATCCTGCTGACTTCGCATTATATGGAGGATATTAAGGCATTATGCAAACGCTCTATTGTAGTAAATTACGGCAGAAAAATATATGACGGCGATACGGATATGTTATTTGAACAATACCAGAAAAGCAAGAAGATGACTATATACTTTGAGCATTGCGTAGAGCCTGATGTTCCGGAACATTGCAGGATATTAGAAAAAACAAATGACAAACTGGTGCTTGAAATACCAAAACAAAATACAGAAAAAGTTCTGGAATCGTATATCGGTCATTATCCGATCCGGGATATTGGAATTGAGGAAGAAGAAATAGGCTCTGTAGTAGAGCGTATCTATAAGGGGGTGTAAAACGTGAAGAAATATTTGGAAATTGCTAGGGCATATATGAAAGCGCAGTTAATCTGGAGAGCAGATGTATTTGTTGATGTGATTCTGTCAGTGGCTAAGATATTATTTGCATGGATCTTATGGAGTATTTTGTTTGAAGGAAAAGAGCAGATAGCAGGATTGGAATTTCACACCATGATCTCTTACTATATCATAAGTTCCTATCTATTCCAGATGGAAAAGTCTGCTGAAATCAGCCAGCAGATGACGGGGATGTTGAGAAACGGCACTTTTTCAAAATATATGGTGATACCGGTACAGACACAGGGCTATTTTGTGGCGATGGAGGCCGGGAAGATTGCATTTTCTTCAGGCATTGGCTTTTTAGCAACGGTTCTGTGGTTTTGTTTGTTCCGGATTTCCATTGTACATACAGTCAATTGGATGATATTGCTATGGGGAATTATCATGGTTGTTTTAGGTCTGCTGTTTATGGCTTTGCTCAATTATTTCCTTGGGATTTTTTTAGAAAATTTGAGGAGATCAGTACTTTTCTCATGATAAAGGATAATTTATCAGCAGTTGTGACAGGAGCGGTGATTCCCCTTGCACTTTTGCCGGAATGGATGATAGCCGGTATGAGATTTCTGCCGTTCTATTATGTTACATATCTCCCAAGTATGCTGTTTCTAGGAAAATGTGAGGATGAAGCAGTGACAGGCTTATTGGTTTTAAGTATATGGTGCATTTTCTTTATTGTTTTAAATCAAGTAACTTATGAACATTATCGAATGAAATATGACGGAGCAGGAATATGAAAGATAATTTTAAATTTTTGACAGAATTAATGAAATTAAGGCTATCCCATATCATGACATTCCGGTTGGGATTCTTTGGACCGTTTTTTATTGACACCAGTTATTTTTTGGTTCAGCTTTTTGCCTTTGAGGCAATTTACGGGCATGTGGATGAAATCCGTGGATGGGGGCATGGAGAAATCCTTGTTTTTGTAGGAACATTTTCCCTGATCAATGCCCTTAACATGATAATTTACTTTTTTGGAGTGATTTCCATACCTGAAAAAATACAAACCGGTGAACTGGATTTGTATCTGACCAAACCGGTAAATCCGCTGTTGCGGATTACTTTTGAAAAAATAAATCCAGGTTCCATACCGCTATTGGCTTTCAGTGCATGTATTATTGCGTATGGGGTGAAAGAAATAGGCATGGGTTTTTCATGGTTTACTATTATTCAATATCTGTTTCTGGTTTTTATGATGACGATACTGTACTACGATATGGAACTCTTGATACGATGCTTTGCTTTTTTTGTTTTCTCTGTAAACAATTTAACGAAAATTGAGGAGACAGCGATTGACTTGTGTTTGAAAATACCAGGGATTGCTTTTTATGGAATTTATAAGTTTATTTTTTATTGTGTATTGCCATATGGAATCATTGCAACGTTGCCGACACAGGCACTTATAGGGGCATTGTCAGTAAAGGGTCTGTTTTTTGGAGCAGCGATTGTGTGTATTTTTACTTTTTTTGCATTATCATTTTGGTCATATGGAGTACACAGATATGAAAGTGCAAGCAGTTAATTATTTTTTGTAATAGGAGGGTTAAAATGGTTCAAACAGATATTATCAATTAGTTATTGGAGAAGCTGGGGAAAGCTGTGCTTTCTACATAGCCGGGAAAATGGGACTGCCAGTAGATATGTTAAAAACGGCAATGAAGGCGGCTTGTGGAAAAGAAGGAATGAGGCAGCACAAAAAGCTCTGCAATTTTTTATCATCAGCATGATCAACCGGAAATTCCGTACATATACCGAGAAGGATCCAGAATTTTATGAGGATCTGCTTCAGGCTGGAAGGCTGGGGATTATCTTGTCCATGCCAACGACCTACTTTTTCCCTGCCATCATGCATGAGATGACTGCATTGACAAACGGCATGAAACACGATGCCAAATCCCGTATCGCAGCGCTTAAGAGAAAAATGCAGGAAGTTGACAAGAAGTTTGAAGGATATGACAGGACACCTTCCCTGCATGATTATGCTTACAATATGGGAAAATCCTTTAACTGTATCACGGATGCGCTTGCACAGATCAAGGCCAGCGATACCAGGATAAGCATGTATGATCCGGATGAGGCAATTGTCTGCTGCTTTCTGGAAGCCAGCAAAGGCCCAACAGAAACCACTTGGCTGGCAGAAAAATATCATCGCAGCCCATCGGGGATCACGGCGGGGATACTCAACCTGAAAAATGCCCTGAAATGCCATGAGGGCATTAGGGAGCTATATCCGGAATTATTCCAGAGAAAGAGGGAGATAAGGATACCCAGTAGGACAAGCATGGAGAAGGCCGATTTAAGCCATCTGTATGATGCCGTATACAGCGGCAGGACCGATTCCATCTTGTATGAGGTCAGCAGGAAACGGCTGTCCGACAGTGATATTGGCTTTCTGCGTCGATATGTGTGCGAGTATTATCTGCACTGGGGACCGGAAGAAACCATGCAGAAACTCTCCAGGATGGTACTTCAGACAATGAAGCTGGACAACCTTGTGGAAGAAATGAATCTTCCGCGCTATTTTCTTTCCGGCAGCTATGGTGCAGAGCAGAATGCGCGGATCTGCTTGATGTATGCGCTTCAGACATCCGGTGGCTGCCATACCGCCGGGGACTGTATCCGGTTCATGCCATCCAGGGAAATGGTTTCTTTTCTAAGAGAAGCAAGGCTTTACCAGGTCATGAACCGGCGATATAAGACACCTGCCGCATATGTCAATGATGCACTGGCGATGGTGGGCATGCTTGATTTGGAAGACCTTTCTACAGATCTTCAGAAAAAATACATATCTGCACAGAAACAGAGATAAAAGGAAACAGCTGCCAGGCGGAATTCCCGCTGGTATCCCGTTCTTTTTCATTGCAGCAACAGAAAACACAGAAGACAAGACCGACTATCTCTGCGAAACCATCACTCCGAGCGCAATGGGCATCCGTCTTACGGATGATAAATTCGCAGACCATCTGAACATCCAGCACCAGGGAGTTGTCACGGTTCTGGAGTCCCCAACATCCGCTCCAGAAGTGAAGATGCAGAATCCCACTGAGGAAACGGGAACCAAGCTCAGCAGAAATTTCTCTGCAGAGAAAGAAACTACAACAAAAGAAAGTGGCATGGTGACAGCTTCAGAGCTGCTTAATGCCGCTATAAAGAATCTAATCCTTGAGCAGTATAGTGAGGAGATTTCCATTGTCTGGGGTACGAATCCTCTTGAGCCGACAAAAGGCAACGGCCAAGATAGGAATACCAGAAACTGATCTTGTTTGCGATCATGCAGGGGAGATTTTCCCCTGCACGCCATACACTAAAAAGCTATTGTTTTCTACGCAGCTTTTGGTTATAATAAAAACAGAAAGACAACAATGCGTGTTCTCAAATCTGTTCGGGGATAAGAGATACCTCCTCCAGCTTTATCAGGCCCTGCACCCGGAGGATACGCAGGCCACGGAGGATGACTTAACGGATGTGATGATCCAGAATGTCCTGACAGATGACCTTTATAATGATCTGGCCTTTCGCAACGGCGGCCGGGTGATCATCATGGTGGAAAGTCAGTCAACCTGGAGCGTCAATATCATCATCAGGGTTCTTTTGTACCTGGCCCAGACATGGAACAGGTATATTGAGGACACGAAGCAGAACCGCTACGGAAGCAGGAAGTTAGAGCTGCCCCGTCCGGAGTTTTATGTGATCTTCACCGGAGAGCGCCAGGATAAGCCGGAGTATTTAAGTCTGTCCGAGGAATTTTTCGGCGGGGAGAAAGGGTATCTGGAAGCCAAAGTAAAGATGCTCTACGGAGACGGAGACATCATCAGCCAGTACGTGGCTTTTACAAAGGTGTACCAGGAGCAGGCAAAGCTGCTGGGGAGGACGGTGGATCCGTATCTGCAAGGATAAGGATGTGTTAAGAGAGTATTTGGCAGCCCATGAGAAGGAGGTGGTCAGCATCATGATGGCATTGTTTAGCCAGGAAAAGGCTGTAGAGCAGTTTGGATATGAGAAAAAACAGGAAGGCCGCGAGGAAGGCGATCTGAAGCGGGCGATGAAGACTGCATCCAATATGCGGAAAAGAGGAGCTTCTTCGGAAGAAATAGCGGAGATCCTGGAGCTCCCGCCAGAAACAATTTTGTCTTGGGTAGGAAAAGTATGATGGCCTTGTTTGGCGCAACTATCTAAGCCATGCGCTGTATCTCAGACAAGCAAGACAGACACGGAGGCTCTTTCGAGAGCCTTCTTCTTTTTATTCTTGGCAGATAGGGCTGCCTTCCTGGGATTTTCTACGGATAGCCAAAATCCATCCATTTTTCCGCAACCCGACCAAATCCCCATCAAAAAAAGCTATTCGCAAAAAGTTCATCATTTTTCTCCCCATCTTGTGTGTTTTTTCATAGTTATTTGATGTAATACTTTGATCTGGAGGACGGAACATGTATTTCTTGATTGACTTTGAAAACGTGGGAAGTGAAGGCCTGAAAGGGGCTGGATATATGCAAACTGAAAAAGACAGGAAAGAATGGTCTGGATTTTTACATAGCCACAAAGGCAGGGGAGATCTTTGGGAGCGGGTATTCGGGAAAGGCGGCCATTGTCAGCAGAGACCAGGGATTTATGGCGGTGAGGGACTGCTGGAGAAAGGGTCGGGGAAAAAGATTCTGTATCTGGATTCCGTGAAGACTTTTGGGAAAAAGGATGGGCTGGAGATTTACCGGAGGATGAAAAGGGTTGCAGGATGAGTGCTCTTGCATAATTTTGCTAGTGGAGAGTTAGAGTCAGAAGCAGTTACCGAGGAATCCTCGGCAACTGCTTCTGACGGCAAAAAAATATAGGATGAATTTTTATCTAACTAAAGTGTGTTTTCTGTAAGCTGTTTCAAAATCTCCCCAATATCCTTACCAATACCAATAGACTGTTTCTTGATTTCTGCCGGAATATAAGCTTCGGATAGATTGATGCATACATAAGCAGCATTGGGATTGCTATATGTCATTTGCCAGAATGGGTATTTGATAATTCCCGGCGTATTGCCGCCAACGCCCAATTCCAGATATAAAATGTCTAATTCTTTATGACAGCGTATAAAGTCTTGATACCGTTTGGCCGCTGTATGCCAGCCGCTATCTTCAACAAAGGTACTGTCTGCCCTTAAATTCATTGACATAGGCGCACCACATACGGGGCAATGGGGGATTAGCCCGGACGGAATACGCATATTTTCCTGTTCGGCAACCATTTTCTTAATAATGGCTTCATTATCGTAAGTCGTGTCGTGACAAGGCTCCCCGCATTGCCACAACCCATAATCGCCCTGCGTATAAAACAGTCTGTGTTTATCAAAACCCGCCTTTTGGAAACAGTGGTCTACATTGGTCGTCAAAACAAAATAGTCTTTGTCCCGTACCAGATTGTATAAATCATTATAAACGGGTTTCGGCGTATTTTGGTAACGGTTGATAAAAATGTAACGGCTCCAATACGCCCAATGTTCCTCTAATGTCTTGTATGGGTAAAAGCCTGCGGAATACATATCCTTGAAACCATATTTTTCTATGAAGTCCGCAAAATTATCTTCAAAGCGTTTCCCGGAATAGGTAAATCCTGCAGAAGCAGACAGTCCCGCACCTGCGCCGATTACAACCGCGTCGGCATTTTCAATTTTCTTTTTCACTTTTTCTAAGGAGCGCCTTACCTGTGTATTATCCCAATAACTGCTTATAGATTTTGTAGTCGCTGTCTTTGAATACATTAAAAACCACCTCCGGACTGTTTTGATTTTCCTTCTGATAGTCCTGTACCGTCTGTATTGCTATTTCGGCAGCTTTTTCATTGGGAAAATGAAACTCTCCTGTAGAGATACAGCAAAAGGCGATACTTTTCAACTGATAGGCTGCTGCAAGTTCCAGACAGGAACGGTAACAGCCTGATAACAGGTTTTGGTCTTTCACGGTAACTGCCCCGTGGATAATCGGACCAACCGTGTGAAGAACGTAACGGCATGGAAGATTATAGGCTTTTGTGATTTTTGCTTTTCCCGTAGGTTCTTCTGCTTTCTGCTTTTCCATGATACGGGAACATTCCAGACGAAGCTCTACGCCTGCGGCAGAATGTATCGCATTGTCTATACACCCGTGACAGGGAATGAAACAGCCTAACATGGCACTGTTAGCCGCATTTACGACAGCATCCACGGACAGACGGGTAATATCGCCCTGCCATAAATAAATTCCCGGTCCGGCTGGTGGAATATCTGATAATGAGATAATACCTTTTTGAGTAGATTCTTCCTGTAAATATGCGTCCTGCACGTCCAAAAATTCTTTTGAAACTGTTTTTGGCGGTCGAATGTTCATAAGGGAACGAAAAAGACGTTTCCTTGCTGTGTCCTGTGCAGGAATATCTATTGATTTTAATTCGTTATTTTCACTTTGAAGATAGTTTATCAGAAAAGTGAGCCTTTCTGTCTGTGTCATAACGTTCTCCTTTCTACTGCCTGCAAGGGGCATATTTCTTTACATTTTCCACAATGCAGACAATGTTCCTGTTTTCTTTTTTTGGTTTTGTCTGCGGCTTGTTTTTTTTCGCTTGCAAGATTATAATATATCCGTAGAGCAAAAACGTAAAGTAAGCACTTTATTGTGCTATAGTTACCGAAAAGAAACTATTGTGAAGAAATGAGGGTTTTTCATGGAAAAAAATTTACCTGCCTGCCCGGTAGAAACCACGTTAATGCTTATCAGTGACCGCTGGAAAGTGCTGATTATCCGTGATTTATTAGACGGTACAAAACGATTTGGGGAAATAAAAAAATCTGTTGGGAACATATCCCAAAAAGTTTTAACTGCAAATTTGCGCTCAATGGAAGATAGAGGGCTGCTTACCCGAAAAGTATATCCGGAAGTACCGCCGCGGGTAGAATATACTTTAACGGAAACAGGATATAGTCTAAAAACTGTTTTAGACGCTATGGTGGCGTGGGGGACAGAATATAAACTAAAAAACGGCTGAACATTTTCTTACTCCCTATGTCTTCCCTTTACGAATAGAAGGTCTTGCGATATAATGATAATGGTTTAAACTAATATTTACAATCATATAAAGGAGGATTTTGGCTTATGGGGTGGAAAAAAGAAGATTTTGGCACATTAAAAAATGGTGAGAAGGCAGAGAAATACATTCTGACCAATGAAAACGGTGTATCTGCGTCATTTACTAATTTAGGCGGTATCTGGCTTTCCATGGTTGTGCCGGATAAGAATGGAGGCATGGCAGATATTCTTTTGGGGAGAGACACGCCGGAGCGCTGTCTGACTTTATCCGGCCATTTGGGGGAGATTGTGGGGCGCAATGCCAACCGGATCGGAGGTGCAGCTTTTTCTCTTAACGGTCATACCTATACCTTGGATATAAATTCAGGAGATCGCCACAACCTGCACAGCGGTTTGGATTTTTACCGAAACCGCTTGTGGGATACGAAAGTAGAAGAAATCGAAGATGGGACCAGGATAAGCTTTTCGCTGTTCAGCCCTGACGGAGATCAGGGATATCCGGGAAATGCTGATATTAAAGTTAGCTATACTTTGACAAAGGATAACAGCCTCCGTCTGGATTATTTTATGAAAGCAGATGCAGATACTGTGGCAAATTTTACTAACCATGCATATTTTAACCTGGCGGGCCATCAATCAGGCAGCGTGCTGAATCAGAAGGTGTGGATTGATGCGGATTTCTTTACAATTACGGATAAAGATTCCATTCCTACCGGAGAGCTGGTGGCGGTAAAGGGAACTCCCATGGATTTTACGTCCTTAAAGCCAATCGGACAGGATATTGGAGCGGATTATGAACCGCTGATCTTCGGAAAAGGATATGATCACAACTGGGCGCTGAATCATCCGGCCGGAGAGCTGTGCTTGTCTTTAAAGGCTGTGGATGAGGCCAGCGGACGTGTGATGGAGGTTTATACAGATTTGCCTGGTGTACAGTTCTATACAGGCAATATGCTGGATGGAATCGGAAAGGATGGAGTGGAGTACCAGGCCCGCCATGGATATTGCTTTGAAACGCAGCATTATCCGGATGCCGTCAATCAGCCGAAGTTCCCATCGCCGTTTTTGAAAGCAGGGGAAGAATACAGAACTACTACGATTTATCATTTTACTACTATATAAGAAAGAAACGATTCATTGAGATTTCCAGCCATGATAAAAAGCTTCAAATTTCTGACAGATTACGCAGAAGCTTCTAGTGTATTATTTTTTTGAGGACATATACTATGAGCGTAACAAAAAACAAACAAGTCGTGGGGCAGAACCTTTCTTGAAAGAGCCTGCCTTGCGGCAGGCTAACAAGAAAAGGAGGGCTTTTATCATGGCAAGCAGATCTTCTAACAGAGCTGAAGTACCGGAGGCAAAAGAGGCACTGGATCGTTTTAAAATGGAAGTGGCACAGGAGCTGGGAGTTCCGTTATCTAACGGTTACAACGGCAACCTGACTTCTGCACAGAACGGTTCTGTGGGCGGTTATATGGTCAAGAAGATGATCGAAGCTCAGGAAAAGCAGATGGCCGGTAAGTAAATCAGGCAGAAAGCAGATAAAAGTAGTTAGACACTAAGATTATCTGGAAAAAGGGTCTCCTGGCGAGGGAATCTTCGTCAGGGGGCTTTTTATTGTTATGGAAATAGAAAAACTCAAGGATATGGTGGCAGGAGTATACAAAAAAGGATAATTATGCTATACTTTTTTTTAAAAGCTGCAGAGGTCAAAGATATTTTGCCCCTGATATCTTTTACAAAACATGGAAAAGGAGAAACAGGAATAGGATAGATCCGGAAGGGAGGAATCAGATGAAACCAGTAGTGATAAGAAATATTGCAATCGGACAGGGAAGACCGAAGATCTGTGTACCAATCGTAGCTTCTTCGGCAGACGGGATTTTAAAAGCAGCAGAAGGGTTTGCAGATCTTCCGGTGGATATAGCGGAATGGCGGGTGGACTGGTATGAGGATGCTGCCAAGACAGAGGAGGTTATAAAGCTGGCTGGCTGCTTAAGACAGGCGCTGGGGGATATACCGCTTTTGTTTACCTTCCGCACGGAAAAGGAGGGAGGGGAGAGATCCCTGCCCCTGGAGCAGTACATAGAACTGAAGACTGCCGCCATAAAAAGCGGGGCTGTGGATTTGGTGGATCTGGAGCTGTCTACCGCAGGAGAAAGGATAGAACCGATTGTTCAGGAAGCCCGCAGGGCCTGTGTGCGGGTCATGATGTCCAGCCATGAATTTTTTAAGACTCCAGCCAAGGAGGAGATGGCAGCACGTCTGCAGAAAATGTATCAGGCCGGAGCAGACATTCCCAAACTGGCAGTGATGCCTCAGTCGAAATGGGATGTGCTGGCATTGCTGGCAGTTACATTGGAGATGAGCGAGGCCTTGGAATGTCCGATTGTTACAATGGCCATGTCTTCCATTGGTATGGTCAGCCGATTGACAGGTGAGACCTTTGGTTCAGCTCTTACCTTTGGAGCTATAGGGCAAAGGTCAGCTCCCGGGCAGCCTGGGGCAAAGGAGCTTTGGGAGGTTCTGGAGGTGATCCACAAAAACTTAGAGTAGCGTGTACAGAGAAATATTGTGTGTATTGCTGGCTAAAGGGACAAACTTTTATACAAAATAAGCCTTCCGTTTCGGAGGGCTATTTTTCTGCAAGTCTTAAAAAAGCCTTATTCTGCGGGCTTTCAATGAATCTTCAAACCACGGGGAAAGTATTGACATAGGTCCAGCGGACGATCTATCCCGGATACGCCGGAGGAATGGCTGGATGGGTTCGGGATGTTTTCCATTTACCAGGTTCTGCCGAAGATGATCGAGCTGTGGGGGCTGAATGTGGGGACGGATGTGGAGAGTCGGAATGATGGGTGTCCGGAGGCTTACGTGGAATTGGCAATGCAGGAGGATTTCGATATTTTCTGATGGTTTTGGATTGAGGGATCAATCCCCACCTTGGATATAGGCAGGGATTGATTGGGATTATTTATCTCCGTAGTGGCCTCTGCAGTGGGAGATGTAGAGTCTCCCGTTTTCCATATGGTAGACAAGGCGGTCTTTTTCGTTGATTCGGCGGCTGTATTCGCCCTGCAGGTCGCCGGAGAGGGGTTCGGGCTTTCCGATCCCTTTCATACAGCCATTCCGCTCGATATCATGGATGAGCTGGTTGATCCGCTTTAGTGTTTTTTATCTTGAGTCTGCCAGTAGAGGTAGTCTTCCCAGGCATCGTCCGACCATATTTTTTCACTCATCATTCACCTCAATCAGTTCATGGGCAGTGCCTTTCCCGGCCCTCAGCTCCTGGACGGATTTCTTCACATAGGCCATGTTCGCCTCGGAGAAGAAGGGGTCGGTGGTCTGGGTGATCTCAAACGGGATGCGGTTTTCGCGTAAAACTGCTTTCACAAAAAGATTGATTGCAGTAGAAGTATTTAGGCCAACATTGGAGCAGAAGGTGTCAAAGCTGGCCTTGTCTTTTTCGTCTACTCTTGCGGTTAAGGTTGCCAGTGCCATAGATATCTCTCCTTTCGTATTCACCTTATAATTATTATAGCACTATTGTATGCTGGAAGCAAGCGTATGTATTACATATGAGGTGAAATTTAAATAAACTGCCGGTTTTTCTGCCTTTTTTTGAAGCGTTTTCATCTTAGCAGAATTTCAGCAAATGGCACTTAACAATTTCTTAAGTATTTTGTTGTTGCGTATGGTGGAAATGTATGGTATAAGTGTATTAACAATCTTAGTACACTTATCAACAAAGGCTGGAGAGAAAGGAGAATATAGATGATTCTGCTGGATTTAAAGGACAGCCGGCCAATCTATGAGCAGGTAGCGGAAAGGCTTCAAGAGCTTATGATGCTGGGGATTTTAGAGGAGGACAGTCAGATGCCTTCCGTGAGAAGTCTTGCTATGGAGCTGTCGATTAACCCAAATACCATTCAGCGTGCTTACGGAGAGCTGGAACGCAGGGGATACACATATTCGATCAAAGGAAGGGGCAGCTTTGTGGGAAGCATCCGCAAGCTGCGGCAGGCAAGAAAAGAGGAGATGGAAAGAAAAATGGGGGGGTTGGCTAAGGAGGCAAAGACCATTGGCATGAAGCGTGATGAATTTGTGACGGCAGCCGGTCAGGCATATGACAAAAGCCCGGGGACAACAGGAAGCCATGAGCACAATCCGGTGCAGACAGACCCCATAGAGCTGTGTTTGGAAGCTATACAGGAAAGCAGCGAGGCATTGTTGGTCAAGAATGAGTGAAGGAGGGATAACAGGATGATAGAGGCAGTAAACCTGACAAAGCGGTTTGACGACATTGTGGCGGTGGACAATATTAATGCGCAGATCCGGGACGGCAGTGTATTTGGGCTGATTGGGACGAATGGCGCCGGAAAGAGCACTTTCCTTCGGATGGCAGCAGGAGTGCTTAAGCCGGACGGAGGAACCATTACCATTGACGGGATGGAGGTGTTTGAGAACGAAGATGCCAAGAGGAAGTTTTTCTATATATCAGACGATCAGTATTTTTTTAGCAATTCCACACCCAGGGATATGATGGCTTACTATAAGATCGTGTATCCTTCTTTTGACAAGGAGCGGTTTCATGGGCTGATGCGGAGCTTTGATCTGGATGAGAGCCGGAAGATCAATACCTTTTCCAAGGGAATGAAAAAGCAGGTGTCAGTGATCTGCGGTGTCTGTGCAGGGACAGATTATCTGTTCTGTGACGAGACCTTTGACGGGCTGGACCCTGTGATGCGTCAGGCAGTCAAAAGTATTTTTGCAAATGATATGGAGGAGCGCCAGCTCACACCTATTATTGCGTCTCACAATCTGCGGGAGCTGGAGGATATCTGCGACCATGTGGGGCTTCTCCATAAGGGAGGGATTCTTCTCAGCCGGGATTTGGATGAGATGAAAATGAGTATTCACAAAGTTCAGTGTGTGCTTTCAGAGGGCATGGAGCCGGAAGAACTGACAGGAATGGAGATCATTAAGACAGAGAGAAGGGGAAGACTCCTGACTTTGACGGTCCGGGGAGATTTAAGCCGTGTGGAGCACGTGATGCAGACAGCAAATCCTGTATTTTATGAGACTATTCCTTTATCATTGGAGGAAATCTTTATCAGTGAAACGGAGGTTGTGGGCTATGACATCAAGAAACTTATTTTTTAAGCTGATGAAAGAGGATTTGAAAAGACGAATTTGGGCAGTGGCATTGCTCAGTCTGGGATTCTTTTTGTTCTACCCGGTGGTAGCGGCATTTACGGCCGGTGAGATCAAGGAGTATGTAAATCATGCCAAGGGTGTGGCTAACTATGAAAGGGAGCTTGTCCGGTGGCTGTCTTTTAACTGTGGGATGACCGTATTTTTGATGATGGTGTCTTCGCTGATCTGCGGACTCAGCAGCTTTTCATTTCTCAATTCCAAAAGCAAGGTGGATTTTTACCATGGGATTCCGGTAAGGAGGGAAAAGCTTTTTGCTGTTAATTTTCTGGACGGGATTTTGATCTTGGCTGTGCCTTATGGGATTTGTCAGGTATTGGCCGTGCTGGTGGGAATCGCTAACGGGGCAAGCGGCATGAGGCTGTGGCAGGTAGCTCTGGCTGCTTTCGGGCTTCATATTACGTATTTTATTTTAATGTATGCCACTGTGGTGGTGGCAGCCATGATGACAGGACATCTGGTCATTGGATTTTTGGGAACCATGGTGTTTGCGTTTTATATGCCTATGGCGGTGGGACTCCTGACAGGATATCTTTCCAGCTTTTTTCACACCTATGCTTCCTATCTGCCGGGTTTTTTTTCAGACCGTGTTTTGATGTATGGGATTCGGATGTCGCCGGTTTCGGAATATATTTATCAGCTCGGAAGAAATGCGCACCAGTATCAGGAACCGGCTCCCATGGCAGTGCCGGTGCTCATAGCCTGGATGGTATCTTTGGGCCTGGCAGTATTTGGCTGTTTTTTGTACCGGAAACGTCCGTCAGAGGCAGCAGGGAAGGCTATGGCATTTCCCGTATCCTGCCCGGTTATCCGGATTTTGCTGACCATGTTGTCTGCCATGGGGCTGGGACTGTTTTTCTATGCTGTGCGCGGTTCCATGGGTTGGGCTGTATTCGGCATTGTGTTTGGCGGCGGCGTCTGCCACTGTGTAGTGGAAATTATCTATCATTTTGACTTTAGGAAATTGTTCTCCCATAAGCTGCAGATGGGATGCTGCATGGCAGCGGCTGTCTTGATTTTCGTGGTGTTTCGGTATGATCTGCTGGGATATGACCGGTATCTCCCGAAGGCAGGGCAGGTTCAGGAGGCGTCTGTCAATATAAGCCAACTGACGAATTGGGTGTCTTACGGACATACAAAGCAGTATCCGGATGGACATTACGAATGGGCGAATGATTATTCTTCCCGTGAGAATATTATGAAAAACATGAAGTATCATGACACAGAGAACCTTCTGGCTCTTGCGTCTGCAGGAATAGAGTGCCTGAATGAAAATAAGAGGAATGAATACAGGAATAGTGCAAACGACAGAGCTGTCTGGAGCCAGGTGGAGATCTGCTATACCTTAAAAAGCGGAAGAAAGGTGAGCCGTGTTTATCATATGCCGCTTGATGACAGCCAGGTGCAGCCGGCAGTCCGGAGCTTGTATGAGAATGAGGAATTTCAGAGAGGGGTCTTTCCCCTTTTGTCCATGACAGCGGATCAAGTGTCTTCTGTCCGTTTCCGGGGAGAATATAGGAATAGTGACAATAAAAAAGAAATCTGTTTGGATAACCTGTCAGAGCAGGAAAAGACATTGCTTTTTGAGAGCTATCAGAGAGAGTTTCAGGCTATGACCGTGGAGAGAATGGAAAAGGAAGCGCCCGTGGGATTGATCCGTTTCAGCAAGACTGAGGATGATGAAGCCATAGACTGGTGGAGAAGGCAGGAAGCTTTGGGAGAGAATGCTGAGGAATGGTATCTGGATAACGGAGGATATAATTCATGGCGCAGCACGGATATATTTGACAAGGACTTTTATCCGGTGTATCCTTCTTTTACAGAGACGATAGGGCTTTTACAGGCTCAGGGAGTGAAATGCGGCGGGTATTTGGACGGATTGGATGTGAGGGCAGTCCGGGTGGAGCTGAATGACGGATTTGTAACGGGCTATCAAGAACATATCGGGAATACGGATCCGGATTTTTATGATGAAGAGTATTGGACCTTAACATCCGGGGGGCGTTTTCATATCAGGGATAAAGAGAAAGTTATGGAGCTTCGCAAGATGCTGGTGTCAAAGGCATTGTGTCATTATAATCCCTTTTTCAAGACTGAGGAGCTGGATGTTTATCTGATGGCCTGGAATCCGGAGACACAGGAGGATATAGAAAAGAACTATGAAGACGGGGAAGATGGGGATTGGAATATGAGTGTGCCGGTAAGGTTCCCGAAAGGAATGGCGCCGGAGTATATTTGGGACAGAGCGGAGAATAGAACTCCTGAACAGTAACAAAATAAGGTTGACAAGTTCAGGGGGGGTAAAATGGATTGACGGATAACAAGAATGGGAGTAGGATAGAAATGTACTCTCGGAGTATCGCAAAAGCAGATATGGGGAGACTCCGAGAGTACATAGAAGGAACAGGGGGAAATGAATGGGGATTGAGGAGAAAATGAAGAAATGACTGGAAAGAGGAGTTTGAGATGACAGATCAGGAATTTGAAAACGGGCTGGCTGAGCTGATGGCAGAGGATGGGCCGGGGAAAAAGAAGGGAAAGAGAAAGTC
This sequence comes from uncultured Lachnospiraceae bacterium, assembly GCA_910586205.1. GTDB lineage: Bacteria > Bacillota > Clostridia > Lachnospirales > Lachnospiraceae > Brotaphodocola. The sequence continues at coordinate 128,003 of CAJUGD010000007.1, read as the reverse complement.
AGGGAAGCTTAAGGGGTGGAAGAACTGGAGCAGGAGAAAGAAGATTGCTGTAGGAGTGGTGGCTGTGGCTGCCGCTCTGTTTGTGGTGATGAAGATGAAAGGGGGAGGAAACGACGGGGCAGTGATGGTTTCCACAGTTCCTCTTGAGAAGGGAGACGTGGAGGAGGTGCTTTCCATCAGCGGCCCTGTTTCCGGTACAGACAGTGCAGAAGTGGTATCCCGCCTTCATGCGGAGATCCTGGAGATTCTTGTAAAGGAAGGGGATAAGGTGACAGCAGGGCAGGTGCTTGCCCGGCTGGACTCGGAAGATGTGCAGAAAGAGGTGGAAATAGCGCAGAACGCCTATAATCTGGCAGTTGCAGAGAGGAATGAGGCACAGCTTCAGGCTGAGATCGGGTATGCAAAGGCCAGACAGGATGAACTGGCGGCAAAGAGGGATTATGACCGAAAGGCTATGCTTTATGCGGGAGGCGATGTTTCCCAGATGGAGCTGGAGGCGGCCAGGGACGTGCTGGCAGAAGCGTCAAGACAAGTTTCGGCATTTCATCTTCAGGGCGGGAAGCCGGTGGCCAATGAGTCCTATGATTTAAGGATTCGGAATGCGGAGTTTGAGCTGGAGAAGAAGAAAAAGGAGCTGGAAGATGTGGAGGTGAAAAGCCCCATTGACGGCACGGTTGTGAGGGTCAACTCCAGGGTCGGACGTTTTGCAGATACCGTGGATGATGACCGGCCTTTATTTGTGATTGATAACCTGGAAAAACTGGAAATGAAGATCAATGTCAGCGAGTATTCCATCGGCAAGGTAAAGGTGGGGCAGAAGGCAGAGATCTCGGCGGATATTCTTGGCGGGGAGACAGAAGAAGGGCTCATCACCTCCATTTCTCCTACAGGTGAGGAAAAGGGAGGCGGCTCCACAGAAAGGGTCATTCCTACTACGATTCAGATCCAGAACAAAAATACCAAGTTGATTGCAGGGATTACGGCCAGGGCGCAGATTGTGCTTAATGAGTCAAAGGATACCTGGGTGGTGCCCATGGGAGCTTTGATTGAAAAGGAAGGAAACACTTATCTGGCTTCAGTGGAAAATAATGTGGTGAAAATGATTCCTGTGGAGACCGGAGTGGAAAGCGACGTGGAGGTGGAAGTGAAGGGGGATGGCCTGACAGAAGGGCTTTTCTATATTGCTTCGCCTATGGCTTTTCTGGTGGATGGCATGGCCGTTGCAGCATCCCCGGTTCAATGACAGCGGAGGATAGCTAATGGGACTGTTGAATCGTGGAAATATAAAGGAAAAGCCTGACAGGATGCATAAGCCAGGGAAAGATTTGCCGAAGCTTTCCGGCGCATGGCTAAAGGGGCTTAAGAAGAATCAAAAGCTTCCGGAATACATAACGGAAAATGTCAGCGAGGAGCTGATTCACCTGGAGGATCTGGTGAAGATCTATGATACAGGGGCTTTAAAGGTATTAGGATTAAAGAGAATCAATTTGACCATACACCGGGGGGAATTTGTGGCAATCATGGGTCAGTCCGGGTCAGGAAAATCTACGCTCATGAATATTTTGGGATGCTTGGATCGGCCTTCCATGGGCCATTATTATCTGGACGGGGTGGATGTGGCGGCTATGAATCCGGATGAGCTGTCTTTGATACGGAACAGGAAGATCGGATTTGTCTTTCAGTCATTTAATCTGATCTCCAGAACCTCAGCTCTTAAAAATGTAGAGCTGCCTATGACTTATGCCCGCAAGAATAAACGGTTTCGGGAGCAGAGGGCCAGGGAGCTTTTAGAGCGGGTGGGCCTTGGGAAGCGGGCAGAGCATATGCCTAATGAACTGTCCGGCGGCCAGCGTCAGAGAGTGGCCATTGCCCGTGCACTGGCAAATGAGCCGCCTCTCCTGTTGGCTGACGAGCCTACAGGAAATCTGGATACAGCGGCTTCTGTTGAGATTATGGAGCTGTTTTCCCAGCTTCATAAGGAGGGGACTACGGTGGTGGTTGTGACTCATGAGGAGGAGATCGCGGCGTTTACGGAGAGGATTATCCGGTTTCGGGACGGGCAGATCCTCAGCGACTGTCCGAATGTGCCGAGAAAGCCAGGGGAAGAAGGGTGAGTTATGCTGATAGAGAATATGTTAATGGCATTTTCAGCCATCCGTGCCAATAAAATGCGTTCCTTTCTGACTATGCTGGGAATTATTATCGGAATCGGTTCCGTGATCGCGATTGTGTCCATTGGAGATACCATGCGGGGCATGTTTGAGGAATTGTACCGGAAGATAGGGATTACGCAAGCATATATTGCCATTGGCTACTGGGTGGATGACTGGCGGGAAAGCGATTACTTTACTCTGGATGAGATGGAACGGATCAAGGAAATTTTCGGAGATGAGATTGCTTATATTGACAGTGACGCCATGACATCCGGAGATGCAGTCTGTGCCAGGACCACCGTGAATTTCAGTTACACGGGAATTGATTATAATTATCAGGAGGTGCAGCCCGTCAATATGGTATACGGCCGGTATCTCAATGAAGGGGATGTGCTGGGGAGACGTAAGAATGTGGTGATGGATACGGTAAGCGCCATGAATTTGTTCGGTGTGGAGAATGCGGTGGGAAAGACCTTCCGCACCACCATTTACGGCACTACAGATGAGTACACCGTGGTAGGGGTATACCGCAAGGATCTGAACCCGTTTCAGGCCATGATGCTGGGCGCCAACACAGAAGGCGGTGAGGCGTTTCTTCCATATACTATCCTGACCTGGCCCAATGACCGTTTCTACGATATCCGGTTTTTTGCTAAGGATGAGGAGACCATGGATGCGCTTTTTGAAAATATTAAAAATTATGTAGCCAAATCAAAAGACAGAAACCCGGAAGATTTCCGTATGATATCCGCTAAGGATCAGATGGGACAGTGGGACAGTATGATGGGCGGCCTGGCTACAGCGGTCGGAGGTATTGCCGCCATCTCCCTTTTGGTGGGCGGAATCGGAATCATGAATATTATGCTGGTGTCTGTGACAGAGCGTACCAGGGAGATCGGGGTACGCAAAAGTTTGGGAGCCAGAACCTGGGATATTATGGTACAGTTTTTAACGGAGTCAGCTATACTGTCTGCCTGCGGGGGAATTTTGGGGATTTTGCTGGGAGGGGGAATTGTAACCTTAGGAGGCAGCCTTTTGGGGGTAAAGGCTATTGTGAAGCCGGGGGTAGTGGTGCTGGCAGTGGGATTTTCCGCTATGGTGGGGATCTTTTTTGGAATTTATCCGGCGTCCAAGGCAGCAAAAAAGGATCCCATTGAGGCATTGCGGTATGAATAAAGGACAAAGTTGTAAATGGGTAAGGCGGAATCCGGGTAAAGCCTGTCATAACGGGAAAACGTGTGGAAAAATGCCGGAAGGAAAGTGATATTATGCTGATAGAGAATATGAAAATGGCATTTTCAGCCATTCGTGCCAATAAAATGCGCTCGTTTCTGACCATGTTAGGCATCATCATTGGAATCGGTTCCGTGATTTCCATTGTGTCTATCGGAGATACCATGAGGAGTATGTTTGAAGGGCTTTACAGGGAGATTGGGGTGACTCAGGCATACTTGTCCATTGGCTATTGGGTGGATAATGTGCGTCAGAGCGATTATTTTACGCTGGATGAGATGGAGCGGATCAAGGATGTGTTTGGAGATGAGATCGCTTATATTGACAGCAGAGCTTATGTCTCTGCGGATGTTGTCAGCGGCAGGACCAAGATCAAGTTCAGTTTCACGGGAATTGATTATAATTATCAGGAGGTGCAGCCGGTCAATATGGTATATGGCCGGTATCTGAATGAAGGGGATGTGCTGGGGCGGCGTAAGAATGTGGTGATGGACACCACAAGCGCCATGAATCTGTTCGGTGTGGAGAATGCAGTGGGAAGGACATTTCGGACCACCCTTTACGGGACCACGGAGGAATACACCGTGGTGGGGATATACCGCAAAAAGCTAAGTCCCTTTCAGGCTATGATGCTGGGAGCCAACACAGAGGGTGGCGAGGCATTTCTGCCTTACACGATTCTTACCTGGCCCAATGATTACTTTTATGCCATACGCATCTATGCGAAAGATGAGGCGACCATGGATGAATTTTATAACAGGCTTAAGCTGTATGTGGCAAAGAGCAAGAACCGGGCGCCGGAGGATTTTCGTCTGAACAGCGCCAAGGATGAAATGGGGCAGATGGACAGCATGATGGGAGGATTGGCGGCTGCTGTAGGAGGCATTGCGGCCATCTCCCTGCTGGTGGGCGGAATCGGGATCATGAATATCATGCTGGTGTCCGTGACAGAGCGTACCCGGGAGATAGGAATCCGCAAGAGCTTAGGGGCCAGGACCCGGGACATTATGATTCAGTTTCTCACAGAGTCGGCGATCCTCTCGGCCTGCGGAGGCATTGTGGGGATCCTTTTAGGAGGCGGCCTGGTGATGATCGGCGGTACGCTTTTGGGTGTGCAGGCCATTGTGAAGCCGGGAGTCGTGCTTTTGGCAGTGGGATTTTCCGCGATGGTGGGAATCTTTTTTGGGATGTATCCGGCTTCTAAGGCGGCAAAAAAAGATCCTATCGAAGCGCTGCGGTATGAGTAAAAGAAGAATAAAAACAGCCGCCGCTGCAGTCTGCAATAGCGGCGGCCTTTTAAATGGAACGATTGCATTGTGCAAAATAGATAATAATATGTTTGTTTTGAAATCGAGATAATAAATATTGACAGAATATTGGAAATGTGATAAGGTTAAAACCATAATACATGACAAAAAAAGTATGCGGGAACACAAGATGGCTGATAAAATCAAACGAACACCTCTTCAGTCGGAGATTATCCGATATATTCAGGAATATATAGAAGAAAACCGTCTGGAAGCAGGAGAACGTCTGCCGTCACAGGGGCAGTTGATTCAAATGATGGGAGTAAGCCGGACTTCTCTGCGCGAGGCCATGAAGACATTAGAAGCCAGAGAGATCATCAAGGTGAAGAACGGCAAGGGAATTTTTGTGAATGAGAATAAGGACAGCGCCATGCTGACCCTATTGGATTTTGCCCGGGAGAAGGAGAAGCTTTTAGATACTCTGGAGGTCAGACGGGTTTTAGAGCAGGAGATTATCCGGATGGTCATTCACAGGGCTACTCCGGAGGAGATTCAGGAGTTAGGAGAGATTACCAGGGAACTGATGGGAAAGTTCCGCAGAGGGGAGCAGCAGACGGCAGAGGACAAAAAGTTCCATTATACGATTTACCGTCTGTCCCACAACCAGGTGATGTGTCAGCTTATTTCCTGTATCAGCAATATTATTGACCGGTTTTGGGAATTCCCTCTTGATATGGAAGACCCGTTTTTAGCAAGCCTGCCTCTCCATGAGGAGCTTTACCAGGCGATCTGTGAGAAGAATGTCAAGAAAGCGCAGGCGATCAATGAGAAGCTTTTGGATACCATATATCAGGATATCCAGAATCAGAGATAAGAATAAAATAGAGGATAAGGGAGTTTTTGCAATATTAACCTATCATACAGCATATAGTTAAGGAGACTGCTATGTCGGATCAGAATCAGTATTTAAAAAGCAGCCGTCTGATTACGGCTCACTATGGAGAGGAGTATGAGCATTATTACAATGCGGTTGTACCTCCGGTTTTTATGAATTCTCTGAATGTTTTTGAGACACTGGACGATTATTTTGATTTTGACCGGAGGGACAAGCACAAATATTGCTATGGGAGAGTGCAGAACCCTACGGTGCGTATTTTGGAGGATAAGATTGGTGCGCTGGAGCATGGGACAGGGGCATTAGCGTTTGCCTCAGGAATGGCCGCAGCAGCCACGGCAGTCATGACTGTCTGCAAGGCGGGAAGCCATGTGGTCTGTATCCGCAATGCTTACGGGCCGCTGAAGGATTTTCTGGACGGCTATTGCCGGGAGCACATGAATATTACCACTACCTTTGTGGACGGGGATCAACTGGAGGAATTTGAGGAGAGTGTCAGTGAGGCCACGGATCTGATTGTTTTGGAAAGCCCTTCGTCGGTAGTGTTTTCCCTTCAGGATATCCGGGGAGTGGCGGACATTGCGAAAAAATGCGGCGCAAAAGTCTATATTGACAATACTTTCTGTACCTCGATTTATCAGCAGCCTCTTGATTTGGGGGCGGATATTGTTATGCATACCACGTCTAAGTATATAGGCGGCCACAGTGACGTGATCGGAGGAATGCTGGCGGTAAAGGATCCGGAGCTGTTAAACCGGCTTTTGGCATACAGGGAGCTTTTTGGAGGGATTCCCGGTCCTATGGAAGCCTGGCTGATGATACGGGGGCTGAGGACCATGGAGGTACGGATTGCACAGCACCAGGAGTCGGCTATGGCAGTGGCCCGGTTTTTGGAACAGCACCCTAAGGTAAGAAAGGTGAATTATCCGGGACTGCCGTCCCATCCCCAGTATGAGCTGATGAAAAAGCAGCAGAAGGGAAATACCGGACTTTTGAGCTTTGAGATCAAGGGAACGGCAGAGGAAGCGGCAAAGCTTGCGGAGAGTCTTAAGATATTTAAGATCGGCGTATCCTGGGGCGGTTTTGAGAGCTTGGTTTTCCTGCCTCACGCGAGACAGACTGAGGAAAACTGCAGATTGCTGCGGGGAGATAGAAATATTATACGGATCCACTGCGGACTGGAAGGCACAGAGGCTTTGATTGAGGATTTGGAGAATGGCTTTAAGCAGATATAAAGGAGTATAAAATGCGAATGTAAGAGCATTTTTGTAAATCTTCAGAACAGGAATTTTCAGAAGTGCTCTTTAATAAAAAAAGGAGGAGAACACATGAATAAGAAAAGAATTGCGGCAATGGCGCTGGCAGCAGTGATGCTGACCGGATGCGGCGGAGGCGGCGGAGGCAGTGATGCTGCACCGGCTCCGGCAGGCGGCGGTGATGCGGCGGCCCCGGCAGAACAGGCAGCAGGGGGGGCTTCCGGGGAGGCAGTAACCATTACCCTGGTAGAATCTTTGACCAGCCCTGAGCGGACGGCAGTACTTCGGGAGATTGCAGACAAGTATCAGGCAGATCATCCCAATGTTACCATTGAGATCATTTCTCCGCCGTTGGAGAATGCAGATTCCAAGATCACCCAGATGCTGATGAACGGAAGCGGGGCTGACATTGTGGAGGTGCGTGATTCCACTATCACCCAGTATGCCACCAATGGATGGATTGCAGATCTGCAGCAGTACATTGATGCCTGGGACGAGAAGGATACACTGACAGATTCAGCAGATGAGGTGATTCACTATTTCCAGAATACAGCCTATATGATGCCGTATGGCTTCTATCAGAGAGGGCTTTTCTACCGCACAGACTGGTTTGAGGAAAAGGGACTGGATCAGCCGGAGACCTGGCAGGATCTTTATGATGCAGGCGTGGCCATCACAGATCCGGCAAACAGCCGGTTTGGCTATTCCTTTAGGGGAGGCACAAGCGGATACCAGTATGCAGATACCATCTACTGGAGCTGGCTGGGCACAGATAAGATTGCAGATCCTACAGCCGGGTATTATCTGAAGGACGGCAATGGCGCTACGATCTTTACTCTCCCGGAGACTAAGGAAGCCCTTCATTTTTATAAGGATCTGTTTAAAAACACCTGCCCCACTGACTCCATTGCCTGGGGATTCTCTGAGATGGTACAGGGCTTTGTAGGGGGAACCACAGCAATGCTGATTCAGGATCCGGAGGTAATTGCCACCTGTTCCGCTGATATGGGAGATGATCAGTGGGCGCTGGTGCCGTTCCCGAAAGGACCGTCCGGACAGGCAGTGTTCCCCAATGGATTTGCCGGCTGGGGCATGACCTCTTTTACCGAGCATCCGGCGGAAACGGCTGACTTTTTGCTGTTCTTGTCAAATTCTGAGAACAACACTTATTTTGCAAAGAATTACTCCACCATTCCGATTCACAGCAATGCGGCGGAGAAGGATTCTTATTTCTCAGAGGGACGTTTTGCCATGTACATGGATATGGCGGCAGAGCCGGACGTATACCGTCATGCGGCATATCCCCAGATGTATGAGGCGTTTGCCACCTACAAGACGGAAGTGGATGTGATGTATCAGAAATATCTTACAGATGAGATTTCAGACGATGATCTGCTGAACTGGCTTGACGAGTTCTGGAAGAAGGCTTATGAGGACGAAGGACAGAAGTGGTAAAATCAGAAAACATTTGCTTTATTTGATAAAAGTTCAGAACAGATATTGAACTAGGAAGAAGATGAATGGGGCTGTCGTGAATGCGGCATCCCCGGAATGCGTTCTGACGACGTGGCAGGTGACGCGAAGCGGCGCGTGCCGATTCAGCTTAGACGAGGAGGGTATGGAATGAAACAAAAATCAAGGCTGCGGATGAGGCGAACACGGTTTATCTTTTTTATGGTTCTTCCTGCCGTCGTCATTCCAATGATCTTTACTTATTATCCAATGTTTAAAGGTTCCATGATGGCATTTCAGAGCTATAATCTGATGAATGTAAAAAATATCAAATGGATCGGTCTGGAAAATTTCGCAAAGCTGTTTTCACACAGCGCAAGCAACTCTTTTTACACGACCATGATGAATACGGTAAAATGGGTAGGGTTTTCTTTGTTTTTCCAGTTTACCTGTGGTTTCGGCATTGCGCTGCTTTTGAAGAAAAAGTTTCGGGGAGCCAGCATTTATCAGGCATTGATCTTTTTCCCGTGGGCAGTGTCCGGATTCATCATCGGAATTATGTGGCGCTGGATGTTTAACGGCACTTCGGGAGTGATCAATGATATTTTGATGAAAATGCATCTGATTAGTCAGCCGGTGGGATGGTTAGCGGACAAAGGAACAGCCCTTTATTCTTGTATCGCGGCAAATATATGGTATGGGATTCCCTATTTTACCATTATGATTACCGCGGCGCTTCGGGGCGTGTCTGAGGATCTGTATGAGGCGGCAGATGTGGACGGAGCCAGTGCCATGCAGAAGTTTACCAATATTACAGTGCCTTGCATTCGTTCTGTGCTGCTGCTGACTGTGCTTTTGCGTGTGATCTGGATCTTCAATTTCCCGGATTTGATTTATTCCATGACACAGGGCGGACCGGCAGGATCTTCCAACATTGTCACTTCTTATATGATGCAGTTGGTTCAGAGCCTGGATTATGGAATGGCGTCAGCCGTGGGCGTGCTCTGCATTCTGTTCCTGGTTACGTTTGTGGTAGTCTATATGTCCATAACAAAATATGCACAGGAGGAGGCGTAATATGACAGCAAAGAATAAAAGAAATCTGGCATTAGCCGTAAAATTTGTTGTGCTGGGAGTTTTCCTGGTTCTGGTTATGTTTCCTTTTGTGTGGATGCTGCTGACCTCCTTAAAGGGATCCCAGGGGGAAATCTATGCATTTCCGGTAAAGTATCTGCCTAATCCGGTTTCCTTTGTAAACTATGTGGAAATGCTGTGGAAGGGAAGCTTTGCCAGGTATATGCTTAATTCCCTGCTCTGTTCTTCCGTGGCGGCTCTCTGCTCGGTGTTTATTGCGATTTTGGCCAGCTACGTGATCAGCCGCTTCCGTTTCCGGCTTAAGGGAGCTTTGCTGCTGTTTTTCCTGATTACCCAGATGATTCCCATGTTTATCATGTTGGCGCCTCTTTATCAGATGTTAGCCAAGGCCAAGATGTTAAACAATCTGTGGGGGCTGGCGTTTTTGTACACCAATATGATGATTCCGTTTTCAGTAGTAACGCTCTGCGGATTTTTTGATAATGTGCCTAAGTCGTTGGAGGAGGCTGCGTGGATTGACGGGTGCGGATATCTGTCAGCCTTGTTCCGGGTGGCGGTTCCGGTGATCAAGCCGGGGATTGCGGCCAGTGTTATTTTTGCCTTTATTAATTCATGGAATGAGCTGTTTATGGCAGTAATGTTTATTGACGTGGATAAGTACAAAACGATACCAGTGGGATTAAACGGCCTGATTTTAAAGTATGATATTAAGTGGGGTGAAATGGCGGCAGGAACGATCATGTCCCTGATTCCCACCATGTGCCTGTTTGCATTTGCGCAGAAGTATATGATTGAGGGGCTGACAGCCGGAGCCGTAAAGGGATGACGGCATTTGAATTTTTGAATTGCTGTGAAAAGTAACGGGGGAGGTACTGTTGAACTGGCAGAGGAAAAAGCTGCTATGTTCTGCAGCGCCTTCCCTTTTTTGACAGCCGCTTTCCTGAGTTTTGGCAATGAGCGGCAGGAAGGAGATGGGATGAGTATTTTGTTTGAATTGGAGCGGATGGAGCGTCTGATTACAGATTTGGAAGAACTTCGGAGGCCAAAGAGGGTTTCTGTGACAGAGTTTTACCGCAGAGAGGGAAAGGAGGAGGGAAGCGCTTTTGGTTCCCTGGAAGGATGGGAAAAATGTGATATCCGGGAACCGTGGGCCGTGTTGGAGAGCCACCGCTGGTATCGGACTGTGGTCAGGATTCCAGAGGAGTTTGACCATTGTCATGTGGAGTTTCTGATTACTACAGGGAGAGAGGGGCAGTGGGATGCAACCAATCCTCAGATGCTGTTCTATTTAAACGGAAAGCTGATTCAGGGCGTGGATGTCAATCACCGGGAGATCTGTATCAGCAGGGAGGCAAAGGCAGGGCAGGAATATGAGATCGCTTTTCTTGTATTCAGCGGAAGTGTTCCGGGAGATCTGATTCTGCGCACAGAGCTGGTGACAGTAGATGACCGTCTGGAGAAGGTGTATTATGATTTGCTGGCGCCTGTAAAGGCGGCACGTCTTTTGAAAAAGCCGGATCCGGAAAATTACCGAAGGATTCTTGAGCGTTTGGGGCCGGCAGCGGATGTGCTGGATCTGCGTCAGCCTTATTCTCAAAGATTCTATGATTCGCTGGATGAGGCAGAGGATATTTTAAGGAAAGGGTTTTATACGCATGTGAGGGAGGACGGGCCCATAGTCAGCGGTGTGGGGCATACACATATTGACATTGCATGGCTGTGGACCGTGGAGCAGACCAGGGAGAAGGTTCTGCGGAGCTTTTCTACGGTTTTGGAGCTGATGGAGCGGTATCCGGATTATCGTTTTATGTCCAGCCAGCCGATCTTATATCAGTTTGTGAAGGAGCAGGAACCAAAGCTTTATGAGAAGATTCAGGAAAAGGTGAGGGAAGGGCGCTGGGAGATAGACGGAGCCATGTGGCTGGAGGCAGACTGCAACCTGCCTTCCGGGGAGTCGCTGGTGCGTCAGATTCTGAAAGGGGAGCAGTTTTTTCAGGAGGAGTTCGGCATGACCAGCCGGTGTCTGTGGCTTCCGGATGTGTTCGGGTATTCAGCGGCAATTCCTCAGATCTTAAAGAAGTGCGGGATTCCCTATTTCCTTACTACCAAGATTGCATGGAATCAGTTTAACCAATTACCCAACGATACATTTCTCTGGAAGGGGATCGACGGCAGCCAGGTCTTTGTTTTTATGCCTACGGCCTGTGATTTCGATAAGACGCTGGGACTGAATGTGTCTTTCACAGATACCCGCAATACCACTACTTACACGGGGATTGTGAACCCCAATATGGTTTTGGGCACATTTAAGCGATTCCAGAACCGGGATCTGACAGAGGATACCTTGATGCTGTTTGGATTTGGGGACGGAGGCGGCGGGCCTACCAAGGAAATGTTAGAGGAGGCAAAGCGTCTGGAGTACGGATTGCCGGGAATCCCCCGGTTCATTCAGGAGCCGGAACGGGAGTTTTTTGACCGGACATATGAAAAGATTGCAGACAAGCCGGGAATGCCGGTGTGGGACGGGGAGCTGTATTTTGAGTATCACCGGGGGACCCTTACTTCTATGGGAAGGAATAAACGGAACAACCGGAAAAGTGAGATTTTGTATGAGCAGTTGGAGATTCTGGGGGTAATGGCAGAACAGGCAGGCGGCCCGTATCCTCAAAGGCTGCTTCGGCGGGGGTGGGATGTGATTTTGCTGAACCAGTTCCATGATATTATCCCGGGGAGCGCCATTGGGCCGGTATATGAGCAGACGGATCAGGAGTATGAGGAGATCTTAACAGCCGGTGCAGGAGAGGCTCGGACATTGGCCGGATGGCTGGGGAATATGGGAGAGCAGGGAGGAAGACGGGAAGATTCCCTTCTTGTGGTAAATACTTTGGGATTTGTACGGAATGATGTGGTTGAAGCTGCAGAAGCAGGTCTGGACGTCAGCCAGGTTCGGGACGGGGCAGGGGAGGATTGCCCCATGCAGTATACTTATGACGGGCGGCTTTTGTTCTTTGCCAGAGGGCTTCCTTCGGTTGGCGCCCAAACCTATGAACTGGTCAGAAATGGCGGGGATGGCGGGAAGAATGTGCAGAAGCCGGCAGACACATGGCAGGGCGTGTTTGAGAATGCCTGGTACCGGGCGGAGTTTAATGAGCGGATGGAGCTGACTGCATTGGTGGAAAAGGGAACAAACAGCCAGCTCTTAAAAGAGGGGCGGGTGGGCAATCAGCTCATGACCTATGAGGACCGTCCCATGAACTGGGACAACTGGGATGTGGATATGTTTTATCAGAAAAAGCCTTACGGGCCGGATCAGGTGTCTGCTCCCACACTAAAGGAGAGCGGGCCTGTACGCACGGTGGTGGGTATTCGTATGGTATTCGCAGATTCCGTGGTGGAGCAGGATATTGTGCTGTATCCGGATATGCCGCGCATTGATTTTGTCAACCGGGCGGAGTGGAAGAATCATCATCTTCTGCTTCGGGTGAATTTCCCGGTAAATGTGAATGCTGTCAAAGCTTCTTATGAGATACAGTTCGGCAATGTGGAACGGGAGACCACGAACAATCATAGCTGGGATACGGCAAAATTCGAGGTGTGTGCCCACAAGTGGGCGGATCTGTCGGAAAACGGGCTGGGGGTAAGCCTGCTCAATGATTGTAAATATGGACACAGTGTGAAGAACGGTGAGATGGGTCTGACGCTTATCAAGGCAGGAACATATCCAAATACAGATGCAGATATGGGGTCTCATGAATTTACCTATTCTATCTATCCTCATCCGGGGCGGTGGCAGGAAGCATCTACAGTGGAAATGGCTTATAGCCTGAATGTGCCGCCGGTGACAGCTCTTGTACCGGAGGGAAGGGCAGGAAATAGCTGGAGCCTGGTTTCGATTGACCAGCCAAACTGCTTTTTCGAAACAATCAAAAAGGCAGAGGATGGGGATGGCTATATTTTGCGGATCTATGAAAACCGCAATACCCGAACCAGGATGAATGTTCATCTTGGGTTTGCAGTGGACGCAGTGGAGGAGTGTGATCTTTTGGAACGGCCGCTCAGACAGGCGGACTTTGAAGAATATGGATTTAGGGATTTCATTATGCCTTATGAGATTAAGACCTATCGGCTCAGGATTAGAAAGGAGTAATTTGAATGAAAGGGAGACGAGAATGGTGGAAGGACAGCCTGGTGTATCAGATCTATCCCAGAAGCTTTCAGGACAGCAATGGGGACGGAATCGGGGATCTGAACGGAATCCGGCAGAGACTGGGCTACCTGAAGGAGCTGGGAGTGGATGTGATCTGGCTGTCTCCGGTCTATCAGTCGCCGAATGATGATAATGGGTACGATATCAGTGACTATCAGGCAATTATGGCGGAATTTGGAACCATGGAGGATTTTGACGCCCTGCTTTTGGAGGTACATGAGCTGGGGATGAAGCTGGTGATGGATCTGGTGGTCAACCATACATCGGATGAGCATCCCTGGTTTCAGGAGAGTAAAAAGAGCCGGGAAAACCCTTATCGGGATTATTATATATGGAAGGAGCCGAGGGAGGGCGGTATGCCCAATAACTGGGCTTCCCGGTTCAGAGGGCCGGCATGGGCCTGGGACGAGCAGACGAAAATGTATTATCTTCATATTTTTTCCAGGAAGCAGCCGGATCTTAACTGGGAGAACCCGAAGGTAAGGCAGAGGATTTACGATATGATGACTTGGTGGGGAGAAAAGGGGATCGACGGCTTCCGCATGGATGTGATCTCCATGCTTTCCAAGGAGCCTTCCTATCCGGACGGGGAGCTTAAGGACGGGAATCCCTATGGAGACGGCCAGCCCTTTTATGCAAACGGGCCGCGGATTCATGAGTTTTTGAAGGAGATGAACCAGAAGGTATTGTCTCGTTTTGACTGGATGACTGTGGGTGAGGGCGTAGGCGTGGGAACAAAGGAGGCGCTGGAGTATGCAGGTTTTGACTCCGGGGAGCTGAATATGATGTTTCATTTTGAACATGTGGAGCTGTGTCCGGGGCCATATGGCAAATGGAATGTGAATCCCGTAGATTTAGTGCAGCTTAAGGAGGTACTCAGCCGCTGGCAGCAGGAGCTGGAGGGACGGGCTTGGAACAGCCTGTTCTGGGAAAATCATGATTATCCCAGGGCAGTGTCCAGGTTTGGCAGCGAGGATCCTAAGTATAGGGATTTGTCGGCAAAAATGCTGGCCATATGCCTCTATCTGATGAAGGGTACGCCTTATGTGTATCAGGGGCAGGAGCTGGGCATGACTAACTGCGATTTTAAAGAGCTGAAGGATTTTCGTGATATTGAGATTCATCAGGTGTATGAGGAAATGGCAGGGGGAGGAAAGGTAAGTCATGAGGAGATGATGGGATATATTCACCACACAGGGCGGGATAATGCCCGGACTCCTATGCAGTGGGATGATTCTGCTCACGGAGGATTTACAGAAGGGACTCCCTGGATCCGGGAAAACAGCAACTATAAGAGTATTAATGCCAAGGAGCAGATGGGGCGGGAGGATTCGGTGTTTCGGTTCTATCAAAAGCTGTTTGGCATGCGGAAAGATTCACAGGTGATTCAGGAGGGTACATACCGCCTGCTGCTTTCAGAACATCCTGGATTGTTTGTCTATGAGCGGGAATGGGAAGGAGAGCGGATGCTGGTGGCGTGTAATTTTACAGATCAATGGCAGGAGCTTAGGGTGCCTGGACGGACGCTGAAGGAAGCAGGGCTTTGGCTTGGAAACTATGAGACGGAGCCGGAGAGAGCAGGACTTAGGCCGTATGAAGGGACAGTATGGGCGCTCTAAGGGAATGGCGTATATTCATAAAGCGGAGGATGGGATATGGGAATTATTGTGCATGAGGCTGCAGGCGTGTTTCATTTGTGCAATGACAGGATCAGCTATCTGATGAAGCGGATGGCAAACGGTCAGATGGGCCAGCTCTATTTTGGCAGGCGTATCTGTGACAGGGAGGATTTTCCTCATCTGCTGGAGCTGGCCCATCGGGATATGGCCCCTTGTGTGTTCCCGGGGGATACCACCTTTTCCTTAGAGCATATCAAGCAGGAATATCCGGCTTTCGGAACAGGAGATATGCGCTATCCGGCTTATGAGATATGCCGGGAAAACGGGAGCCGTATCAGCAGCTTCTGCTATCGGGGATTTCGCGTGTATCCGGGAAAGCCGGCCCTTTACGGCCTTCCTGCAGTGTATGTGGAAAAGCAGGAGGAGGCATCCACTTTAGAGATTGAGCTGGAAGATCCGGTGATTGGCGGGAAGCTGATTCTTCTGTATACGATATTTGAGAAGCTTCCGGTTATTGTGCGCAGTGCCCGGTTTGAGAATGTGCAGGAGACTCCGTGGGAGCTTATAAGGGCCATGAGCATAAGCCTGGATTTGCCGGATTGCCGGTATGAGATGCTGGACTTAGCGGGTGCTTCGCTTCGGGAAAGGTATGTGGATCTTCACCGCCTGCATCCGGGGGTGCAGAGCATTCACAGTATGCGGGGACACAGCAGCCATCAGTTTAATCCTTTTCTGGCTTTAAAACGGGAGAATGCAGATGAGCACACCGGTCAGGTTATGGGGATCAGCCTGGTATACAGCGGTAATTTTCTGGCCCAGGCAGAGGTAGATACCATGGGAACGCTGAGGGTCATGGCAGGGATCCATCCAGAGTGTTTTTGCTGGCCGCTGAGGAAGGGAGAGCAGTTCCAGACGCCGGAGGCAGTCTTAGTGTATTCGGATCAAGGGCTGAATGGCATGAGCCAGGTGTATCATAAGCTGTACCGCACCAGGCTGGCCCGGGGATACTGGAGAGACAGAGAGAGGCCCATCTTGGTGAACAACTGGGAAGCTACCTATATGAAATTTGACGAGCAGACCATTTACGGAATAGCAAAAAAGGCAAAGGAGCTGGGAATTGAGCTGTTTGTGCTGGACGACGGATGGTTTGGGAAGCGGGATGACGACACATCGTCTCTGGGAGACTGGACGCCGAATCCGGAAAAGCTTCCCCATGGGATCAGGGGGATTGCCCGGTCCGTGACAGAGCTGGGGATGCAGTTCGGGCTGTGGTTTGAGCCGGAGATGGTCAGCCGGAGGAGCGAGCTTTATAAGGCTCATCCGGACTGGATTTTAGGAAGCAGTGAACGGGAGATCTGTATGGGCAGGCACCAGTATGTGCTGGATTTCTCCAAGGATGAGGTGGTGGAATACATTGGAGATAAGATGGAGGATATTTTAAGAGACAGCCCGATTTCCTATGTAAAGTGGGATATGAATCGGAGTATTTCCGACTTGTTTTCCGCGGGAAAGGGCCGGGAACATCAGGGCACGGTGTATCATCGTCAGATTCTGGGTATTTACCGGCTGTATGACCGGCTGACGAAGGATTTTCCCCAGATTCTTTTTGAGTCTTGTGCCAGCGGGGGAGGGCGTTTTGATCCAGGTATCCTTTATTATGCGCCTCAGGGATGGCTGTCTGATGACACGGACGGAGCGGAGAGGGTGAAGATTCAATACGGCACCTCTTATGTTTATCCTATCAGCAGCATGGGGAACCATGTGTCGGCAGTTCCCAATCATCAGACCTTTCGGAGCGTGCCGTTAAATACAAGGGCTGTTTGTGCTTATTTCGGGGCTTTTGGGTATGAGATGGATCTGAAGCTCTTGACAGAAGAAGAACAGGAGCAGGTGAAAGAACAGGTGCGTTTTGTGAAGGAAAACCGGAAATTCCTGCACACAGGGATCTTTTACCGTCTTCGGAGTCCGTTTGAGGAAAATGAAGCTGCCTGGATGGTAGTTTCCGAGGACAGAAAACGAGCGCTGGTGGCAGTGTTCCGCTGCAGGCAGCCGGTGAACCGCGGGTATGACAGGCTGCGTCTGGCAGGGCTTTGCCCGGAGTGGGAGTATACAATCAGTGACCGGGATTACCGCTGTTTTGGAGATGAGCTGATGGAGGCAGGGATGATTTTGTCTGACCGGGCCAGCGGAGTGCGGTGGTCAGAGGTTGTGCAGGGCGATGATACGGCCCGGATGATATGGGTGGAATGTAAGGATACATAAAGTTGTGGGGAAACGGATATGGAGTCAGAAAAAGGAACGGCTGCATTTTACTGCAGCCGCCTTTTTTGCCGAAGTATTGGTTTTTGATCAGGTTCTTTAGATTTTCGTACAGAGACGGTTATTGGATCCAAATGCCGTTTGCATCAACCATATATCCGTCAGGGGTGATTGTGCTGACAGCCATATCTCCGTTGGCATTAAAGTAATACCAGTTGTTTTTATAGGAAATCCACTTATTGGCAGCCATGGCGCCGTTAGCTTCCAGGAAATACCACTGGTTATTGTAGAGTACCCAGTCATTTTCCACCATGTCGCCGGACGGCTGCAGGAAATACCATGTATCGGCCAGCTTGAGCCATCCGATCATCATGTAGCCGGATGCATCAAAATAATACCATTTGTTGTTGATTCGTCCCCAGGTGTTGGCCGGATAACCGCCTCCGGTAAGAGAGAACCACCATCTCTGATTGGCATCTAAAACCCATTGACCGGACAGGTTGGGGATGGAACTGGAAACAGACCGGCTTCCGCCGCCGCCTCCACCGCCTCCGGTACTGCCACCGCCGCTGCCAGGAAGACTGCCGGAAGGCTTATTGGCAACAAATTCAAGTTCAAAGGGGCTGAAATGAGTTACCGTTACTTCGATAAACCAACCGTTTCCGGTTTTGTGGATGACGGGGTAATCTTTCATGACCTCGCCTTTATGGGTCACCTTTGCATAGTTCATTCCCTCACGTATATTGGAGGGCACGGGAATCCTGAAGGTAAAGCTTCCGTCTTTTACATTCTCTAATTTTGTGGCATCATCGCTATCCGGAGATTTCCAATACAAATCAATGTCAAAGTGTACCTTTTCCACAAATGTCTGGTATGTTCCGTTTGCCTTCTGATAATAACCCATGTTGATGGTTCCTAATGTCTGCACAGGATAAACGATGCCCCCGGCAGGAACTCCATAAAAGCCCCAGCCGCGGCTGCCGGGCTTTAAGTCAGGTGCTTTTTCTGAAACTGCTTTATTTCCGGCAATATCTTTGACGGCAGAATTATACCCGGCTTTCATGGTATCTTTTGCTTCATCCGGTGCGTTTCCGTAATCTGGTTTTGCGCCGTCGGTATTTACCTCGGCAGATTCTACCTTTATTTCTTCTTCTGTTTCTTTCTTGACTTCTACTTTCAGGGAGGCGATTTCTTTACCGCCATATACTGCAGAAATGGTTGCCGCTGCAGAGATGCTTCCCTCTGCAAGCTCTTTTGCCGTTATCACAGCCACATTTGTCCCATTGCCTGACACAGCCGCCACGTTTCCATTGCTTGATTTGTATGTAATCGCTTTTACGATGTCGGCATTAGACGGAGATGCTGTGGTACTCTTAACGGTTAATGTGGATTTGCCTTCCTCTCCAGGTAAAAGAACCAGGCTGGAAGGATCAAAGGAACCTGTGACCTTGCTTTCCTCCGGATCTTTTGGATCCTCCGGGGAGGTAGCTTTTGCAGTCACTGTAACCGTTTCATCAACACCAAACATGGTGACAGTCACAGTGTACTGGGATTTGGTCAGCTCGGCGGCGGTTGTCCCGGTAATGGTAAGGGAAGTATACCCGCTGCCGCTTAAGGTTTTTTTAAGGTTGCTGTCATTGGCGAACAAGCCATTACTGTTGACAGAGATATTTGCTTTGCTGAGAGCATCTTCCGGACCGGAGGCATTGGATGCAGATGCCCAGGAGGTCCAGCCCGCATTGCTGGGAGATGCCGGGTTAGCCGCAGTAATGGTTCCGGTTATGGTATAGCTTTTGCCGGCCTCTGCAGTGCCTTCTGCGCTGAGGGTAAATCCGGTTACGCCCCATTTCCCTGCATTAGAATTTGTTGAAATTGTGGCGCGGGAATAAATGTTTTCGTCGTCTTCATCCTCATAAAACCATGAGTCTTCATCTTCAATGTCAAAAACAGCCTCAGGGTCATATTCGGTTGCCCATGCAGAAGGCAGTGAGCTTATGGGCTGCAGCACCATCATGGATATCAGGACAGCGCTTAAAGCCTGTTTATAATGCTTAAAATTTTTTTTCATACGAGTTCCTCCTAAAATTCACTTCGGCAATGAATCAATATCCAAAGTTCAGTAAACCGGTTATATCCTTTCATCAGCCCATAGATGGAATCACAAATAACAGAAGGTCCCTGGGCTTTTTGGCTGCTGCCGTTAGAACCAAAGCATATGCCCTGTCGCCGCAGGCGATTTTAAATGGGCATATGCTTTGGTTCTGTTCACAGAGCTTCTGTGAACAGTAATGAAACCCTTTTCTGCCATACATAATCCCTATGCAGTCTGTTCATGACGGCATGAAAGCGCCGCAGGCTCTCCTTGAAGCGAATCTAATCCTTTCAGAATCAGCTGGCGAAACATCTCATTCTGCGTGGTGTTGCGGTATTTCCCTTCTTTTGCCCAAATCAGATCCTCGTTCATGCCTGGAGAAACGGATATGGTAAACCGTCTGTAGGTTGCAGCCATTCAAGTACCTCCTCTCGTTTATATTTGTGGTGATTCACTGAACCTGTTAAAACAATTATAGTGGTTCACTGAATCACTGTCAAGAGATAAGATTAAATAATTTAGCATCTTTACATCTCTGATTCACTCATGTATAATAGCAGATGAGGTGATCATTATGGCAACGAGCAGGCCGCGTTATACGGTTTCTGTGGATGAAGATTTATTTAGAAAGATTGAAGATTTTCGGTTTGAGAAGCGGTTTCAGACACGGTCAGAGGCTACCGTAGAGCTGATCCGGCTGGGGTTAGAGGCTTTAAAGCGGGAAGATGAGAAAGCTGAAAATCAGAATTAGGAAAAAGTCCTTGACATTTTCTGCCTGGGATAGTATAGTTATGAAAGGCTGTGAAAACAGCATACAGGAAAGTAGGTATCCACCTCACCCTGGCACGAGGCAGTGACCTGGGTTCATAATCGAGAACACGATTAATCGGCGTTTGTGCGCTTGGAGTGGTTTTAGAGGGTGGATAGAATGATTCTATCTACTTTTTTTGTGCAGAAAAGCAGGCCATGTTTATCAAAAAATGGAGGTGTACGACAATTAGCGATTTAATGATTAACGAACAGATCAGAGATAAGGAAGTTCGGTTGATTGGCGAGGACGGGCAGCAGCTTGGCATTATGTCTGCCAAGGAAGCATTTAAGCTGGCTTTGGAAGCAGAGCTGGATCTGGTCAAGATTGCGCCGACGGCAAAGCCGCCGGTTTGTAAGATCATTGATTACGGCAAGTACCGTTATGAGCTGGCGAGAAAAGAAAAAGAAGCCAAGAAAAAACAAAAGGTGATCGAGATCAAGGAAGTAAGGCTGTCCCCTAACATTGATACCAATGATTTAAACACCAAGATGGGCGCAGCGCGGAAGTTCCTGGAGAAAGGCGATAAGGTCAAGGTCACACTTCGCTTTCGGGGCCGTGAGATGGCGCACATGTCCAAGTCCCGATATATCCTGGATGATTTCGCGGAGAATCTAAAGGATATTGCGGTTGTCGATAAGCCGTCCAAGGTTGAAGGAAGAAGCATGGTTATGTTTTTGTCTGCAAAAAAGTAAACGGAAAGTGAAGATTAAGGAGGAAATATCATGCCTAAGTTAAAGACAAGTAAAGCGGCTGCAAAGCGTTTTAAGAAAACCGGTACTGGCAAGCTGGTAAGGAGTAAAGCATATAAGTCTCATATCCTGACAAAGAAGTCCACCAAGAGGAAAAGAAATCTTCGCAAAGATATTGTTACGGACGCTACGAATGCAAAAGTGATGAAGAAGATTTTGCCGTACCTGTAAGGCGTGAGAAAAGGAGGAAGAATCGATGGCAAGAATTAAAGGCGGTTTGAACGCAAAGAAAAAGCACAATAGAGTTCTGAAGCTGGCAAAGGGCTACAGAGGCGCCCGTTCCAAACAGTATAGAGTTGCAAAGCAGTCTGTAATGAGAGCATTGACCAGCTCCTATGCAGGCCGGAAGCAGAGAAAGAGGCAGTTCCGTCAGCTCTGGATTGCCCGTATCAATGCAGCAGCCAGAATCAATGGATTGTCTTACAGCCGGTTTATGTATGGCTTAAAGCTGGCAGGCGTGGAGATGAACCGGAAGGTTCTGTCTGACATGGCGATCAACGACGCAGAAGGATTTGCAAAGCTGGCTGAGCTGGCTAAGAGCAAAGTAGCGTAAGAAAGACAGGCTTTCGGTATGAGCTGCAGAGTGAAGATGCTGTCTGCTTTAAAGTATCTTCACTTTGTATGTGATTTTTATATTTTATGGTTATATTTGAAAAAAGTAGTTGCCATAATCGGAAAATTATGCTATACTATCTGAGTTCGCGGGAGTGCTGGAATTGGCAGACAGGCTAGACTAAGGATCTAGTGGCTGTATGGTCGTGTGGGTTCAAGTCCCATCTCCCGCAGTCTACGGCGCGAATGTTGAACTATAGCAGTTCAACATTCGCGTCGTTTTGTGCAGGTATAGAAAAGCCCCTGGAACCTTTATTTTACAAGGTTTTGGGGCTTTTTGCCGTGTGGCGGCTAAAAGGGCTGGCCAGGCTTCTTTTGGTCGTGTACCGCAGCCTTACTGCAACGGGGATTGCCTGCTGCTAATTCCTGCGGCAATGGCATTGTAAAACTCAGCGGAGTGGTTAGCCATTAGGTGTGAGCAGTAAAGGATCGTGATAAATAAGCAGACAAGAGACAATAGGATTATTTGCAAAAAGATAAAATCATGCTATAATGAAAAAAGGAACAACATAGGGAGAAAATATGGGAAATAAAAAAACAGAGTGGGAGGAACTGGGGCTTTCCAATGATTTCCTGTTTGGGAAGGTCATGGGCAACCCGGAATTATGCAAGGAGACTTTGGAGACCATCCTGGGGATTGCTATCCAAAAGATCGAATACCCGGAACGGCAAAAGACCATAGATGAGGACAAGGATGCCAGGAGCGTGAGGCTTGACCTCTATGTGAAGGATGACGAGGGGGCTGTCTACAACGTGGAGATGCAGTCGATTGATACGAAGGAATTCCCCAAGAGAAGCCGTTATTATGGGAGCATGATCGATTTGCAGGAGTTGGATAAGGGGGAACCCTACTGGAACTTAAAGAAAAGCTATGTGATCTTTATCTGTACCTTTGATTTATTTGGGGAAGGGAGGCACCGCTACACTTTTGAGAATCGGTGCCGGGAGAACCATGTGATTGTGCTGGGGGATGAAGCCATTAAAATGTTTCTCAATACGGAAGGGACGAAAGAGGACATAGACAGCGGCCTGAAGGCATTTTTAGATTATGTGGGAGGAAGGCAAAGTGACAGCGCCCTGGTAAGGAAGCTGGACGAGGAAGTGAACAGAGCCAAGAAAAACCGAGAATGGAGGCGGGAATATATGACGTTGCTGATGCGTGACCAGGAGAATATTGAGAAGGGAAGAATAGAAGGACTTGAGCAAGGGATTGAGCAGGGGATTGAGCAGGGGATTGAGCAGGGGGAAAACAGATATGCACTGCTGACCCAGAAGCTGCTGCAGGAGAAACGGTATGATGCCATTAGACGGATTGGAGCGGATAAAGTATATCGTCAGGAATTATATAGGGAGTATCATATCTTGTAAATGGAGATTACATTTGCTGATAAGGATGATATTCACCAACAGAATTAACACCATGGATTGGGTGGGTATATACCTTTCCGCATTATAGTTTTTAGAGGGAATCTTTTATTATAAGGATTCCCTTATTTCTGCCTTGAGAGAAGAATGAAAGGAAATGAAGCGAGGAGAAAACATGGGAAAATTAAAGAAGGAATGAACATAAAAGAGAAGAAAAAGGTTCCAAAAAGCTTTGCTGCAGAATATACTGAATAATCAGGAGAAAAAAATTTGTGAATAATATCCAATTAATTTTAAAATTTTTCCATGGTTCAAAAAGATATTTTTTATGTGCAATTTTTGCTTCCCTCATAACCACCGGCCTGAACGCAGTTACGCCGCAGATTTTCCGTTTCAGCATTGATCAGGTGCTGGGAGGAGGGCATGAATATCTGCGGGATCATCTTTGGATTTTGTCTCTGGCTATTGTAGGCATAGCTGCTTTGTCAGGATTATCCATGTTTGTGAGCCGGACATGTACAGCCCGGGCAGGGGAGAATTTTGCCAAGAATATGAGGGATTCTTTGTTTGCCCATGTGCAGAGGCTTCCCATGAGCTGGCACGACAAGAATCAGACTGGGGATATTATCCAGCGGTGCACTTCTGATGTGGAGGTGATCCGCAGCTTTGTGGTTACGCAGCTTTTGGAGGTGTTTCGGACCATATTTCTGGTAGGAATCTCTTTTGCCATGATGCTGTCAATGAACAGAAGGCTGGCAGTAATGGTGCTGTTGTTTATGCCGGTTGTGGCAGGGTACTCAGCATTTTTTTATCATCTCATTGCCAAACGTTTTATAAAGGCAGATGAGGCAGAAGGAGAATTGTCCACTGTTGTACAGGAGAATGCTACCGGTGTAAGGGTGGTGAGGGCTTTTGGGCGGGAACGGTTTGAGATGGACCGGTTTCAGGAGAAAAATGAGGCTTTTGCCAAAATGTGGATTCGTTTAGGATCCTTATCCGGGCTTTATTGGGGAGTAGGGGATCTGATAACAGGTTTGCAGGTGGTGGCAGTGATTGTTATGGGGGCGGCAGAGGCAGTCCACGGAAATATGTCTGTGGGGGAATTTGTGGCTTTTGCTTCTTATAATACGGTGCTGGTTTGGCCGGTCCGGGGGCTGGGAAGAATCCTTTCTGATATGAGTAAGGCAGGAGTGTCCTTTGAACGTGTGGGATATATTATTCAAGGAAAAGAGGAGCCGTATCAGAAGAAAGGAGAGAAAAGGCAGCTTCCAATGAGCATGGATATTGCCTTTTCGCATGTGTCCTTTGCTTATGAGCAGGGGAAAAAGGTGTTGGAAGATGTGTCCTTTTCCATTCCTCAGGGCCAGGTTTTTGGTATTTTGGGAGGCACCGGAAGCGGGAAGTCTACGATTGTACAGCTCTTGACACGTTTATATGAGTTGGATACAGAGAAAAACACAGAATGTTCAGGTTCTGACAACATAGCCTATGGGAAAGACAGCAGCGCGGAATGCTTTCCAACAGACTATGAGGGAAGCATTACCATCGGGGGAATCGATATTCGCAGTCTGCCTTTGGAATGGATCCGCCGGAATGTGGGAATGGTGCTTCAGGAACCATTTCTGTATTCTAAATCCATCCGTGAGAACATTGCTGCCTCAGCTTCAGGTGCGTCCCTGGAAGATATCCGGAAGGCAGCACAGACTGCCTGTGTGGATGAGGCGATTATGGATTTTGCAGATGGTTATGACACTCTGGTAGGGGAGAGGGGCGTTACCTTATCCGGCGGCCAGCGTCAGCGGGTGGCCATAGCCAGGATGCTGCTTAAAAAGGCGCCGGTGATGGTGTTTGATGATTCTCTTTCGGCGGTGGATGGGGAGACGGATTTTAAAATACGGATGGCATTAAAGGATCGGATGCAGAAAGCCACGGTGATTCTGATTTCCCATCGGATTACAACCTTAATGGGAGCAGATAAGATCTTGGTATTAAATCATGGCCGTGTGGAAGAAATGGGAACCCATGAGGAGCTGATTCAGAATCAGGGGATTTATCAGAGGATTTATGAAATTCAGATGGGAGCAGATGACAGGAAAGACATCCTGGCTTTTGCGGATCCATGATTTCCAAAACAGCAGAGGAGGTGCACAATGGCAGCATATGAGGAACAGGAATATAACAAACCCTTCAGCTTTCAGGTTTGGGCAAAACTGCTGCCCTTTTTTAAGCCTTACAGACGATATTTTCTGATTACCATGGGACTGAATATTTTTCTGGCAGCAGTGGATGTGCTGACGCCTTTGTTCCAGAGCTATGCCATTGACCATTTTATCACACAGGATACCTTAGACGGGCTTTGGCCTTTTGGACTGGTATATGTGCTGATGATCGGAGCGCAGACAGCCAGTGTGTATTTTTCCGTACATGCGGCCACCACCATTGAGATGAATGTGGGACGGGACTTAAAGTGGGCGCAGTTTCAGCATTTGCAGACCCTGTCCTTTTCCTATTACAACACTACGCCGGTGGGATATATTCATGCCAGGGTGATGAGCGATACACTGCGGATAGCCTCCATGATTGCCTGGGGATTGGTGGATATGTTCTGGGCGCTTCTTTATGTGGCCAGTGTGTTTGTGATCATGTTTCTTTTGGATGCAGGGCTGGCCCTTATTATTTTAATGATTGTCCCGTGTATTGCCTTGCTGACCGTGTATTTTCAGAATCGGATCCTTCACTGGAACCGTAAGGTGCGCAAGCTCAATTCTCAGATTACCAGCGCCTACAATGAGGGGATCACAGGCGTCAGGACATCAAAAAGCATGGGGATTGAACCGGACAATGACCAGGCGTTTTTTGAGACAACATCTCAGATGCACAGGGCAGCCAGCCGTTCGGCCAGGCTGAATGCGGTCTATATTCCGGTGATTCTTCTTTTCAGCTCTGTTGCATCTGCGATTGTGCTGGTTCGTGGCGGCGGGATGGTGCAGAAAGAGATCATGCAGTTGGGAACCCTGTCGGTGTTTATTTCCTATGCTGTGATTATTTTTGAGCCGATTCAGCAGCTTGCTAAGCTGCTTTCGGAAATGATTTCCTGTCAGGCTAATATTGAGCGGGTCATGGATCTGCTGGAACAAAAGCCTAATGTGCAGGACAGCGAGGAAGCGGCGGAAAAATATGGTGACGCTTTTTCGCCAAAGAAGGAGAACTGGGAACGGATCCAGGGAGACGTGGTGTTTGAGGATGTGTCGTTCCGGTATCCGGACGGCAAGGAATATGTGCTGGAGCATTTTAATCTTCATGTACCTGCAGGTATGAATGTGGCGATTGTGGGTGAGACAGGAGCAGGCAAGTCTACCTTGGTGAACCTGATGGGGCGGTTTTTTGAGCCCACAGAGGGAAGGATTCTGATTGACGGGGTGGATTATCGGGAACGATCCCAGCTATGGCTTCACAGCCAGATCGGCTATGTGCTGCAAAGCCCCCATCTGTTCTCCGGAACTGTGCGGGAAAATATCCGGTATGGCCGTCTGGATGCCTCGGATCAGGAAGTGGAGGAGGCGGCCAGGCAGGTTTTGGCAGATGCAGTGGCAGCCCGGTTAGAGCATGGCTATGAGAGCAATGTGGGAGAGAGCGGAGGCAGGCTGTCGGTGGGGGAAAAGCAGTTGATCTCATTTGCAAGGGCTATTCTGGCAAATCCGGCGATTTTTGTGCTGGATGAGGCCACGTCTTCCATTGACACGGAGACAGAGCAGCTGATTCAAAAGGCAATCGGCCATGTGCTGAAAGGGCATACGTCTTTTGTGATTGCCCACCGGCTGTCCACAATCCGGCAGGCGGATTTGATTCTGGTGGTAAAGAACGGCAGAATCATCGAGCAGGGAAGTCATGAGGAGCTTCTCAGCCAAGGAGGATATTATTATGACTTGTATTCCAGACAGTTTGAAGAAGAAGCGGCAATACAGGTGTTCGGAGAAGGCAGAGCAGAAGGATAAACAGAGGATAATAGAGAATTTTTTGTCATTGACAAAATCTTCATTTTCTTCTATACTCAATTTAGTGTGTTACTGATAAGAAAGTACTATCAGGCATAAACTACCCATATACGGACAGATAGTGTTGGAAAGGGGGGAGTTTATGCCTTTTTGCCGTATAAGGGCAGTGGTTGCCCGCACAAACTGAAAAGAAAGCAGGGAAAAGAAATGAAAGACAAGATTTTTGGCGTATTACAGCGGGTCGGACGTTCCTTTATGCTTCCGATTGCAATCCTTCCCGTGGCAGGCCTTCTGCTGGGAATCGGCGGTTCCTTTACCAACGCAACCATGATCAGCGCTTACCATCTGGAAGCGATTTTAGGACCCGGAACATTGTTAAATGGTTTTCTCAACATTCTGAACAGCTGCGGTAATGTGGTGTTTGAGAATCTTCCTTTGCTGTTTGCCATTGGTGTGGCAGTAGGCATGGCAAAACAGGAAAAGGAAGTGGCGGCTCTTGCCAGCGTGATTGCATTTTTTATCATGCATACGGCGATTCACGCTCTGTTGGTGCTTTCCGGTAAACTGGTGACAGCTCCTGAGATGATGGATGCTGCAGGAAATGCCTTAGCAGGTGTGGTCGGTTCTGTGGAGCAGACAGTGGGAATGCTGGATGGCTCTGTGACCAAGGTTTTGGGAATATCTTCTTTGCAGATGGGAGTATTCGGCGGTGTGATTGTTGGACTGGGTGTGGCAGCATTACACAATAAGTATTATAAAATCCAGCTTCCGCAGGTACTTTCTTTCTTTGGCGGAACCCGCTTTGTGCCCATTGTCTGCAGTGTGGCGTATATTTTTGTGGGGATTTTGATGTATTTTATCTGGCCGGTGATTCAGAATGGAATCTATGGCTTAGGAGCATTAGTCAACAGTTCCGGCTATGTGGGAACCTGGATTTATGGAATAATTGAGAGGGCCCTGATTCCTTTTGGACTTCATCATGTGTTCTATATGCCTTTCTGGCAGACTGCTGTGGGAGGCCAGCTTGAGGTGGCAGGACAGATGGTCTATGGGGCACAGAATATTTTCTTTGCTCAGTTGGGACATATGGGAGAGATCGCTCATTTCAGCGTGAATCCGGGAACCCGGTTTATGACAGGAAAGTTCCCGTTTATGATTTTTGGACTGCCAGGGGCAGCTCTTGCCATGTATCAGGTGTCAAAGCCTGAGAAAAAGCAGGCAGCCGGAAGTCTTTTGGCATCAGCAGCTCTCACAGCTATGCTGACGGGAATTACAGAGCCTTTGGAGTTTACCTTTATCTTTGTGGCTCCGTTTTTGTATGGGGTTCACAGTGTGCTGGCAGGAGCAGCCTATATGCTGATGCACATTTTAAATGTAGGCGTAGGCATGACCTTTTCCGGCGGTATTATTGACCTGGTGATGTTTGGCATTCTGCCGGGGGCAGCCAAGACGAGCTGGTATTGGATTCCTGTGGTGGGAGTGGCATATTTTGCTGTATACTTCTTCTTGTTTAGGTTCCTGATCTTAAAGTTTGACTTAAAGACTCCGGGACGGGATGACAGCGAGGAGGTAAAGCTGTACCGGAGAAGTGATGTGAACGCAAAGAAGCAGGGCGGCGCTGAAGGTCAGGGAGCAGTGGATGAGCGTTCCCAGATGATCTTAAACGGCCTTGGCGGCAAGAAGAATGTGGTAGATGTGGACTGCTGCATTACTCGTCTCAGATGTACGGTCAGCAAGCCGGAACTGGTCAGCGAAGGGATCTTAAAAAAGACCGGGGCAGCAGGCGTGATCAAAAAAGGACAGGGGATTCAGGTAATCTATGGACCGACAGTTCCCAACATCAAGGCAGACTTAGTATCCTATATGGCAACTGCACCGGATGTAGAGTACCATGAGGAGGAGAACAAGGAAGCAGAAAATCCGGATACTTCTGCTAACGCAGCAGAGGCAGGCAGGGATAAGGGCAGCAGCGGGAAAAAGGCAGATTCTGGTAAGCGTGTCCCTCTTTACAGCCCCTTTAACGGAAAGGTAGAGTCCATTGAACATGCACCGGATGTGACTTTTGCCCAGAAAATGATTGGGGACGGGTTTATGGTAATGCCGACAAACGGTGAGGTGCTTGCGCCTTGTGATCTGGATGTGGCATTTGTATTCCCAACCGGCCATGCAGTGGGCTTAAAGACAGCAGACGGCACAGAGTTCATGCTGCATATCGGCGTTGATACAGTGAAACTGGAGGGCAAGGGCTTTGAGCCTCTTGTAAAGGACGGAGATCATGTGAAGCGCGGCCAAAAGCTGATGCAGTTTGATCTGGAGTATGTGAAAGCGAATGCAGTCTCAGAGGCATGTATGGTGATCTATACGGCTTTGCCGGAGGGAGCTTCTGTGGAGGTGCCGGAGGAGAAGGAGATCAAGGCTTTGGATCATGCGGCGGACTTGATCGGGGTATAAGGCTTTGGAGGTTTGTAGTAAAGAGATCAGAAAAGCATGGAAAATGCGGGGAGTACGATTGAAATAAAAATACGGACGAAGAAACATTAAATGGGGGATTGCGGATGTATCGCGTGATAAAGGTGCTGAACAACAACGGCGTGCTGGTTTACGATATGAAGCGGCAGGAAGAAGCGATTTTGCTGGGGAGCGGCATTGGCTTTGGAAAACGGGTAAATGAGCGTTTTGAGCGGGATGAAAATACCAAGCGTTATGCAATCGTTGACAGGGAAGAAAAAAGAAGAACCGGCAGACAGGTAATAAGCGGCATGAATCCAAAGTTTCTTGAGCTGGCAGGAAAGGTTGTGGAGCTGGCCAAGAATGAGCTGGGGGAGCTGAATCCTAATATTCTGATTCCCCTGGCAGACCATATTGCAGTGGCTGTGGAACGAATGCAGAGCGGAATCCTGCTGAAGAATCCTTTCCATGGGGACATCCGCGTCCTCTATCCGGAGGAATACCGGATTGCATTAAAAGGCCGGGATATGATACAGGAGTCTTTTGGCTGTCTGCTCTGTGAGGATGAGGTGGGGTATATTGCCCTGCATATCCAGGCAGGGCGGATGGACGAGAAGCTGGAGGATTCCATTCAGACAATTTCTGTTCTCAGAATGGCGGCATCCATGATTGAGGATGGCCTTGAGATTAAGCTGGATCCCCATTCCTTTATGTTTGAGAGATTTATGGCCCATCTCCGTTATCTGGTGGCCCGCATCCGGGACGGAGAACCCATTACCTTGGATATGGATGAATATGCACGGACTAATTTCCCTCAGTCCTATAAGCTGGCAGAAAAGATCTGTGCCAGATTGGGAGAGGAGCTTAATAAAACTGTGCCGAAGGAGGCGGTGGGACATTTGGGGATACATATTGAGAGACTGCGGGTGTAGAGTGTGGGAGGAGAAAAAGGGCTGCATAGATTTGGATGTGCAGCTCTTTTTTAAATTTCCATTTGTCCCAAAAGAGTTATTGATTTTCTCCTGCAATAAGATTATAATAATTTCCAATATGAGGATTTTTCCTTTTAGAGATAGAAAAATACAAATGGAGACACCGGAACGGAGGCAGTTATATGGAAAAGAAAAATCTGGATTGGAGCAATATTGGCTTTACCTACATGACCACAGATAAGCGTTATGTGTCTAACTTTAAAAATGGAAAATGGGATGCAGGAGAGCTGACAGAGGATTCCACAGTAGTATTGAATGAGTGTGCAGGGATTTTACAGTACTGTCAGGAGTGTTTTGAAGGTCTGAAGGCATATACAACGGCAGACGGAAGCATTGTCACCTTTCGTCCGGATCTGAACGCAGAGCGGATGATGGGGTCTGCGGCATGGCTGGAGATGCCGATTTTTCCCAAGGAGCGGTTTCTGGAGGCAGTGGATCAGGTAGTGGCTGCCAATGCAGCCTGGGTTCCTCCATATGGAAGCGGAGCTACTTTGTATCTGCGCCCCTACATGTTTGCTACAGGGCCGGTGATTGGGGTGAAGCCTTCTTCGGAATATCAATTCCGTTTGTTTGGAACGCCGGTGGGACCATATTTTAAGGGGGGAGTAAAGCCGCTTACCCTTTGTGTATCAGATTTTGATCGGGCGGCGCCTCACGGCACCGGCCATATCAAGGCAGGGCTGAATTATGCCATGAGCCTGCATGCTTCGGAGATGGCCCATATGAGAGGCTATGACGAGAACCTGTTTCCGGATTCTGCTACCAGGACTTATGTGGAGGAGACAGGCGGCGCCAATTTCCTGTTTGTGACCAGGGATCATGAAGTTGTGACGCCGGCTTCCGATTCCATCCTTCCTTCCATTACCAGACGTTCTCTTGTGTATGTGGCGGAGCATTACCTGGGACTGAAGGTGACACAGAGAAAGGTAAAGATTTCAGAGCTTTCTGATTTTGCCGAGTGTGGGCTGTGCGGTACGGCGGCAGTGATTTCTCCGGTAGGAAAGATTGTGGATCATGGCAAGGAGATCTGTTTTGAAAGCGGTATGGAGGAGATGGGAGAGATCACAAAGAAGCTTTATGATACTCTTACCGGAATCCAAATGGGAACCATAGAAGCTCCGGAAGGATGGATTCGGAAGATTCTTTAAATTTTGGAAAAATTTCCAAAGTTTTGATGTTTCTTAGATAGTTGACAAATACATTTAGGGATGTTACAATGAAAACTACCGAATGAGTCGCGGTGATCCAGTAAGGGGTTGTACTGGTTTCGACGGGGGTCATGAAGCTGGTGAAGCTATCCGCATGCGGTGCGTTAAACGGCAAAATTAAATTTAAACGCTGAAGATAATTTAGCATACGCAGCTTAATTGCTGCTGTCAGCCTTAGTGCACTCACACATTAAGAATCTGGCATCGACTTTGTGAGAAACGACGTATATTAAGCTTTGCGTATACGGGCGTATGATGAAGCTACTAAAGCCCTGAGGATGCTTGTTTCCGCAGGGCGGAGGGAATGTGAAAGAACAGGCTATGATAGTAGAAGAACAGGGGATTGGTTTTCGGACAGGGGTTCGATTCCCCTCAGCTCCATTATTTGTGGTATTGTAATGTATCTGCTCCACTATTTGTGGTATGGAGAGACCCACTAAATTAAAGAAAAATAGCAGCAACTATCAATGATAAACAAAAATGTCTCATTTATTCCAGCTTCCTTTTTGGGATGTAAGAGAGACATTTTTGTTTTTGTCTTACATCGAAAAAGCAATCGGATTGGATAATGGGGATTGCTGATTTTGGAGATACTTATGAAAAAAGGATTTCATTGGAAACGGTGTGTGTTTGCAGCAGGATGTATGGCGCTCGCAGCAGGATTTTTGTCTTATGGGAGTGTGGAGGATACGCCGCCGAAGCAGTTAAAGTCTGTAACTTATGTATCAGATGCCTGGGTGATGAATTTCTGGAACTCAGAAAGTGATCACATGGAGGAAGAACTGGCTCAGATTGCTGCGGATGGCTTTAACAGCATTATACTGGCAGTGCCATGGCGGGAGTTTCAGCCGGATACAGATCCGGTTCAATACAGTGATTATGCCTTTGATAAGCTGGATCGGATTATGAGAGCAGCAAGAGATCAGGGATTATGGGTATCTTTGAGAGTGGGATATACCTGGGATCACTGCGGGGGAGAGATTCCTCAGATCCGCTACCGGAAGCTTTTAGGAGATGAGAAGACCCGGGCCATGTGGCTTGACTATGCAGAAAAACTGTATCATGCAGTGTCAGGCTACGAGAATTTTTATGGCGGCTTTTTGGCATGGGAGGATTTTTGGAATTATATGGAAGATGCTCCGGGCTTGTTTCCTTCTGAACGGGCCGGGATTGATGAAGCAAGAAGGATTGGCTTTCAGAGGTATTTAGAGGAGCATTACACATTAGAACAGGTGAATGAGTATTTTTCGCCGGAAAGGCCCTTAAAAGGCTTTGGACAGGTTGGCATTCCGAAGCGGGACAGTCCGGCATATAAGCTGTTTTATGAATATTATGATGATTTTTTGATGAAGCTGCTTCAAGATACCCAGCAGGTGTTTCCGGAGCTATCCATGGAGGTGCGTCTGGATGTAGACCCGGTGGAGGGGATAGGGGGAGGCAAGGTAGGAGCCGCTCATTATCAGACCTTTCCATGCGGGGATGCCCCTTACACAGCGCTGATGTACAGTGTTACCATGGGGCAGGATTTTAACCGCGTGATCACAGCGGCAGATGCAGTGTCCATGATGGAGCAGCAGTTAAAGAAGGTAAAGGAGCACAATGGAGGAAAGCCGATTTTTATTGATCAGCTTCTCTATATGGACGAAACGCCTGGATTTGAGCACAATGCCCGCCTTGCAGTGGAGGAAAGAAATGCTTATCTTATAGGGATTTCGGAGATTTTGCGTACCTACACCAACGGCTATGCGGTGTGGAGTTACCGCAATTATGCCAACAATGCTGTTTTTAACAGTCAGTTTGCCTTAGGGGATCAGGGATGGGATACCAGAGGGGTAAGGATTGTACAGCGGGATGGAAGTAATCAGGCATGGATTCAGGGCGGAGGAAGTATTGCTCAGGATGTGGGACACAGGATCTCTGTTAAGCAGAAGTTTGAGAATCATGTGCGGTTTACGGCAGACAGTGACAGGCCCGTGAAATTGTCCATAATCCTGGGAAGTGAGACACAGGAAGTAATGGTGGACGGAAAAGGCCAGTATGATTTGAATTTTGGAAGCGCCGAGTACAGGCAGGTACGGTTTCGCGCGGATGGCGATGTGTACCTGGACAATATCAATGTGTATAATTTTGTCCAGGATGGACAGATTTATGATCTTGATGGGAATGAGCTGTCCTGCCTGGCGGGAGTAAGGGAGCTGAACCGGCGGCTGACGGACTAGAAATCAGGAATAACGTTTGATAAAAACCGGGATGGAGAAGATCCCGGTTTTTTGATCATTTGACTGGCAGGCTCTGCATATATTGGTGCATGGATTCCGCCACTATTTTGCTGTGAGCCACTGCCTCTACCACCGTTCTGGCGCCGTTTACCACATCGCCGGAGGCAAAGATCCCGGGTCTTGATGTATGTCCGGTCTCGTCAGCAACCAAAAGCCCTTTGTCATTGACTTTCAGTCCTTGGGTGGTGCTGACGATCCGGTTTCTTGGCCCCTGGCTGATAGAGATGATGACACTGTCTGACTCATAAAGGCGGTCAGAGCCGGAGATTTCGGTGATGTTTCCTTTTTCGTCTTCCAGTACATCACGAAAAATGACACCTTCATCTTTGATTTCCACAGGCATTTTGCTGTATTCAAAGTGTACGCCCTCTAACCTGGCATAGCTGATTTCATAATCACTTGCTGTCGGCTTTTTGGTCAGGGAAAAGCAGGTGAGATGCTGTACTCCTTTTCGGACGGCAGTTCTGGCCACATCCATGGCTGTGTTTCCGGCTCCGATTACGATCACCTTTTCTCCCAGCTTATAGCTGTCCGGATTATTCAAATAATGAATCCCAAAGTGTACATTTCCAAAAGTTTCACCTTTTATGTGAAGGGAATAGGGATTCCACACTCCGGTTCCGATAAAGATGGCTTTATAGCCGTCGCGAAACAGGTCTTCGATTCCGATGGCGCCGCCGATAGTGGTGTTGGGGCGGATCTTGATGCCTTTCATTTCCAAATGACGGTACTGGATGTCATCCAGTACATTTTTGGGCAGACGAAATTCCGGGATTCCGTAGCGGAGTACGCCGCCGATTTTATCCTTGCCTTCAAAAATGGTTACTTGATAGCCGTACCGGGCAAGAATAATGGCAATAGTGATTCCGGCGGGGCCGGAGCCTATGATAGCAACCCTCATTCCGTTGGAAGCTGCCGGACCTTTTGTCATTTTGTTGGCGTAGGTGGAAGAAATGTAGTTTTCTATGGTGGAGAAATGTACAGGTGTGCCCTTTTTTCCTAATACACAGTGTCCCTCACATTGTTTTTCGTGATTGCAGACCAGGCTGCAGACCGTGGTAAGGGGATTGTTTTCAAACAGCATTCTGCCGGCTTCATCCAGGCGGTTTTCTTTTAAAAGGCGGATGGCTTTGGGGATGTTGGTGTTTATGGGACATCCTTTTTGGCATTGAGGGACTTTGCACTGCAGGCAGCGGTCAGCCTCATCCATTACATGTAATGACATATTCGGTTCCTCCTTGGAGTATGGTAACATATATCCCGTCGCTGCAGGCGATTTTAAATGGGCTATATGCACTTACGTTCACAGGGCGTCCTTGAACGTAATCGATGGTTATAGAATGTGCAGTGTAAACAGGACTTATACCTTGCTTTGCCTTATCTGCCATGATATAATAAGGAAACATCCTGATGAATGCGCATGTCAGCGCCTTGGCAGGCAGTGACATGATATCATTTAGAACACTTAGGGAAATACAGGCCAAAGGGGCATGAGTTTAGAGAAAAAGGAGATTGGGTTATGGGGATTCAGGCAGCATTTGTAGTTCCGCATCCGCCCTTGATTGTGTCGGAGATTGGAAAGGGACAGGAGAAGGCAATTCAGAAAACTTTGGAGGCATATCAGGAGGTTGGCCGCAGAATCCGCGAGTTTCAGCCAGAGACGATTATTATGATTTCCTCCCATCAGGTGATGTATGCCAATTATTTTCATATTTCTCCGGGGAAGATGGCCAAAGGAGACTTTGAGAGATTTCAGGCAGGCCAGGTCAGGTTTACGGTTTCTTATGACGAGGAGCTGACAGAGTTTCTCAGCAAATTAGCGTCAGAGAGAAAATTGCCGGCAGGCACAGAAGGAGAGGTGGATAAAGAGCTTGACCATGGAACCATGGTGCCGCTCTATTTTGTGAACCAGTTCTGGAAAAAGTATCGATTGGTGCGGATTGGATTATCTGGTTTGTCTTTGATGAAGCATTATGAATTGGGCCAGTGTATACAGGAGGCAGCAACGCAATGCGGGAGAAAGGCTGTGGTGATAGCCAGCGGAGATCTGTCTCACAAGCTGAAGGCGGAAGGGCCGTATGGATTCCAAAAGGAAGGGCCGGAATATGACAGCCGGGTCATGTATGCGCTGGAGAGAGCAGCATTCGGGGAGCTTTTAGAGTTTCCGGAGGAACTGTGCAACAAGGCCGGAGAGTGCGGTCATCGTGCCATTGTCATGATGACAGGAGCTTTGGACAGAAGGGATCTGATAGCCAGACGCCTGTCTTATGAGGGGACATTTGGAGTAGGGTATGGGATTTGCGAATATCTGGTTCAGGGAGAGGATGCAGATAGAAATTTTAAGGAGAAGTATGAGCAAAAGGAGAGGGAGCGGGTAAAAAGGGAAGTGGAGAGGCAGGATGATTATGTGAGTCTTGCCCGCAGAGCGATTGACCATTATGCCCGTACAAAAGAGGTATTGGAGGTGCCGAAAGGGCTGCCTGATGAGATGTACTCGGCCAATGCCGGGGTGTTTGTGTCCATTAAGGAGAATGGGAGCCTTCGTGGATGCATTGGTACCATACAGCCCTCAGAAAGTTCCCTGGCCAGAGAGATTATCTATAACGCAGTTAGCGCGTCTTCCAGGGATCCCAGATTTTCCCCGATTGAGCCGGAGGAGTTAGATCGGCTTACGATCACAGTGGATGTGCTGGGCAAGGTGGAAAAGGCGGCATCCTGGGAGGAACTGGATGTAAAGAAATATGGGGTCATTGTATCCAACGAAAACGGCCGCGGGCTGTTGCTGCCGAACATAGACGGGGTGGAAACCGTTCAGGAGCAGATCGCCATAGCAAGGCAGAAGGCAGGAATCGGTGAGCAGGAGGAAATCGAGCTGGAGCGGTTTCAGGTGGAAAGACATTTTTGAAATACAGTTTTTTGAAGAATAAAAAAGAGGCAGGAGCATAGTTTGGGTGCTGCTGCTTCTTTTTTTGCTTTAGAAAGATTTTACTTTCATTTGATTGGAAAATTCCGGGAAACCGTGTAAATATCCAGAAAAATGCAGAGGATTCATGGGAATATGCATCGGGAAAATGGTTAAATTAATAAAAAAGCGGAATAAAAAGGAGCCAGAGAAGATGCAGAAGGGAAAAGCAAGCTTGTTGTTTGAACATCCGGCCTATATTACGGGAATGGCGTCCGTGGCCGGGAAAAAGGAGGGAGAGGGTCCTTTAGGGAAGGCTATCGATGTAGTGGAGCAGGACCCTATGTTCGGCTCAGACAGCTGGGAGCAGGCAGAGTCTGCCATGCAAAAGCAGGCAGCAGATTTGGCCTTGGAGAAGGGAGACATTCACCGGAAGGATATCCGTTATCTGTTTGCAGGTGATCTTTTGGGACAGTTGATTGCCACATCTTTCGGCACAGTAGATTTGGAGATTCCTCTGTTTGGGCTTTACGGTGCCTGTTCTACTATCGGAGAGGCTTTAAGCCTGGGGGCTATGTGTATTGATGCCTGTCATGCAGATAAAGTGATGGCAATGGCTTCCAGCCATTATGCCACGGCAGAGAAGCAGTTTCGCTTTCCGCTGGGATACGGAAACCAGCGGCCTCAGTGCACTACCTGGACAGTTACCGGATGCGGAGCCTTTGTGCTGTCGTCAAAGGGAAGCGAGGAACAGGTACAGATCACAGGGATCACCACCGGAAGGATGGTGGATCTGGGGGCAAAAGATTCTATGAACATGGGAGCTGCCATGGCTCCTGCTGCCTGGGATACGATTATGCAGAATTTTAAGGATTTCGGTGTGGATGAGGGATGGTATGATAAGATTATTACCGGGGATCTGGGAGAAGTAGGGAAAAAGATTCTTTTGGATTTTATGAAGAATGAGGGTCATGATCTTTCCGAGAAGCATACTGACTGCGGGCTGGAGATTTTTGACAACAAAACCCAGGATACCCATTCCGGCGGAAGCGGCTGCGGCTGTGCGGCTGTAACCTTATGCGCCAAGATTCTGCCCGAGATGCTACAGGGGACATGGAAACGGGTGCTGTTTGTGCCCACAGGGGCTCTTTTATCCACAGTCAGCTATAATGAAGGTCTGAGCATACCGGGAATTGCCCATGGGGTGATCCTGGAACGGATTGGAGGGAAAAAGAAGAAATGATGGAGTTGATTAAAGCCTTTTTGGTAGGAGGCGCTATCTGCGCGGCAGTGCAGATACTGCTGAACAAGACAAAGCTTATGCCCGGACGGGTGATGGTTCTTTTGGTGACTGCCGGGGCAGTCCTTGGATGGCTTGGGATCTATGAGCCCTTTGCAAAATGGGCAGGCGCCGGAGCGTCTGTGCCCCTTTTAGGTTTTGGAAATACTCTGTGGAAGGGCGTGGCGAAAAGCTTGGGAGAGGAAGGCTTTCTCGGCATCTTTAAAGGCGGCCTTACGGCTGCCTCGGCAGGTATTGCGGGAGCGATTATTTTTGGTTATTTAGGTTCTGTTATTTTTAAACCGAAAATGAAAAGCTGACAGTACTGGAGCAACGATGTACTAAAGCCAGCAGCCGCTTTGTCAAATGAAAAGGGCTGCCGGCTCTTTTTATAGCTGTTTTAGTCCTGCCCTGGTCCTTTTGATATGGCAGGGCCGGAATATTCAGAACCCGGGGATACATATCCAGGTCCTATAGGACTTGGCTCTGTACTTTCCACACTCTCGGAAGAAGGAACCGTCTCTTCCGTTGGTTCAATAATAGCCGCCGCATGTCCGGGACAATAATGGGAGGGCATGGCAAAGGCAGAATCATCGGTGCTTCCCTGTGCATCCGAGGGCAATGTGATGCAGACACGCCCGGCTCGGGGACAGAAGGTGCCGGGAAGCAGTCCGGTAGCCTGGCATACAGTGGCCCGTACATGAGTGTCGCAGACTTCTGAGGGAGCGGTGCCTTTGGCGAAATATTCCGTGTAGGTGGCATTTCCGCGCGGATCAGCAGAGCACACGCCGGGAATGGCCAGCTTGCCGGATTTGCGGCAGATCTCAGCGGTCTCAATGCTTTCCGGAACCTCAAAGCCGGGATCTGCCAGATCCTCATGGATACGTGTCATAATTTTTCTCCAGATGGCTTTGTGGAAGGAGGTGTTGCCGTTGCGTCCTCCTAAGCGCTGATTACTGTCACAGCCCGCCCATATTCCTGCAGTATAGTAGGGGGTATAGCCTACAAACCAGATATCCACGTTGTTGGAGGTAGTGCCGCTCTTTCCTGCATTGCTCATGCCGGGAATGTTGGCGGCTACGCTGGTGGCATTGACACTGACCCCCGGACGGGAGAACTTGCGGTTGCTTTCCATGGAGTCAGACAGCGCGTCTGTCAGGAGAAAAGCAGTAGAATCCTTTAATACCCGATGGGTCTCCGGCTCATTGTCAATGAGGATTTTGCCGTTGTGGTCTAAAATCCTGGTAAAAAAGATCGGCTTGGTATATACGCCGCCGTTGGCAATGGAGGCATAGGCAGCAGTCAGCTCCAGATTGGTGACGCCTCTGGTAAGACCTCCTAAGGCAGTGGCTGCATTTAAATCGGTGTCCGTCAGGGTGGTAATGCCAAAGTTCTTGGCGTATTCCACTCCAAGTTGGGGCGATACCGTTTCCATCAGACAGCGCACTGCCACAATATTCATGGAATAGATAATGCCGTCCCGGATGCTGGAGTAGCCTAAATAGCCCTGGCTGTACCAGTTGGAGAAGGTTTTGGCGCCTACGGTAAAAGGTTCATCATAATAGACCGTGCCTAATGTTGAACCGCAGGTGTCAATAGCAGGGGCAAAGGCCGTAATCACCTTAAAGGTGGAGCCTGGCTGGCGGGTGGAGTCTGTGGCCCGGTTCAGGGTAAGGCTGTCCAGCTTTTGTCCGCGTCCGCCGCTGATGGCCTTGACTTGTCCGGTTCGCTGATCCATCAATACAAAGGAAACCTGAGGCTGCAGAACCTTTGTCAGCTTTTCGCCTATAATCTCGTCATCTTCTTTAAGCTGATATGCCTTGTAGGCATCTACATCCGCCTGGGCTGCCTCCTCTGAGTTGTAGAGGCCGTCAAAGCTGTCATGAAGCACGTTTTTGTGCCAGGACTGAATATTCTTTTCGGAAAAATGTTCTGTCTCGCCGTCTGCGTGCGTCACAGACAGACGATATTCCACGGAATACCGGGCAGCCGTGTAGTTGGCAGGATTGTTGACCTCCTCATCTACAATGGCCTGCATTACCGGATCTAAAGTGGTCTGTATCTGAAGTCCGCCGCCGTAAAGCAGGTTGTGGGCCTGGGTCTCAGAATAGCCTAGCTTTTCCATCAGGGAATCCTTGACCTGCTGGGTCAGCTCGTCAGTGAAATAGCTGTAAGGGGTGGTGGCAGCTTCCCGGGCCACGATGTTTACATTCTGGATCCGGGAATACACATCATCAGCTAAGGCTTCCTTTTGCTGTGCTTCGTCAATATAACCCTGATCTACCATATACTGCAGGATGATCTCCCGTTTCTCCGCATTGTTTTCCGGGTGGGAAATAGGGTCATATCGGGAAGGGCTTTGGGTGATTCCGGCAAGGACCGTAGATTCGGACAGGGTAAGATCTGACACCTCTTTGTCAAAATACCGGCGGGCAGCTACCTTGACGCCCAAGGCATTGTTGCCCAGGTTGATGGTATTTAAATAATTGGTCAGGATCAGCTCCTTGTCCATGGATTTGCTGAGCTGAAGAGCCAGGTACTGTTCCTGCAGCTTTCTTTCCAGCTTTGCTCCAAAGCTGGATTCCATACCGCCGTTGAACACATTGTTTTTAATAAGCTGCTGGGTAATGGTGCTTCCTCCGCCTAAGTTTTCTTTTTTGAGGACACCATAGGCAGCACGGGAGATGGAGCGCAGGTCAATACCGTTGTGACTCCAGAAGCGGGAATCTTCTATGGCGACAAACGCATTGATCAGATCCTCGGGAAGCTCGTCATAGGTAGCTTCCTCCCGGTTGGCGCCTGCCATTACCAGGGTGTCGGTTAAGTTGCCTGCACTGTCATAGACAGTGGTGGCATAGCCCATGGGCACAATGCTTTCCACGTCAATGTCCGGGGCACTGTCAATAATACCCATGAACATGCCCACACCTGCGCTGCAGGCCACTAACACAGTGAAAAGACACAGGACGAAGCAGGTCTTAAAAATAGTCAGGAATATACGGGAGGTATATTTCTCGGCATTGGAATTGGCCGCTTTTATCTTTTTTTCGGTTGCACTTTTTCCGTAATTCATAAGATGTTCCTCCTTATAGGGAGTTTGGATAAAAAACCCCGGATACCATTATAGCAAAGATTGGGCGACAATTCAACTTGAGAGTGATAGGAAGTTATTTTACTTTTTGGTATCGGGTTGCTTTTGCAGTTATGGGATGGTACAATGTTGGATAATCAGGCAGGATCAAAAGCATATTTATTCCTGCAGTTTAATCAGGACAAAAAGGCAGGTTGATCAGATGGAAAGATATAAAATATTGTATCAGGGCGGTCAGGGTGAGCTGGTGGAAAAGAAATCCCGTTTTATAGCCACCATAAGACCGGTCCGGTCAGAGGAGGAGGCCGGGACTTTTGTGGAGGAGATGAAAAAAAAGTATTGGGATGCCCGCCATAATTGTTATGCCTATGTGATTGGGGAGCGCGGAGAAAAAAGCCGGTGCAGTGATGACGGGGAACCGGCTCAGACGGCAGGAAGACCTATGCTGGATGTGCTTTTAGGGGAGGAGATCCGGGATGTGTGCGCAGTAGTGACCCGGTATTTCGGAGGAGTCCTTTTGGGGACAGGAGGGCTGGTGCGCGCCTATTCAGGCGCTGTCCGGGAAGGGCTTAAACAGAGCATGGTGGTGGAAAAGATTCCAGGCAAAAAGCTTCGGGTGACAACAGATTATAATGGAGTGGGCAAGCTTCAGTATACGGCAGCGCAGATGGGGATCACGGTTTTGGACACAGAGTATACAGACCAGGTGGTGATGACGCTTTTGGCGCCTCTTGAGGAGGCCGGAAAGCTTTTATCCCAGATTACGGAGCGGACGGCCGGAAAGGCGCTGATTGAAGATGAGGGAAAACTGTATTATGGAGTGGCAGGAGGAGAGATTATTTTGTTTTAGGACAAGAACTGCTTGCAATCCTTATGCGAAAATGTTATATTAATACACTGAAGATTACCAGGAGCTAAGGACTCGCATAGTCCTTAGCTCTTTTGGAGGAGAAAGAATGAAAAGAGAAGATGTAAGAAATATAGCGATTATTGCCCATGTAGATCACGGAAAGACTACATTGGTGGATGAACTGTTAAAAAGCAGCGGTGTATTCCGTGCCAACCAGGAGGTTGTGGAGCGGGTCATGGACTCCAATGACATTGAGCGGGAGCGGGGGATCACTATCCTGTCAAAGAATACGGCCGTGTTTTACAAGGATACCAAGATCAACATTATTGACACTCCCGGACATGCAGATTTCGGCGGGGAGGTAGAGCGGGTACTTAAAATGGTAAACGGGGTGATCTTGGTGGTAGATGCCTATGAGGGCCCTATGCCTCAGACAAAATTTGTTCTGAAAAAGGCTCTGGAGTTAGAGCTTCCTGCCATTGTCTGCATCAATAAGATCGACCGGCCGGAGGCCAGGCCCAAGGAGGTTATTGACGAGGTGTTGGAGCTGTTTATGGATCTGGATGCCTCTGACGAGCAGTTAGACTGTCCTTTTGTGTTTGCCTCGGCACGGGCAGGATTTGCAAAGAAGGAGCTGACTGACCCGGAAAATGACATGCGGCCTCTGTTTGAGACCATTGTGGACTATATTCCGGCGCCGGAGGGAGACGAGCAGGCCCGGACCCAGATGCTTATCAGCACCATTGATTATAATGAATATGTAGGCCGTATCGGCATCGGAAAGATTGACAACGGCACTGTGCGGGTCAATCAGGAGTGTGTGATTGTCAATCATCATGACCATGACAAGCTTCGGAAGGTTAAGATTGGCAAGCTGTACCAGTTTGACGGATTAAACCGGGTGGAGGTGCAGGAAGCCACTGTGGGAGATATTGTGGCAGTGTCCGGCATTACAGATCTGCACATTGGGGATACCATCTGTTCTCCTGAGAATCCGGAGGCTATTCCCTTCCAGAAGATCTCCGAGCCTACCATTGCCATGAATTTTATGGTCAATGACAGTCCTTTAGCCGGTCAGGAGGGAAAGTATGTCACCTCCCGCCATATTCGGGAACGGCTGTTTAAGGAACTGAACACAGATGTGAGCCTGCGGGTGGAGGAGACAGATTCTCCGGATTGTTTTAAGGTATCCGGCAGAGGAGAGCTGCATCTGTCTGTACTCATTGAAAACATGCGCCGAGAAGGCTATGAGTTTGCAGTCAGCAAGGCAGAGGTGCTTTACAAGTACAATGAGAGGAACCAGAAACTAGAGCCCATGGAGCTGGCATACATTGATGTGCCGGAGGAGTTTACCGGAACCGTGATCCAAAAGCTGACCTCCAGAAAAGGGGAGCTGCAGGGCATGAGTCCTGTAAGCGGCGGATATACCCGGCTGGAGTTTTCTATTCCGTCAAGAGGGCTTATTGGATATCGGGGAGAATTTCTGACGGATACGAAAGGAAATGGGATTATGAATACCATTTTTGATGACTATGCGCTCTATAAAGGGGATTTGAATTACCGGAAAACCGGTTCCCTTATTGCCTATGAAAGCGGTGAGACGATTACCTATGGGCTGTTTAATGCTCAGGAAAGAGGTCTTTTGTTTGTGGGCCCGGGGGAGAAGGTGTACGGCGGTATGGTGATTGGCCAGAATCCCAAGGCTGAGGACATTGAGGTGAATGTCTGCAAAACAAAAAAACTGACAAATACCCGTTCTTCCAGCGCTGACGAGGCTTTAAAGCTGGTACCCAAAAAGGAGATGAGCTTAGAGCAGTGCCTGGAGTTTATTGACACGGACGAGCTGCTGGAGGTAACGCCGTCAAACCTGCGGATTCGGAAGAAGATTTTGGATCCCACCTTAAGGAAAAGGGCTTCTTTTAAAAAATAATTAAAAAATGTCATGATTTGGCGAACGAAATTCTTCATATCTGCGTTTTCTTTTTCATAGACATATTAAGAGCAGAGGGTATACTGCCCTTATGCAAAGATTCGTTATCGATCAATGAATATGAAAAAGGAAGAGGAGAGAAGTACCATGGCAGAAAAAATGATTGAAAATAACAAAGTAAGCGTAATTGGAGAAATTGTTTCCGGGTTTACCTTTAGTCACGAGGTGTTTGGGGAAGGCTTTTATGTGGTGGATGTGGCAGTCAGCCGTTTAAGTGAGCAGGCGGACATCATTCCCCTGATGATCTCGGAGCGGCTGATTCATGTGCAGGAAGATTATCGGGGCTGTACGGTAGAGGCAATCGGGCAGTTCCGTTCTTATAACCGGCATGAAGGGGCGAAAAACCGTCTGGTGCTGTCCGTGTTTGTGCGGGAGATCAACTTTATGGAAGAATTTACCGATTACACCAAGACGAATCAGATCTTTTTGGATGGTTACATCTGTAAATCTCCGATTTACAGAAAGACTCCCCTGGGAAGGGAGATTGCAGATCTTCTTTTGGCTGTAAACCGTCCTTACGGGAAATCTGACTATATCCCCTGTATTGCCTGGGGGCGCAACGCCCGCTTTGCATCAGGCTTTGAGGTAGGA
Source organism: uncultured Lachnospiraceae bacterium (assembly GCA_910586205.1). Lineage (GTDB taxonomy): Bacteria > Bacillota > Clostridia > Lachnospirales > Lachnospiraceae > Brotaphodocola. The sequence continues at coordinate 83,333 of CAJUGD010000007.1, read as the reverse complement.
ACCCGGGTACGTGTATGGGGCAGGGTTCAGAGCCGGGAGTACACAAAGAAGCTGTCAGAGACAGAGTGTGAGAAAAGGGTAGCCTATGAGGTGTCCATCAGCAAGCTGGAGTGCGGAGACGAGGAGATGTAGGAGAAGGCCGCAGAGAGCAGAACGGTTTTTAAGGCGGAATGCAGCGCCTGGCATGAAGTGCCAGGCAATGCAGCACCAGGAATACTGAGGAGTAAGAAATGAATACAGGTAAGATCGAGATTATTTACGGTGAGGGCTCTGCAAGGACGGCAATGGCTCTGGGAAAAGGGCTGGAGGCATTAATCCAGCACAAGAAGGTGATTGTCATCCAGTTTCTCAAAGGAAATCAGAAGGAGGAAAGCCAGGAGGTAATGAGGCGTCTGGAGCCGGATATGAACCTGTTCTGTTTTGAAAAGGCGCGCTGCAGGTTTGATGAACTTACAGAGCAGGAAAAGCAGGAGGAGTGTATCAATATCCGCAATGGCGTAAATTATGCCAGAAAGGTACTTGCCACAGGAGAATGTGATCTTTTGATTTTGGATGAGGTTTTAGGGCTTTTGGAACAGGAGATTCTTTTGGAGCAGGAGCTTTTGCAGATTTTGGAAAGCAGGGATCAGGCAGATGTGATCCTGACAGGACGGATTCTTCAGGATGGTCTGGCAGCCGCAGCAGACCGGGTGGAGCGAATCACCCGGATCGGGTGCGGACGGGATGGAGAAGGCATTTAGAAATTCAAGTTGACAAGATTACAGGATAATGTTAGTATTTGAAGTGAAAATGAAGTAGAGGTTGCGTGAAGCATGAGTAAGCTGCCGGATGTTCCAGAGACAGAGGATGGCAGCCGAAAGGGCGGACGCCGAAGGCGGATACAGACTGGCTGTATTGGCCTGGGCGCAGGGTGAATAATCCTGTGACTGTCATCCGGAGCCGGGTGGAGTGCTTTCGGTCGGATGGAGAGCTGCTTAAAAAGGATTATAAGATGATTATAACTTTTTTGGGGAGCCATACCGACAGGCTCCCTTTTTTGATAAACAAATGTGAAGGAGGATGGAATATGGCGATTTTTGAAGGTGCCGGAGTTGCACTTGTTACTCCGTTTAAAGACAACGGGGAAGTGAATTATGAGAAGCTGGAGGAGCTTTTAGAGGAACAGATTGCAGGAGGAAGTGATGCCGTTATCTCCTGCGGAACGACCGGTGAGTCCTCCACCATGAGCCATGAGGAACATCTGGATGTGGTGCGCTTTACCTGTAAAGTGGTGAAAAATCGGATTCCGGTGATTGCAGGGACAGGGTCAAATTCTACCAGGGAGGCGATCCATCTTTCCAAGGAGGCTGAGGAGGCAGGGGCTGACGGGCTTTTGCTGGTAACGCCCTACTACAACAAAGCCACGCAGGCCGGGCTGACTGCCCATTACACGGCAGTGGCCGACGCAGTAAAGATTCCGATTATCCTTTATCATATTCCGGGCCGGACAGGGGTTACCATGAAGCCGGAGACCATGGTGAATCTTTGCAGGCAGGTAGATAACATTGTAGGGATCAAGGAGGCAAGCGCGGATTTTTCGGCCATTGCCCGGATCATGAACTTAGCAGACGGATGTGTGGATTTGTATTCCGGCAATGATGATCAGATTGTGCCGCTTCTTTCTTTGGGAGGCAAGGGTGTGATCTCTGTGTTGTCTAATGTGGCGCCGCGTCAGACTCATGAGATCTGTGAGGCTTATTTTAAAGGTGACGTGAAGAAAAGCTGTGAGCTGCAGCTTCAGGCGATTCCGCTGATTGAGGCATTGTTCTGCGAAGTAAACCCGATTCCGGTTAAAGCGGCTTTAAATTTGATGGGTAAGGAGACAGGACCTTTGCGCATGCCTTTGACAGAGATGGAGACTCAGAATCAGGAGAGGCTGGCTAAGGCCATGAGAGAGTACGGAATTTTGCAGTAAAGGAAGGCAGGAATACTTATGACCAGGATTATAATACATGGATGCAATGGCGCTATGGGGCAGGTGGTCTCTAAGCTTGCGCAGGAGATGGAGGATGTACAGGTATCGGCCGGCGTGGATTTAAATACCGGTACAGCTTTTGATTATCCGGTGTTTCCGAGTCTGGATGCCTGTGATATCGAGGCAGATGTGGTTGTGGACTTTGCTTCGGCAAAGGCAGCGGATCATCTGCTGGACTATTGTGCAGAGAAGAAATTGGGATTGGTTTTGTGCACCACGGGCCTGTCTGAAGCTCAGATCAAAAAGGCAGCGGCTGCGGCAGAAAAGACGGCAGTCCTTCGCTCCGCCAATATGTCTTTAGGCATTAATACCCTTTTTAAACTTCTGGGGGAAGCAGCCAAAGTATTGGCCGGGGCAGGATTTGATATTGAGGTGGTGGAAAAGCATCACAGCAGGAAGCTGGATGCACCCAGCGGTACGGCCCTGGCCCTGGCAGATTCTATCAATGAGGCGATGGATCATGTGTATCATTATGAATATGATCGAACCGGGCGCAGGGAAAAGCGGGATCCCAAGGAAATCGGGATCCATGCGGTGCGCGGAGGTACCATAGTAGGAGAGCACGAGGTGATCTTTGCAGGGCAGGACGAAGTGATAACCTTTTCTCATACGGCTTATTCCAAGGCAATTTTTGCCAAGGGAGCCTTGGAGGCGGCGCGGTTTTTAAAAGGCAGAGAGCCGGGACTTTACACCATGGCAGATGTGATACGATAAAAAAGAATCCTGCTCCGCAGGATTTTCCGCTGAAATAAAAAATTTTCATAAAATATTCTCCTTTGAAGCATACTAAGAAACAGTTACAAGATAACTTGTGAAGCTTTTTGTGACCTTCTGAACCTGGTATCATGAAATAAGCTGACACAGGTTATTTTGGGACTGTTCCAAAGAACAGATAACAAGAGAAAGGAGAACATGATTATGAAGAAGATCAGAATGTCATTTCTGTTTCTGCTGGTTGTGCTGTCTTTGTTCTGCCTGGCGGCCTGCGGAAGCAATACAGACAATTCCCCTTCGAATACCAGCACTACCCAGGCTACGTCCGGCTCCAAAGCAGAGTCAGGAAGTGCAGGTATGTCTGAAAGTACTGGAAATGGGGGAAGCACTGGGACAAAGGCTTCTGGTGAAACCAGCCAGGAGGAGAGCACAGGAGTGTTCGGCGGGCTGATGGATGATGTGGAAAAAGGAGTGGATGACCTGACAGGTGACGATACCTCCAGGGCTTCCGACGAAAGTAAGTAAGAGTGAAAGAGGAGCCAAGGGTACAAACTTTTATACCCCTGGCTCTTTTTAATGTTCTAGAGCGTGTCTGAAAATTCATTCCCGCCAAGTACACGCCCCACTTTGCGGTATATTTGGCTCTCATTCGGTCAACGTAGCCCACTACGCCTCCCTCATTCGGGTCAAATCTCCCACAAATTGTGACGCACATCTGACGGAAAGCAATTTTCAGACACGCTCTAAGATCTGTTGGAAATATTTGTCATGGACTTGCCGGTATATCTGGTTAAATTCTTCATCCCGCCCGGAATGGAGCACAGAAATGTAATTATGTACCTGATGGTTGATTCCGGGAGTGGATCTTGCTACTGTTGCAACACCGATATTAGAGCACACATCTGAGATTCGTTCTGCCTCTGAAAGCAGGTTGAAAAATTCCGAACCATTGAAAAATCCGCATTCTCCTTTGCGGAGCCGCTCTAAATGATGTTCTTTTAACACAACTACCATGTCATCGACCACTTGCTCTAAGGGCTCGATCTGGCGGGCCTCCGTCAGATTCTGCTTGCGAAACGCTTCATTTGTATGGTTTAAAATGGTCTCCAGCAATTCTCGCAGCACGGCCAGTTCCGAGAGGGCATCAGAAGAAAAAGTGCTGTCCTTTTCGTTGAGCTCACTGGCAATTCCGGCTATATTCAGGGCATGGTCTCCTAAACGTTCAAACTCTGTAATCGCAGAAAAATAATAGTTCATGATTTCCACATGATAATGGGAGGTAATGGTGGCAGAGATCTGAATCAGGTAATTGCTTACCCGGTCTGCGATGCTGTCAATGTAATTCTCATCCTCCTCCATAAGCTTTATAACTTCTGCATCATATTGGGTAAACATGTTGAATGCACGGCTGATATTCGTCTTTGCCAGCGTAAACATTACCAGAAGAATATCATAACAGCGTCCGAATGCCATGGCCGGTGTGCTGATGAACACAGGATTTAAGGCATCTAACATTTCATCATATTCTCCTACGGCCACCGGCTCATCCTTTACAAGCCGATGGCTGATCTTCTCATAGATCCCTACAAAAGGAAGCAGGAGAATGGCACAGGACAGATTAAAAATGGTATTGGCATTGGCAATGCCGCCGGAGTAAATGGGATGCTCCCATATACCGTCCAGCAGCCCGGCCCGGTGAATAATCACAACCACAGTCAGGGTCAGGACGGATTTGCACAGATTGAATAAAATGTTTACCACACCGACTCTTTTGGCCTCTGGTTTTGCCCCGATATTGCAGACAATGGCAGTAGTTACACAGTCTCCCAGGTAAATGCCTACTAAAACCGCATAGATCTCTCCGAAGGTCAGTTGTCCGGAGGTGGAAAATGCCTGCAGAATACCGACCGTTGCAGAGGAGCTTTGCAGAACAAAGGCAACGCCTGCTCCGGAAAGGTAGGCCAGCAGCGGGTTTGCTCCCAGGCGGGAGAAAAGCTGTTCCACAATGCCGCTGTCAGACAGGACGCTGACCGCGTCCGCCATGTTCATAAGCCCGGAGAACAGAATACCGAAGCCAATGATGATATGGCCTATTTTAGCGGAATCACTGGATTTTATTCCCATGATAATAATAATGCCGATGATTAAAGCCAGGGGCGCTAAGGTGGATGGCTTTAATAACTGTAAAAACCAGGTTCCGGAAGAATTGATATCCAAAAGCCGGATAATCTGGCCGGTGACTGTGGTGCCTACATTGGCGCCGATAATGATTCCCAGAGACTGATGCAGGGAAATGATGCCTGCGCCCACAAGGCCGGAGGTCAGGACAATGGTTGCAGTAGAAGACTGTATGACGGCGGTGACAATAAGCCCTAGAAGAAATGCCTTTAAGGGGGTGCCGGTAATGCGTTCCATTGCCTTTTTCAGAGTGCCGGAGGAGCTGGCCTTCAGGCCGTCCCCCATCATGCGCATGCCATATAGGAACATGGCCAGCCCTCCGAAAAGTGTTATTACATTAAAAAGATTCATAATTTTATCACCTGTGTAATGAGAGGAAAGGTAACTTGTAATTTACCTGTTGCAGTGGATGGGTTTCTGGAAAAGCTTTCCTTAAAATTTTACTAAAGTTTGACAGAAATTGCTATAGTTTTTTTGTTTTTGGTGATATTTTTCTTTTTGCCTTATGTCAGCCGGTAGGTCCCCTTCCCCAGCTTTTTGACCAATCCGGCCCTTTCACTCTGATTTAAAATCCGCTGAAGCTGTCTGGAGCTGCAGTGGAGATGAAAAGCTGCCTGCTCGATTCCTTTTAAGATTTTGTCATCACATTTATACTTCATGTAGGACAAAACCCGCTCTGTGAGAGATGCGGGGGCAGCTTCAATGGTAGTGATAGCTCCCATTTTAGCTGAAAGACTGTAACAAATAAGCGCCAGAAAACGGCTGTTGGAGAGCAATGCTTCCCTGTGTTTTTCAATGGAAAAGGAAAGGCAGATCAGGCTTTGGGCGGCTTCGGCATAAATACTGCTGCTTTTGGGATAAAAGATATCCATGTCTCCCAGAAAGTAGTCGGCAGCTCCCTTAGACAGAGAATAACGGGTACCATCATCACGGATGAAGTAAATGTCAATAGAGCCTTGTTCCACAATCTGAAACAGCAATTCTCTCTGAAAAGGGGAGCACACCAATTCCCCTTTTTCGTATTTTATCAGATAGAAATCCACATCCAGGGAAGCAAGAACCTCATAGTATCTGCTGTGAGAAAGGCAGGCTGCGATTTTCTCTTTATCATAAATTTTTTTCATAGGCCCTCTCTTTAACCGGACATATGTCTTGTTTTTCAAATTTATTTTACTCTATAATGGAAGAAAGTTCAAGGGAGGGAATGAAAATATGACATCTGTTTATGAAGAAAAAAATATTACCAAAGCAATTATGAGGGTAGGATTCCCGGCCATGTTAGGACAGCTCACAACCCTTATCTATAATATTGCTGACACATTTTTTGTCTCTCTGACAGAAGAACCGGCTATGATTGCCGCAGTAACCCTGTGTGCGCCCATATTGCTTATAATTATGTCCATTGCCTGCATTTTCGGGATGGGAGGCAGCAGCGTAATTGCCAGGCTGCTTGGGGAAGAAAAGAGAGAGAATGCCGGCACAACTATGAATTTTTGTGTATATGCCATGGCATTTTCAGGCGTTATCACTCTTGCTTTAGGGTTGGCATTTTTGCAGCCGCTGGCAGGAATATCCGGGGCAGATGCAGATAATATTGCCTATACCTGCGATTACCTGAAATGGATTTTTGCAGGTGCGCCCTTTATCATGCTGTCCAATGGATTTGTCCATTTATTTCGTTCCGTTGGTTTGGTAAAGGAGGGCACCATTGGATTGGTGCTTGGAAACGGAATCAATATGGTATTGGATTATGTTTTTATCGCTGTATTGGGATGGGGAACAGCAGGAGCTGCCCTGGCAACCTCTTTGGGATTTGTATGTGCAGCCGTATATTATATTATCTGTATGATTCATGAAGAACACAAGGGAAATCCATTGGTGCCATTGGCGCTTAAGAGATTTTTGCCAAATGCAGCTATGGTTCGCAGTGTGGTGAGCATTGGGATTCCAGGAGCCCTTATCACAGTGCTTATGAGTGTTTCCAATATTGTTCTTAACAACTATATCGGCATTTACGGGTCTGACGCTGTAGCTTCCTACGGGATTGCCTATAAACTGGATATGATTCCCATCTTGCTGTTGGTGGGCCTGTCCCAAGGGGTAGCCCCTTTAGTGGGATATTGCTACGGGGGAAATGAGAAAAAGCGGATGTCTGATCTGGTGAAATATACGGTGCTGTATGGAATCTGCATAGGTGCAGTGTTTACTCTTGTCTTTATACTTTTTGGAAAGCTTCTTGCCGCCGTATTCCTGCAGGATGACATTTTGATTGAACAAACGGCATATTTTTTGAGAATCCTTTGCCTGTCTGCGCCATTGCTCGGGGTGATCAATATGATAACCAGCTATTTTCAGGCATTGGGAAAGGCAATAAAATCCCTTACCATTACTGTCCTGAGAAATGCAGCCCTGTTCATTCCAGGAGTAATGATTCTGAATCATTTTTGGAAGCTGAATGGAGTGATTGCGGCACAGCCTGTTGTTGAGATGATTTTGACGGTAATCTGTATTTTTATGTATATCAGGGATGGAAAAAACAGTTGTAATATCCATTTACGGATGATATAATGTTGCCAAAGCAAAGATTTCTGCGGTCAAAAAGGCCGGTTCTGCAGCAAAGCTGTGTCTGTAAAGATTCTATTCTTTCTAACTGAAATCCTGCTTTTAAAAATCCAAATAAAAAATTAAGGCAGGAGGAGAAGATGCGAAAAAAAGAATGCAGAATGGAATCGGTCCGGGCGGAAAAGGAAAAGTCAGAAAACCAGATTTCTGAAGATGAAAGTCAGGATATTGCTTATCAGAACAAGGACATAGCCAGCAAGATGTTTGCAGAGCAGCTGAAGGGAAAGAGCTTCCAGGTATACGGAGTGGAGATCGGAACGATTAAGGCAGTATTGCCCACCAATATTCCGGTAATCAGAGTTAATGAGCTTCGCTTAGATAACCTGCTGGAATTAGAAGACGGAAGCATGATGTTGGTGGATTATGAGAGTGAGTACAAAAGAGAAAGCAAGGTAAAATATTTAAATTATTTAACTGGTATTGTGAATCGGTATGAAAAGGAAGGAAGCATCTGTCCTGACCTGCGTATGGTTGTGGTGTATACCGGGGATATCCGGAGAGAGACAGTATCCGAAAGTTATGATGTGGGAGCAATTAAACTGTCTGTGGAACCGGCTTTTTTGTCTGAAATTGATGGAGAAGCTATTTTAATGCGTTTGAAAAATAAGCTGAAAAACAAGGAAAAGCTGGATGACAGGGAACAGATGGAATTTATCATTTTACCTCTGTCTTATAAAAAGCCGGAAGAAAAGAAAGCAAAGATTCAGGAAACTGTGAACTTGGCATTAAAACTCCAGGACAGGGAGCAGCAGCTTTTTGTTCTGGCAGGGATTCTTACCTTTACAGATAAAATCATAGATCAGGAAAGTGCAAAAACCATAAGGAGGGCGATTCAGATGACAAAGGTAGCAATGATATTTGAAAAGGAGAAGGAAGAAGCGGTAAATGAGGAGAGGAAGAAATGGCAGCAGGTAATAAAGGAAGAAAAGCAGAAGGTTCATGAAGCGGTAGAGGAGGAAAGAAAGAAGGGCCAGCAGGCAGTAGAGGAAGAAAAGCAGAGGGGCCAGCAGGCGGTGGAGGAAGAAAAGCAGAAGGGCCAGCAGGCGGTGGAGGAAGAAAAGCAGAAGG
>CAJUGD010000007.1:3764-74637 GCA_910586205.1 uncultured Lachnospiraceae bacterium | reverse complement strand
AAAAGCAGAGGGGCCAGCAGGCGGTGGAGGAAGAAAAGCAGAAGGGCCAGCAGGCGGTAGAGGAAGAAAAGCAGAGGGGCCAGCAGGCAGTGGAGGAAGAAAAGCAGAAGGGCCAGCAGGCGGTGGAGGAAGAAAAGCAGAAGGGCCAGCAGGCGGTAGAGGAAGAAAAGCAGAGGGGCCAGCAGGCGGTAGAGGAAGAAAAGCAGAGGGGCCAGCAGGCGGTGGAGGAAGAAAAGCAGAAGGGCCAGCAGGCGGTAGAGGAAGAAAAGCAGAGGGGCCAGCAGGCAGTGGAGGAAGAAAAGCAGAAGGGCCAGCAGGCAGTAGAGGAAGAAAAGCAGAAGGGCCAGCAGGCGATAAGGGAGGAAAAGATGAAATTTGCTTTAAAAATGATTGCAGATGGAGAGTTATCCCTGAAAAAGATCGCTGAGTATACAGAACTCAATATAAAAATAGTGACAGAGCTGGCCGGACAATGAGGGGCTGGCCCAATAGATGGATCCATGTGTTCCAGGTTTTTCTTTAAAGGCAACCCATTCCGGTAATACATAAAAAAGCGGAACGGGTTGCTGTCTATAAAATTTCTACTTGTCTTTATATTCCAAATAAGCCCCTTTCATCGGTGAAGCCGCTAAATCGGAGAACAGCCGCAGCACACCCCGGTTATATTTCACAGGTTTAGGCTGCCAGCGCTTCCTGCGCTCCGCCAAAATCTCGTCCATTTCTTCCGGTGTTTTTCTTTGTCCCATGACTCCTACAATAGCCAGGATTCGTTCCTTTACATCCAATTGGATCAGATCTCCCTCCTCCACTAAGGCAATGGGGCCGCCGGCCTGGGCCTCCGGGCTGCAGTGGCCGATAACCGGGCCGGTGGAGGCGCCAGAAAAACGGCCGTCTGTAATCAGGGCAATGCTTTTTCCTAATTCTTTGTCAGAAGAAATGGCCTCGGAGGTATAGAACATCTCCGGCATCCCAGAGCCCTTCGGGCCTTCATAGCGGATAAATACCGCATCACCAGGCTGAACCTTGTGGTGCAGGACTGCATCAATACACTCCTCCTCACTGTCAAAGGGGCGGGCATTTAGAATAGCGGAAAACATCTCCTTCGGGCAGGCGGTATGCTTGATGACAGCGCCTTCGGGAGCCAGATTGCCTTTAAGAACAGCAATGGAGCCTTCGGTGCCAATGGCCTGATCATAGGGGCGGATAATATCTGACCGGGTAAGGCTTAAGCCATATTTTTTGTTGGCTTCACAAAGCCATTTTTGACAGCGGTCATAGAAGCCATTTTCTTTTAATTCCTGGAGATTTTCCCCCAGAGTTTTTCCGGTAATCGTCATCACATCCAGGTGGAGAGCACCTTTTATCTCCTCCATAATGGCGGGCACACCACCGGCATAGTAGAAAAATTCAGCAGGCCAGCGTCCGGCAGGACGGATATCCAAAAGATAATGGGCGCCCCGGTGAAGCCGGTCAAAGGTGTCGCCGGTAATCTGGATCCCAAACTCGTGGGCAATGGCCGGAATATGTAGCAGGCAGTTGGTGGAACCAGAGATGGCTGCATGAACCAGTATAGCATTTTCAAAGCTTTCCACAGTTACGATGTCACCAGGCTTCATATTGTCCATGCGGGCCAGCTTAACTGCCAGTTTCCCGGCATTTTTTGCATACCGGATTAAATCCGGGCTGGTGGCAGGCAGCAGGGCGCTGCCAGGAAGAGCCAGTCCTAAGGCTTCCGCCATAATCTGCATGGTGGAGGCAGTGCCGATAAAGGAACAGGCCCCGCAGCTTGGGCAGGCATTGCATTTGGCCCAATTAAGGGTTTCCTCATCAATCTCTCCTCTCTCGAATTTGGCAGAGTACATTCCTAATTGCTCCAGAGTCAGAAGATCGGGGCCGGCAGCCATAGTTCCGCCGGTGACAACCACAGAAGGGATATTTACCCGGGCCAGTCCCATAAGATTTCCGGGCAGTCCTTTATCGCAGCTTGCCATAAAAACACCTGCGTCAAAAGGCGTGGCATTGGCCTGGATTTCGATCATATTGGCGATCATTTCCCGGCTAACCAGAGAGAAGTTAATACCATCTGTTCCCTGGCTCTCCCCATCGCACATATCGGTACAGAAATACCGCGCCCCGTGGCCTCCTGCTTCAAAGATTCCTTCACGGGCCGCCTCCACAAGCTTATCTAAGTGGCCGGATCCAGGATGGCTGTCGCCAAAGGTGCTTTCAATAAAAATCTGCGGCTTATCTAAATCTTCCGGTTTCCACCCGGTTCCCAGGCGCAGGGGATCCAATTCCGGGGCAAGACGGCGCATTTTCTGACTGGTCAACATGATATTGCTCCTTTCTTTCGTTTAAAGTATCCTATTTTGTTCTTTGTAATTCCCAACCAAAAACATCATATCATATGACGTCATATGTCTCAATGAGAATTTTAGACAAATAGAATAACGTATTTCTGTGCAATATGCTGCCCTCAGCGGACAAGGTTACACGCATCAAGAGAGGTATTTTGACGGCTGGCGGCGAGTGCTCCCTTGTCCACTGAAGGCAGACCTTTAAGAATTCTCTCATTCTCTTGCATTTTGGGAAAAAGCCCGCTATAATACTGTTAAAAATCGGGCAGAAGAGGAGAAGGGCCGTGAAGGAAAGCTTTTTTGAAAATATCAACATTCAAGAATCCACGCTGCCGGAAAGGACAGCACAGCAGATCTCCAGGCTGATTGTTGAGAGGCGTCTGACCAGTGAGGACAGGCTTCCCAGCGAATTTGAGCTGGCAGAGCTTCTGCATGTGGGCAGAGGAACCATTCGCGAGGGGGTCAAACTTTTGGTGGCCCGGAATGTGTTGGAGATCCGGAGGGGGAAAGGGACCTACATTGCGTCCAATCCGGGAGAGATTCCTGATCCTTTGGGATTTGCCTACTGTTCGGATCCCTTTCAGTTAGCTCTGGATTTAGCAGAGGTTCGCGGTCAGCTAGAGCCCTGGATTGCCCGCATGGCGGCAGAGCATGCTGCAAAAGAAGATTTAAACAGGCTGCGGGAAAGCTGCCTGGTGGTGGAGCAGGACATTTTAAACGGATGGAACCATTCGGAACACGATGTACAGTTTCATGTGGCTGTCGCAAAGTGTACACAAAATCTGGTAGTGCCGAAGCTGATTCCTATTATCACCTATGCGGTCACTCTGTTTGTATCCCTGACAGAAAGCCGCTTAAAAACAGAGACAGTCATGGGCCACCGGGAACTTGTAAACGCCATTGAGAATCACGATGGAGATCGGGCTGAGAAGGTTATGACCCAGCACATTGAGTATAACCGCGCCTTGCTGGAAGAAATAATCGCAAACCTGAAAAACGAGGATACAAAAGAGGGTTCCCTGCAGGAGAAAAGGGAGATGATATGAATCTGACAAAATTGACACAAGGAAAGAACCTGACGGAAAACGAGCGAATGGTTTTGGATTACCTGATGGAGAATCTGGATACAGCATTGTCCCAGGGTGTCCGCGCCATTGCCCGCAATAATTATACATCCACGTCCACCATTATGCGCCTGGCTAAAAAGCTTGGTTACTCCGGTTTTGTGGACATGTGCTATAATCTTCGCGCCATGGCAGAAGAACCTGCATATGCCTTTTATGAGGAACAAAATTTTCTGGAAAAGTTTTGCCAGGCTTCCATTCTTACCTATGACACCTATTCTCAGCTAAAGATTTTTACAGAACATATGGTGCGCTGTAAGGGAGGTCTGATCTTCATTTACGCCACAGGCTTTTCTGCCACCATAGGCACCTACATGGCCCGTAAGCTGGTCAATATGGGGCAGAGGTGTATCTTTGCCAGCGGTGAGGACTCTGTAGGAATGTTTGAAAATAATTTAGAGCATATGAAAATTTTTTTCTGTATCTCAAAGTCCGGGGAGACTGTTCTTGTCCGGGATAAGATAAAGACAGCCAGAGAAAACGGCATTACCACGGCTGCCATTACCTGTGAAAAGGAAAACAGTGTCAGCCAGTTTGCCGATGTCTGGTTCCGTGTTGAGGATTTGTGTAAGCTGGACGATTTGAACACATCCCCCAACACCTTTTTCCCCCAGGCCATGATGTTGGTGGAGCTTCTTGCATATGAATATCTGAGACAGTGTAAAAACAGGTCTGACAAATAACGGGTTACGAATCAGAGTAACCCGTTTCTTTACGCCTTCAACGCATTTACAATCCCATTATTCTGTGGCATAGTAAGTCTATCAATTCGGCCGAAAAACACAATAAGCATAAAGGAGTAACCTATGAAAGATAAACTTATGGATGCAATGCAGAGATTTTCAAAGGCAATGTTTATCCCTGTGCTGATTTTGCCTATTGCGGGTATTTTGATTGCTGTGGGAAACCTGTTTACCAACACCAGGCTCCAGGCGGTGATGCCGTTTCTTGACAATCCCTTCACCTCTGGATTCGGAAGTTTGCTGTCTGGTTCCCTGACAGCGATCCTTACCAATTTGGGTATCATCTTTTGTGTGGGCCTGGCTGTAGGCCTGGCGGACAAAAAGAAATCCGAGGCTGGTTTTATTTCTCTTTTGGCATTTCTGGTATTTATCAATGCCATGAACCGATTCATGGGAATCCGGGGAATGCTGGTGGAGGGAAGCTTAAGCGGAACAGGGCAGGCTATGGTTCTGGGCGTTCAGGTTCTGGATATGGGAGTGTTTCTGGGTCTGATGCTGGGAGTGGTAGTGGCGTTCGTACATAACCGGTTTTGCGAGACAGAATTTAACAATGCTTTTCAGATTTATGGAGGAACCCGTTTTGTATTTATTGTCCTTATCCCTGTAATGGTGATTATGGCTGTGATCCTGACCTTTGTGTGGCCTTTTGTCCAGTCCGGGATTAATGCTTTGGGATCCTTTATTCAAAAATCCGGTAATTTTGGTCTTTTTATCTACGGAACTTTGGAGCGGCTCCTTATTCCCACCGGCCTGCATCATTTGGTCTACACGCCGTTTTTATACACTTCTCTTGGAGGCACGGCTACTGTGGGAGGACAGCTTTTAGAGGGAGCACGCAATATCTATTACGCTGAGATTGCCGATGAGGCTGTACGGCTGTTAAGTCCTTCTGTTATATGGGATGCAAGAGGTATCTCTAAAATGTTCGGGCTTCTCGGCGCATGCCTTGCCATGTATCACACTGCCAGAAAGGAAAACAAAGACAAGATCAAGGCTGTGCTGGTGACAGCGGCTGTTACCTCCTTTGTGGCAGGGGTTACGGAGCCCATTGAGTTCAGTTTCTTGTTTGTGGCGCCGGTTCTGTTTGCAGTTCATGCAGTCCTGGCCGGGTCCAGCTTTGTGGCCTTAAATCTGATTGGATGCCGCGCCATTGGACCGAACGGTTTTATTGACTTTTTGCTGTACAATGTACCTCTTGGATTTGCCAAGACAAGATGGCCTCTGTTTATTGTGGTGGGGCTTGTGTATTTTGCCTTGTATTATGTGATTTTCCGTTTCCTTATTGTAAAATTCAATCTCAAGACTCTTGGGCGGGAGAGCGAAGGCATGGAGATGAAGCTTCACTCAAAGGCAGAGTATAAGGAAAGGGCGGCTGGCAATACTTCCGCCGGTTCAAAAACGTCAGACGAGAAAGTGGATGCCGCGCTGATCGTTGGGGCTCTCGGAGGAAAAGAGAACATCTTAAAGGTGACTAACTGCTATACCCGTCTGCGGACAGAGCTGGAAAATACGGATCTGGTGGATGAAGATATACTGAAAGGCCAGACCGGCGCCGCGGCTGTCATTAAGAAGGGGAAAAATGTTCAGGTGGTTTATGGTCTGAAGGTAACGGCTGTGCGGAAGGCAGTGGATCAGGAGCTGGGCGTTACGGACCAGGAATAGATATTTGATGTTAAAGAAACAGAACGTTTAAAGGAATTAATATTTTGCATAAAAAGTTTAAGAAAGAAGGAATCTGATTATGAAAAAATTTTCTGTAGTAATCGCAGGAGGAGGAAGCACCTATACGCCGGGAATTGTGATGATGCTTATGGACAGCTTGGACCGTTTTCCCATCAGAAGCCTGAAATTATATGACAATGACGCAGAAAGACAGGAGATTATCGCCAAGGCAGTGGCGATTGCATTGAAAAAAGTGGCGCCCCAGGTGGAGTTTTCCTACACCACAGATCCCAAGGAAGCATTTTCGGATGTGGATTTCTGCATGGCTCATATCCGCAGCGGCGGGTATCCCATGCGGGAACTGGATGAAAAGATCCCTCTCAGGCATGGTGTGGTAGGACAGGAGACCTGCGGCCCCGGCGGGATTGCCTATGGGCTGCGCAGCATTCCTGATATTATAGAATTGATTGATTTTATGGAAAAATACAGTCCGGACTGCTGGATGCTCAATTACTCCAATCCTGCCTCCATTGTGGCAGAGGCTTGCCGTGTCCTGCGGCCTCACGCAAAGATCATCAATATCTGCGATATGCCTGTGGGCACGCTGCGGCGCATGAGTTATATTGTGGGAAAAACGCCAAAGGATCTGGACGTAAAATATTATGGCTTAAATCACTTTGGATGGTGGACCAGCGTCAAGGGAAAAGACGGGACCGATTATATGCCGGAACTGATTGACTATGTGAGCCAAAACGGATATTTGACTCAGAAGGCCATTGAGACCCAGCACATGGACGAAAGCTGGCAGGCTACCCATAAAAAAGCGGCTGACTTACAGGCTGTGTGTCCGGACTGCCTGCCCAATACCTATCTGAAATATTATCTGTATCCGGATTATGTGGTGGAGCACAGCAATCCCGACTATACCCGGGCCAATGAGGTGATGGACGGACGGGAAAAGAAGGTTTTCGGCGCTGCACGGAGCATTATTGAAGCAGGGGAGTTTAGAGGATGTGAATTTGAGATCGACAATCATG
Organism: uncultured Lachnospiraceae bacterium; assembly: GCA_910586205.1. GTDB lineage: Bacteria > Bacillota > Clostridia > Lachnospirales > Lachnospiraceae > Brotaphodocola. The sequence continues at coordinate 67,714 of CAJUGD010000007.1, read as the reverse complement.
CTGCCTTTATCGTGGATTTGGCCAGAGCTATTGCCTACAATACCCATGAAAGAATGTTGTGTATTGTGGAAAACAAGGGAACTGTCTCAAACTTTGATCCTCATGCCATGGTGGAGGTGCCGTGCCTGGTAGGCTCTGACGGGGCGGAGCCTTTGTGTCAGGGCCATATTCCAACCTTCCAGTTAGGACTGATGCAGCAGCAGGTGGCAGTGGAAAAGCTGGTGGTGGAGGCGTACTGTGAGCACAGCTATCAAAAGCTTTGGCAGGCATTGACCCTTTCCAAGACCGTTCCCAGCGCAAAGGTGGCAAAAGAGATCCTGGATGATTTGATTGAAGCCAACCGGGCGTACTGGCCGGAGCTGCAGTGACAATTCTGTGCTGACCAGGGAAGAAAAATAAAATTTTTAAAATTCTTGGAAAAAGTATTTATATTTTCGAAAAAGCCGACGATATAGGAGATGTAAGGCAATATTGATTATGAATAATGAAGCTTGAAGCTGCATGAAAGCTTTACGTAACCCTCCAGTGCATGGGCCCGGACCGGGGGGGTAGAACAAGGAAGTCCTACCCCCGAATGGTTTTGAGAACATCACAAGGAGGGTAATTTTATGATTATTCAACATAATATAGCAGCCATTAACTCTTACAGAAATTTAGGCATCAACCAGAGCGGATTGAATAAGAACTTAGAGAAGCTGTCTTCCGGTTACAAGATCAACCGCGCAGGCGACGACGCAGCAGGTCTGGCTATTTCCGAGAGCATGAGATCTCAGATCAACGGCCTCAATCAGGCAGCCAAGAACGCCCAGGATGCTATCGGATTGATTCAGACCGCAGAAGGTGCTTTGACTGAGGTTCATTCCATGCTGCAGCGTCTTACAACTCTGGCTTCCCAGTCTGCAAACGGTACGTACAATACTGTTGCAAGAGGAAACCTGCAGAGCGAGGTTGAGGAGCTGTTAAAGGAAATCGACCGTATTGCCAACAACACAGACTTTAACGGAATCAAGCCGTTAGCCGCTACAGGAAGCGCCGGAAAGATGACCTTCCAGATTGGTCCCAGCTCTGCTGAGACAATCACCGTCAGCAGCCAGGCTATGACTGTTTCCGGTATCCAGGCAGCTATCTGGCAGAGTATGGCAGATACACAGGGAAGCACCACTATCTCTTATAAGATGGGCGGAAGAGATGTACAGGTAGCTTTCAGCAGTTCTATAGCAACACAAGATGCCGACGGCAATAAGCGTACTCAGTTCATGACTGCCAGCGGAGCAATCGGTATTGATTTTGATAAGCTGTCAACAACTCCTGCTCAGCTTCAGGTTAAGGAAAATGGAACATTCAAGAACTTTGACACTGTCAAAGTAGGCGGAAGCACAATCGCGTCTGCTCTGCTTCCTTCCATGGATATTTCCGGAAGCAGCACCCTGGTGGCAAACGCAGCTATCGACACCATTAACCAGGCCATCAATGCAGTTTCCAGCTACCGTGCAAAACTCGGTGCTGCCCAGAACAGACTTGAGCACACGGTCAACAACCTGAAGGTTACTTCCGAGAACATTACCTCTGCAGAGAGCCGTATTCGTGACACGGACATGGCAGATGAGATCACGGCATTTACGAAGAATAATATTCTTCTGCAGGCATCTCAGTCCATGCTGTCCCAGTCCAACTCTGTACCGCAGAGCATCTTAAGCCTGCTGCAGTAATTTGGCGTCGCTTTGGAGGATATGGTTTTGAGAGTTAGCCGAAGTTTTGCTGACTTGATAAAATAAAGATTCACAAAGCAGAGATTTATAAAGCAGCATTGAATCGTTCCGGCGGGGTACGTCTTAAGGCGTACCTCGCCGGAATTTGTGATTTTTATATTTTATAAAGGAAAAGAAGCTGTGAAAAATAGATATTCAATCATTTCGTCTTTTACAGCCTTTTATGACCAATGTGATTTAATTTGGGTATTTTAAATATATATTCTGAATTTTTGTGTAAGGTATATTTTTTATATAAGGAATATTCTTTACATAAGATGTATTCTTTGCATAAGGCATATTCTTTGCCGGCAACAGGAAGCTTTTCAGTGTCAATACATAAATCAGAATCAAAACATCAGGCAATATCAGCCGTTCATTCCATCGGAAAAACGATATTAGCATAAATAGACAAAAAAATAAGTAAAAATCTAGCTATTTTGTCTATTGCAGCAAACAGAAAATACTTTTACAATAAGTAACATAGTTACGTAATAATATTACATAACAAAATTTCTTAATAGAGGGGATGCCAATGAACAAGAATCCTATGGCCCTGGATGCCCACGGTGCAATACCAAGAACCATACGGAATTATAACAGAAGGGTCGTATTAAACGCAGTGCGGGAAAAGCAGGAATTTTCCGTGGCGGAGATTGCGTCAGAGGTTATGCTGAGCAGGCAGTCTGTGATGAAGGCTATCAGCTATTTTATTGACAAGAAGATTATTATACCTCTTGGAAAGGGCAGTTCCACGGAATCAGGAGGAAAGCGTCCGGAGCTCTATGAGCTGCGTCCTTATCAAAAGCTGATTGTGATTTTGCAGCGAACAGACGAGATGAGGTTTTCCCTGATGGATTTGTCGGCCAATCTTTTGGATGTGGTATCCATATCCATTACAAAGGATCTGACGGACGAGGGCTTTTTGGAGGCAGTGGTGCAGGGAAGGGAGAAGCTTTTGAGGGACAACCCTCAATATGCAGATCAGATCTATGGTGTGGCCATGGCCATGGGCGGATTGGTGGAGCTGAAGAACCAGTCGCTTCACCGAAGCATGTATTTTTCCAATTTAAGTGTGGGGCTTCCGGTGTATGATATGATTTGCCGCATTTTTCCGGAGGTGTCCTGTGTGATTATAGACAATATTGGCCGGATGGCAGGAAGATCTGCCTTGTTTAACCAGGAGATTGCCGGAAAAAGCAGCAGGATTCTTACCTTATATATTGACAGAGCCATTACAGGATGCTTTTTTGTGGACGGAAAGATTCAGGATGGGGATGTTCAGATGATGATCGAGGCAGGCCATATGATTGTGGATCCCTATGATCAGGAGATTTGTACCTGCGGAAACTGCGGCTGTGCAGAAAATCTTATTAAACTTAGCAGGATCCGGAAAAACTTAAAAAAGAGCTATCCAAAGATATTTTCAAATGGCAGGCCTACTGACCAGATATATCATCACGATCTGTTTGAAGGGTGTAAAAGAGGGGAAGACGCCTGTGTAAAAGAAGTAGAACGGCTGGCACAGGTTTTAGGGTGCCTGCTCAGGAACGTATTGCTGACATGCAATCCGGGCATGATTGTATTTATGGGAAATTTTGCCGATGCAGATGGTCATTTTGACAAGGCGCTTAAAAAATATCTGCAGAATGATTGGGTTTATTGTCTGCGGGGCGGTACATTTGATATTTTTTATGACAGGCGCGAGCTGTCGCTGTTAGAAACCATAGGAAGCGCAGAATCTATTATTAAAGCATTCTATAATGACGATGAGCTTTATGGAAAGGAAGAAGGATGAAGGAGGAAAAGGTATGAGGAAAAGAAGGGGTATGTATTATGTTCTTCTGTCAGCGCTGACAGCAGCAGGGCTTATGGCAGCCTGCGGCGCACAGCCCAAGGAGCAGGCCAAAACCGACTCGGAGGCAGTGACGGAGAATGGCGGGGAAAAGAAAGATACTGCAGGTGAGACTTTGTCAGAGGAAACGTTAAATGTTGCACTGTCCAGCAATATCGGCGGATTGGATCCCAAAACCACGGTTGACCGCTACAGTGCCAATGTATACGGATGTATTTATGAAACGCTGCTGGCCTATGATGACAATGAAAACATTGTGCCTGGCCAGATTGTAAAAAGTTACGAACAGACAGATGATGTCACCTATCATTTTAATCTGAAGGAAAATATTCATTTTCACAATGGCCAGGAGCTGAAGGCAGGAGACGTAAAATTCTCTCTGGAAAGGGGAATCAACACCTCCATGAACTATCTGGTAGGGGATATTGACCATGTTGAGGTTTTGGGGGATTATGAGTTTAACATTGTCCTTGGGGCGTCAAACGGCGCTTTTCTTGCCGGGCTGACCACTCCTCAGACGGGTATTTTGAGTGAAAAGACCGTGACAGAAGGCGGTGACTCCTATCAGATGAATCCGGTGGGAACAGGCCCTTATCGGTTTGAGTCCTGGGAACAGGGGGTGTCCGTGACACTTGCCCTGAATGAAGATTATCATGGGGAAAAGCCATATTATCACAAGATTGTGTTTTATGAAATATCCGATGATACCACCAGGGCCAACCAGTTGGAGGTCAATAAGGTAAATGCAGCCATTTTAGCATCCACGGATATTTCCCGTTTTGAATCAAACGCAGATTATGAGACCGTATCTGCCCAGACTTACGGGCTGATCTATTTTGGCATGAATACAAATTCTGAAAAGGTGGCGGATGAGAATGTGAGAAAAGCCATTGCTTATGCCATTGACACGGAGGCGATCACCAAAGCAGCATATTTTGGCTATGCAGATACAGCCACTTCGATTCTGAATCCGAACCTGGTATACAGTGACGCCGGCAAAATACCGGTAAATGAGTATGATCCTCAAAAGGCAAAAGAGCTTTTAGAGAAAAACGGATATGGCAGTGAACCGTTAAAATTAACCATGGTGATTGATACCCGGTCTGATGTGACTTCTGTGGGAACCATGATTAAGTCGTTTTTGATGGATGCCGGAATCGAATGTGAGGTGGTGACGGGGGACAAGACGAGTATGTCTGGCTCTTACTATGCGGACGGCACGAATTATGACATCTTTGTGGGAACCTGGTATTGTGCTACCCCGGACGTAAATTCTCAGATTTTCACCACCTTCCATTCTTCCAATAACGGCGCTACCGGAGGATATGTGTGGATGCATGACGACGGGATTGACAAGCTGATCGAGGATGCCAGAAAGTCCACGGACAGCGAAAAGAGGCAGGAGCTGTATTCTGAGCTTCAGGAATTTGTCTATGAAAATAAATGGTGGGTTCCTATTTCTTACTACGCGGACTGCTGGGGTGTGTCAGCCGATTTGGATATCAGCCAATGTCTGGATCCGGCGGGAACCCATCAGTGGTGGAAGGCAGAAAAGAAGAATTAGCTATTTCCGCAAGACAGCACACTAGATCCTGAAAGGGAGTGGATAGAATTGATCAAATATATCTTAAAAAGAATTTTGTTTTTGATTCCGACCCTGCTGTTTGTTTCGTTTCTTGTGTATGCTATTTTATATGCGGCTCCCGGCGATCCTGCGCAGCTTGCCATAGGGGAGGGAGCCACACAGGCAGCCATAGAGGCAAAGCGAATAGAGCTTGGGCTTGACAAGCCCTTGCTTATGCAGTATTTGTCCTGGCTGAAAAAGGCAGTGCTTCATTTTGATTTCGGCACGTCTTACCGGTCGGATATCAGTGTGGCCTACCAGATTCAAAGCTATTTCCCCAATACCCTGAAATTGGCCGGGTTCTCTGTGCTGGCAGGGGCTGCAGTAGGCATTCCGGCAGGGATCTTAGCATCAGTAAAGCAGGCTTCCTGGTTTGACAACCTTGTTATGTCTTTTGCCATGATCGGTATGTCCGTGCCGGCCTTTGTCTTTGCTCTTGTGATGATTTTGATTTTTTCCGTAAAGCTTCGATGGCTTCCCCCGTCCGGATTCTCCACCGTGAAGGAAATGCTGCTTCCGGTGATTGCCTTGGGAATGCAGCCTATGGCAATTTGTGCCAGAATGACCAGATCCAGTATGCTGGAGGTGATACGTCAGGATTATATCCGCACCATACGCGCCAAAGGGCAGAGGGAATTTGACCTGATTGTGTTTCACGCTTTTAAAAATGCCCTGATGCCGATCCTAACCACCATAGGGCTTCAGTTCGGAGCCTTAATCGGAGGAGCTTTTGTGACAGAAACCATTTTTCTGATTCCGGGGCTGGGAAGGCTTTTAGTCTCTGCTGTGACCAACCGGGACTATCCTCTGGTTTTGGGAGGGGTTGTGTGTGTGGCGGCAGTGGTGGCAGTGACCAATTTGTTTATTGATCTGGCTTATGCGTTTGTGGACCCAAGAGTTCGGGCTCAGTTTGGGAGTACCAGAGGAGGTGTTTTCTCATGGCTCAGGCATGGAAAAGAAAAGGCGCCAAAGGAAGGCTGAAAAACGGTTATCTGGCAGGAGAAACATTCAGAAGGCTTAAAAAGAATAAGATTGCCACGGCCAGCTTATTTGTACTGCTGTTTCTGGTTTTCCTCAGTATTTTTGCTGACTGGATTGCACCTTATTCTTATTTTGAACAAAACCTAAGAGACTTGCTTCAGGGTCCCTCCAAAGCCCATTGGCTGGGCACAGACCAGTATGGCCGGGATATTTTAAGCCGCTTAATTTACGGCACAAGGATCTCCCTTAGCGTGGGAGTGGTGGCTGTGGGGCTGGCATTGCTTTTAGGGGGGATCTTAGGAGCAGCGGCAGGCTATTACGGGAAAAGGGTGGATAATATGATTATGAGGTGCATGGATATTATGCTGTCCATTCCTTCTGTCCTGCTGGCTCTTGCCATTGTGGCCACTTTTGGCACAAGCCTTTTAAACCTGATGATTGCAACCGGCGTTTCCACCATACCAGGATATGCACGGCTGATCCGCGCAGAGATTCTTTCCAACAAAGATCAGGAATACGTGGAAGCAGCCAGGGCAGTGGGGGCAGGGGATTTTGAGATTATCACAAAACATATTCTTCCGAATTGTATGGCGCCTATTTTAGTCCAGGCTACCTTTGGAGTGGCCACAGCCATTCTGACTGTGGCCGGGCTCAGCTTTGTGGGACTTGGGCTGCAGCCTCCGATTCCGGAGTGGGGTTCCATGCTTTCCGAGGCTCGGAGCTATATCCGGGATTATGCTTATATGCTGATATCGCCTGCAGCGGCCATTGCACTGACCGTATTCTGTCTCAATGCTTTGGGCGACGGTCTTAGGGATGCATTGGATCCGAAGCTTAAGGATTAAGCAGAGCGGGAAGAATGGTCAAAGAAAACCGCTGCAGGGCAGCAGACAGGAGGCTGTTATGGAACATGGTGAGGTACTGATGGAAATCAAGGATTTGTCCGTAGACTACAAATCCTCCGGTAAAGCAGTACATGCAGTAAGAAATTTAAACTTATCCATTCATAAAGGGGAGACTTTTGGTTTAGTCGGTGAGACCGGGGCCGGCAAGAGCACCACCGCATTCAGTATTTTACGGATTCTTCCGGAATTATCTGTAAAATCCGTTTCCGGAGAGATCCTGTTTAATGGAGAGGATCTGCGGCAGAAAAGCAGCAAGGATATGCGGAAGATCCGCGGCAAGGATATTGCCATGATTTTTCAGGATCCCATGACATCATTAGACCCGGTTAATACCGTAGGATCCCAGATTGAGGAGATGATCCGTCTCCATTCCGAGCTGACAAGAAAGGAAATCCGTCAGGCAGCAGAACAAATGCTGGAGACAGTGGGGATCAAAAAAGAACGGTTTGACGACTATCCCCATCAATTCAGCGGAGGCATGAAGCAGCGGGTGGTGATTGCCATGGCATTGTCCTGCAATCCCCGGCTATTGATCGCAGACGAGCCGACAACAGCTTTGGATGTGACGATCCAGGCACAGATTTTAGAACTGATGAGAGGGCTGAAAAGCAAGTATGATACAGCCATGATTCTCATAACCCATGATCTGGGGGTGGTTGCGGATATCTGTGATACAGTGGCCATTATGTATGCAGGACAGATTGTGGAATACGGCACGGTGGAGGAGATCTATAAGGATCACAGGCATCCCTACACAGAGGGTTTGTTCCACTCGATTCCCGACATTGATACAGAGCAGAAGAAGCTTAAAGTAATCCGGGGAATGACGCCGGATCCGACGAATATTCCCTCAGGCTGTGCCTTTCATCCCCGGTGTCAGTATGCAATGGAAATATGCTCACAGAAATGCCCGGAAGACAGTCTGGTAAGGGAGAATCATTTTGTCAAATGTTTTCTCAACAGTGAGGAGGGGATAAATTGAGCCAGGAATTATTGGAAGTCCGGAATCTGAAAAAACATTTTAAGACAAGGGACGGCATCCTTTACGCAGTTGACGGGATCGATTTATCCATCAAAGGCGGTGAGACCCTGGGTTTAGTAGGAGAATCGGGATGCGGCAAGTCCACGGCAGGACGGGCGATCCTGCGCCTTCATGAGCCAACTTCCGGGGAAGTTATTTATAAAGGAAACAATATTTTAAAGTATTCTAAAGGGGAAATGAAAAAGCTTCGAAAAGAGATGCAGATCGTGTTCCAGGATCCGTATACTTCTTTAAATCCAAGGATGAACGTGCAGCAGCTCATCGAATATCCTTTAAAGATAGCCACAGATTACAGCGCTGTGGATCGGCTTGACCGGGTATTGGAGATGATGGAGGTGACTGGGTTAGAGCAGCGGCTTATTGACGCATATCCCCATGAACTGGACGGAGGACGGCGGCAGAGAATCGGCATTGCCCGTGCTTTGATATTAAATCCATCCTTCATTGTGATGGATGAGCCTGTGTCGGCTCTGGATGTGAGCATACAGGCCCAGATACTAAACCTGTTAATGGAGCTGCGGGAAAAGAACGGATATACCTATCTGTTTATCTCCCACAATTTAAGTGTAGTCAAGCATATCAGTGACCGGATTGCCGTCATGTATTTGGGGAAGCTGGTGGAAGCGGCAGATTATAAAACTCTCTTTGCCAATCCCCTTCACCCTTATACCAAGGCATTGTTAGCTTCCATTCCCAGGGCAAAACCAGGAACCTCGGTTCAAGGGAATATTCTGACAGGGGATGTGCCGAGTCCGGTGAATCCTCCGGCCGGGTGCCGCTTCAGCGGCCGGTGCGCCTATGCCAAACCGGTCTGCACAGAGGAGGAGCCAAAATTAAGGCAGGTGGGAGAAAGCCAGGTGGCTTGTCATTTGGTGTCTTGAAATACTTATTTGTGCATTGGAAAGGAATGGCGGAAAATATGAACAAATCGGAATTATTAAAATTTTTGAGAACCGGGCACAATGACAAAACGGTTCCCTGCGGGTTCTGGAAGCATTTTGGAGAGGGGAAAGAAAAAGGAAGCAGGGCAGTGACAGCCCATCTGGAATATTACCGCCAGACAGGCGTTCCCATTGTCAAAATTATGAATGAACATTTTTACCGGTTGGATGTAAATATTGAAAAGCCGGAAGACTGGAGGAAGATTCAGTCAAAGGAGATAAGAGACACCCATTATACCGGATATCTGGAGGAAATCGCAAAAATCCGAAAAGAGCTGGGCAAGGATGCCTTTCTATTGGCAACAATCCATGGAATTTTGGTGTCAGCATGTCATGCCACAGACGGTCCGGGTGTTTTTGTGAATCCTGATAATACGGTGACAAGACATTTAAAGCAGGATCCGGAGTCTGTAAAGGCAGGGCTTGAGCAGATTGCCAAGACTTTGGAAAACTTAAGCCTGGCATGTTTGGAAGCCGGGGCGGATGGGATCTACTATGCACTGTTAGGAGGAGAGGAGCACCGATTCACAAAAGAATTTTATGAAAAGTATGTTATGCCGGAGGAGACAAAGCTTCTTGCAAATGTGATGAAACAAGGCATTGTCTTTTTACATATCTGTAAGGATCATCCGCGTCTTGTAATGTTTCGGGATTACCCGGCTCATGTGGTTAACTGGGCAGTATATGACAGCTCCTACAGCTTAAAAGACGGGGCAGGGATATTCCCGGGAAAAGTTATTATGGGCGGCTTTGACAATAGGCAGGGAGCGCTGATTGACGGAAATCAGGAAAAGATGCTATGGCAGATGAAAAAGGCCGTGGAAGAAGTGGGGCGTGATCGGCTTATTATTGGGGCAGACTGCACTCTGCCCGGCAATCTTCCGGAAGAAACCATAAAAACGGCAGTAGGACTTTGCGAAAGTCTGTAAAAGGAGTGCAGAAGGAACCGGATAACAGGCTTTAAATCGGCACAACATGGCAGCGGGAGAGGAATTTGCAGCATGGATGACAAAATGGGGTGAAAAGATGAAGAAAAAAATATTTGAACATGTGAATATATTTGACGGAATACAAAAAGACTGTCTTTTGGATCAGACAGTTGCGGTAGAAGCGGGAAAAATATCTGTCATAAGGCCAGCAGGAGAGGAGATTGACAAAAGAGAAGCAGAAGTATATGACTGCAGAGGAATGACTATGCTTCCTGGGCTGATTGACTGCCATGCCAATATTGTGGGATTGATTACAGCAGAGCAGAAGGACGGAATCACGCCTGGAACTATCGCGTCTTCTGTGCTGAGAGGCGTGCAGGAAGGGAAGAACTGTATTGACAATGGAGTTACTACAATCCGGGTAGACACAGCGGGCCATCATGGAACCTACTCCCTTCGGGATGCATTTGATACAGGAAATTTTCCTGGCCCTCATATGGTGATTCCGGGACGGGCCATCTGCACCACCTGCGGACATGGATGGAATTTCGGCAATCATGTGGCAGACGGGCCGTGGGAGGTCAGAAAAGCGGTTCGGGAAGAAATTATGGCCGGAGCTGATTGGATTAAGCTTATGATCACCGGCGGCGCCGGCACCTCTACAGAGCGCATGGAGGATCAGCAGATGTGCCGGGAGGAGATCGAGGCAGGGATTGACGAGGCCCATGCCAGGGGAAGGAAATGCTTTGCCCACCTGACCGTTTCCAAGGCAATACAGGAGGCAGTCAATGCAGGCATTGATTCGGTAGAACATGGGATTTTGATGGATGAGGAGACGGCCGGACGTCTGGCCGAGACCAATACAGTACTGGTGCCCACTTTGGGAGTGTACCGGCGTCTGGTAGACAGGGGGGAAAAGGGGCTGGTTCCGGACTATATGTACAAAAAGTCGCTGGCAGTGGTAGAGCGGCATACCCGGTCCTTTCACTATGCATTAAAGGCAGGAGTCAATATTGTGGCAGGGACGGATTCCGGGCAGGACTGGTTCCCTTTAGGCTTCAGCCTTCTTAGGGAGCTGGAGATCATGAACGAAGAAGGGCTTGGCAATGCAGAAACCTTAAGGAGCGCTACCAGCCGGGCAGCAGAGCTGCTGGATAAGGCAGATATCGGGCAGGTGGCTGAGGGCTTTCGGGCGGATCTGCTTATTGTGCGGGGCAATCCTTTAAAAAAGATGTCAGACATAAGGAATATGAGATTTGTGCTGAAAGATGGGGAGATCGTCAGCTGCAGGGAAAAAATATAATATTATGGTAGAAACAGCATGGATTCTGCGCTATAATAGGATGGTCCGTCAAAGGGGAACCTTTGACGGGCCTATGTTCATACAATCCTATAAATATAGAAGAAACATGTGCAGAGAAAGTCAGCACAGGGAGGATCATGGTGGAAAACACACGATACATACAGGCAGCAGACATGCACTGTGACACGATCTCAGAGCTTTTTGAGCGTCAGAGAAAGGGAGAGCCTGGAAATCTGTTCTGCAATGACGGTCATATTGATCTGCAGAAAATGAAGAAAGGGAATTATATTCTGCAGAATTTTGCTCTGTATACCCATTTGAAAAGAGAGAGTAAACCTTTTGCTTATGCCATGGAGCTGGTGGATGCTTTTTATGAGGAGCTGCGCCCTTACTCTGATTGGATTGAAGTGGCAAGAACCTGGCAGGATATTGAGAGAAACCGCAGGGAAGGGAAAATGTCAGCATTGCTTACCATCGAAGAAGGAGGTGTGTGCTGCGGAAAGCTGGCTTATCTTCGGGATTTTTACCGTTTGGGGGTTCGAATGATGACTTTGACCTGGAACTTTCCCAATGAGCTGGGCTATCCAAACCGGATTCTTCCGGAAGGACCGGACGGAGTCCCTTCTCGGACAGCAGATACAGAAAACGGGCTTACCAAGACGGGAATTGAGTTTGTCAGAGAGATGGAACGATTGGGAATGATTGTGGATGTTTCCCATTTAAACGATGCAGGAATATGGGATGTGTTTCGGTATACGAAAAAACCTTTTGTGGCAAGCCATTCTAATGCCCGGGCCATTGCAAGCCATCCCAGAAACCTGACGGACGAGATGATCCGCGCTTTGGCAGAACGGGGCGGTGTGGCAGGAATCAATTTCTGCGCATCTTTTCTTCGTGATGAGGAAAATGGCGGGGAGCCGGTTCACAGCTATTGCCATGATATGGTACTCCATATGAAGCATATGAAAAAGATCGGCGGGATTGAATGTATTGGATTGGGAAGTGATTTTGACGGGATCATCAGCAAGGTGGAAATGGCAGATTGCTCTGCCATTGGGCTTCTTGCTGACGAGATGAGCCGCCAGGGATTTACCATATCAGAGATCGAGGCGGTTTTTCATGGAAATGTGCTGAGATTGTATCAGGAGCTGCTGTAATAGAGCTGAAACAATGGATGTTTATGACTTATTGCTGTCATCCTTGTCCAGTGCGGATACAAACAAATACTTCCGGATCAGGAACAAAAGGGAGATTGCAATGATTCCAATCAGGGTAAAGTAGATTGGCATATGTTCGATGACCATCTCTCTGGCTACAGAGAATAAAAGGACCTCTACCACAGAATCCAGATCATGGCGGCACAGCATCTTTAACAGCTCAATGCCAATGATCAAATCAAACATGTGTTTCAGGAACTGGTTAAATTCTCCGCTGTTTACCAGTTCCTTTAGTTCCAGGGGAACACGGGTGAACATGATGATCAGGGCCAGGATTACGATCAGGGCTACAAGCATCTCTAAAAGCATGGCTGTCTTAAAGATAAAGCCCTGCGCAGCGGATGCTTTTTCTCCTAAATGTTGTTTCATAGGTTCCTCCATTCCGCATGTGACTGCAGTTCGGTATTTTGAATAACTTTTTATGTAGAAACATGGTTACGAAAACTATTATAATAGATAAAACATGAAAAAGCAAATATAAATTGGATTATAATTTGTATAAATTGCCAGTTATTGGATGCGGTCGAAATATGGGATGTCTTTTATCCCTATGAGCCTATGCCGGTTCTTTTTCTGCTTCAATGCTTTAAATTTTAACATTTTAAAGTTATAAAAAGTTGACGCATTTGAATTTTTGTAGTATGATACCAAGTGTGTTCTTTTGAATACATAAAATCAAAACTGGAATCAGAGGGAGAATGATAATTATGAAGAAGTCAGCAAAGCTATTATCCATGATTTTGGCTGCATCCATGGTGATGTCTATGGCTGCATGCTCTGGCGGCACAAAGGATAACAGCGCAGGAGAAACAACATCTGCTTCGGCAGATACACAGGCACCGGCATCAGACGGGGCAAAAGACAACACAGAGGCAGCAGACAGCGCCGATGGGGAAAAAGCGGCATCCGGTGAGACGTACACTGTGGGGATCTGCCAGTTAGTACAGCATGATGCCCTTGACGCGGCTACACAGGGCTTTAAGGATGCATTGACAGAGGAATTAGGCGATGCAGTGACCTTTGACGAGCAGAATGCCCAAGGAGATTCCAATACCTGTTCCACGATTATCAACAGTTTTGTGTCATCCAATGTGAATCTGATTCTTGCCAATGCCACGCCTGCCCTTCAGGCGGCTCAGGCAGGCACCAATGAGATCCCGATTTTAGGAACCTCTGTAACAGAGTATGGGGTGGCTCTTGGCATTGACGGGTTTTCCGGCACAGTAGGCGGCAACATTTCCGGCACATCCGACCTGGCTCCTTTGGACGAACAGGCGGCCATGCTTCATGAGCTGTTCCCGGATGCAAAGAAGGTAGGACTGCTTTATTGCTCTGCCGAGGCAAATTCCCAGTATCAGGTGGATACGGTAAAAACGGCTCTGGAGGCCCTTGGATATACCTGTGAGTATTATGCATTTTCCGATTCTAATGATCTGACCACGATTGTGACCAAGGCGGCAGACGAGAGTGATGTGATCTATGTGCCTACGGATAACACAGCGGCCGCCAACACAGAGCTGGTAAATAATGTCTGCCAGCCGGCAGGCGTTCCGGTAGTAACAGGTGAGGAAGGCATGTGCCGCGGCTGCGGTGTGGCTACCTTGTCTATCAGCTATTATGACCTGGGGGTAGGCACCGGAAAGATGGCTGCAAAAATCCTGACCGGAGAGGCGGATATTTCCGAGATGCCGATTGAGTATGCTCCTCAGTTTACGAAAAAGTATAATAAGAGCCTTTGTGACGCTCTTGGCGTTACAGTTCCCGATGATTATGTAGCCATTGAGGAATAAAAAGGACAAACAGCGTACAAAAAGCCAGGCAGCGGGACGGGAAATGCTTTCCTCCCGCTGTACCTTTGAATAACATTAATGCAGAACAAGGATGAATCGATATGACAAGTTTGTTGAATGCACTGCCTGGGGCGGTGGCCCAGGGATTGATATGGGGAATAATGGCGATTGGTGTGTATATCACCTATCGCATTCTGGATATAGCGGATCTGACTGTGGACGGCTCGTTATGTACCGGCGGCGCAGTCTGTATTATGATGATGTTAAAAGGGCAGAATGTGTGGGCAGCTCTTGCCGGAGCGGTTTTAGCAGGGATGGTGTGCGGGCTGGTCACAGGCATTTTTCATACCTTTATGGGGATTCCTGCCATTCTTTCCGGAATCCTGACACAGCTTGGGCTGTATTCTGTGAATTTGAAAATTATGGGGAAGGCAAATCAGGCCATTAATGTGGATAAGTTTCAGCTTCTGATTTCCCTCCGTTTTATTAAAAACGTTCCTTTCTATAAAAATACGATTTTGATCGTGGCTGTTTTGATTATTTTACTGATCCTGTTTTTGTACTGGTTTTTTGGCACAGAGTTAGGCTGCTCCTTAAGGGCCACAGGATGCAATGATAAAATGGCCAGGGCCCAGGGAATCAACACAGATTTAAACAGGGTGTTAGGTCTGATGATTTCCAACGGGCTGGTAGCCTTATCCGGCGCTTTGCTTACCCAGTATCAGGGCTTTGCGGATATTAATATGGGCCGGGGAGCCATTGTCATTGGTTTGGCGGCCGTGATTATCGGGGAGGCGATTTTCGGAAAGGTATTTGTGAATTTTGGCTTCCGGCTTTTGGGGGTGGCTTTCGGATCCATTATCTATTATCTGGTTCTGCAGTTTGTCATTGCCATGGGATTGGACACGGATCTTTTAAAGCTGCTGTCAGCCCTGGTGGTAGCAGTATTTTTGGGCATTTCCACCATGAGACAGCGGATCTTAAACTTCTGGAGCTGGTGCAGGATGAAATTCGGAGGGAAAGGAGGCAGAGCCGATGCTTAAGGTGATGAATATATCAAAGACCTTTAATACAGGGACAGTCAATGAAAAGAAAGCCCTTCGGGGGCTGAACCTGACCTTGGAAGACGGGGATTTTGTGACAGTTATCGGAGGAAACGGCGCCGGAAAATCCACTCTTTTAAATGCTATTGCCGGAACATGGCGGGTAGATGAAGGGAAGATCCTTATTGACGGCAAGGATGTTACCATGCTGTCAGAACATAAAAGGGCAGCGTTTTTAGGACGGGTGTTCCAGGATCCTATGAATGGTACGGCTGCCACCATGGGAATTGAGGAGAATCTTGCCCTGGCGCTTCGCAGAGGGCACAGGCGCACCTTAAAGCCCGGCATTGTAAACAGTGAGAGAAAGCTGTACCGGGATCTTTTGGCAAAGCTGAATTTGGGGCTGGAGAACCGCTTAACCTCGAAGGTGGGCCTGCTTTCCGGAGGACAAAGACAGGCGCTTACCCTTTTGATGGCAACCTTGGAAAAGCCTAAGCTGCTTTTGTTAGATGAACACACGGCAGCGCTGGATCCAAAGACAGCGGCAAAGGTTTTGGAGACAACAGAAACCATTGTCAATCAGGATCATTTGACTACCCTGATGATTACACATAATATGCGGGATGCCATTCACATCGGCAATCGGCTGATCATGATGAATGACGGACAGATCATTTATGATGTGTCAGGGGAGGAGAAAAAGAAGCTTACGGTGGATGATCTTCTGCACAAGTTTGCAGAGGCCAGCGGAGGAAGCTTTGCCAATGACAGAATGATGCTCACAAAATAAAGGATGAAAAGTCTTGTCTTTTGGACAGGGCTTTTTTGTTTTATGGGTTCGCAGGGAAAGGAATTTGTGGTATACTTAAAAAAACGGATTGGAAAGGAAGGAGGAGGTATTTTATGGACAAAAGCAAGCTGGTGATCACCATTGAGCGGCAGTACGGAAGCGGGGGGAGGATTGTAGGGAAAAAGCTGGCCCAACGGTTAGGGATTCCTTTTTATGACGATGAGATTCTCCATATGACAGCAGAGAAAAGCGCAGTGGGAGAGCAGTACTTTCGGCTGGCAGACGAAAAGGCAGGCAATAACCTGCTCCGCAGGATTGTGGGAGGAATGCGCCATGCACCTGTGGGAGCGCCCAAGACAGAGGGGGATGTTACCTCGCCGGAGAATTTGTTTAAGTTTCAGTCTGAGGTAATTCGGGAATTAGCAAATACGGAATCCTGTGTGATTGTGGGACGCTGTGCGGATTTTGTGCTGGAGTCAGCGGGCAAGGAAGATCTGATCAAGATTTTTGTGTATGCAGATACAGATACCTGTATTCGCCGGACCATGGCAGTGGACGGGATTGTGGATACAAAGGAAGCCTTATCAAAGCTGAACCGGATCACAAAACAGCGGCGGGAATATCACCACTACTTTACAGGAAAGGAATGGGAGGATGTAGCCAACTATGATCTTCCTATTAATGCAAGCCGGATAGAGCTGGATCAGGTGGTGGAGATGATTGTGCAGTATATTAAAATGGTTGGGTATGATATCGAATAATTCCGGAATTTGGTTATGTGGCTGATTCTATCAGACAAAAAAGCCTGCTGTATCCTGGAACAAAAATATGCTCCTGGATACAGCAGGCTTTCATTCTGCGTTTTATTTGTGTTATCTTTACTCGATCTCCTCGGCAGCAATGGATTTGCCGGTGACAGTGCCGGTATAGAAGACGCGCACCGTGTCTCCGACTTTCTTTGAAGAAAAGTCCAGGTCTTCTGATACAAAGGTAAAGTATTCTCCGGAGGCTGACTGCAAGACAATGCTTCCTTCCTCAATCTGGGCCACCTTGCCTATAAATGCATTCCGCTCGGCATCCGAGTTGCTGTAGGAATCTGCCATGACAACCTTGGTAGCCATGGGCTCGTCATCCAGATCACCGATAAAGGTGACAGTGGCTTCCTTGCCGGCAGTAATGCCGTTGTCCGCGATAATATAGGCATTGGCAATGGCAATGGTATAACTTTCTCCATCTTCAAGCTCAAGGGTAAGGGCAGTATCAGAGGCTTCCTTGACAATGCCGGTGGCAGACGGGTCTGTATTCTCGGCGAGAACAGACTCTAATACTTCCAGTGAAATAACAGGAACCGGATCTGCGGTGGTTTCATAGGGATACATGATCTCTACCAGGTCTCCTTCTGCAAAGGGAAACTCCTGGTTCACCTCAGCCTTGGAAAGATCATACTTCTTTTCGCTGTCATCGTCATCGCTTTTTACGGTAAGTATCTTGTCGTCAATGGCCGTGATGACACCGGTCATGGAGACTTCTTCCACGTCTTCACCCAGCGTAGTCTCCTCTGTCTCGGCGGCTGTGGTAGTCTCTGCCGCTGTGGTGGTCTCAGCAGCCGTGGTGGTGGGGGCAGTGTCGCCTCCCTTAGAAGAACAGGCAGCCGTGCCCAGAACCATAGTAAAAATAGCTGCGGTTAACAATGTTTTTTTCATAATCACGAATCACTCCTCTTGAGAAATAGTTAAAAGAACAATACTTGCTGCAAACATGAGTTTACTACAAATGAAGAAAAAAAACTATTGATTTTTTATTAAATTTCCGCGAGAGTGTGAAAGTTTTGTGAATAATTAGGGAAAAAATGTATAACCAGCATTTTAACGGCAAAGTCAGGGTTAAAATGGGAAAAACTGGTTGCGCCTGATAAGGATATCTGGTAGAATAATGCGGATACAAAGATGGATAAACAGTGGCTGGACTGTGCGAAAACGTGTCATGAGGGTTACTTTACATGCAGTCAACCGCAGCAAGGGAAAAGGAGAGTGTTATGACAGGGATTTTGACTGTGCTGGCCAAAGCGGCAGCATTTATTCTGATCATTGTTACCGGATATGTTTTGAAAAAGCGGGGATTTTTTCATCCAGATGATTTTTATCTTTTTTCAAAGGTAGTGGTGCGCATTACCCTGCCCTGTGCCATTATCTCGAATTTCAGCCGCATTTCCATGGACAATTCCCTTCTCTTTATGTGTGTGCTGGGATTAGCGGGCAACCTGATAATGGTTTTGGCAGGATATCTTATTAATCTGGGTGGAACCAGACAGCAGAGGGCATTTGATATGATTAACCTGTCCGGGTATAATATCGGCAATTTTACCCTGCCTTTTGTCCAAAGCTTTTTGGGTCCCGTGGGATTTGCCGCTACCAGCCTGTTTGATGCAGGAAATGCGGTTATGTGTACAGGGGCAACATTTACCATGGCGTCCATAGCGTCAGGGACCGGAGAGCGGCCTTCTGTGAAAAACGTGTTTAAGAGTTTGGTTTCTTCTTTGCCTTTTGACGCCTATCTGATCATGACCTTATTGGCAGTACTTGGAATCTCTCTGCCGGAGATGGTGACAGCTTATGCGGGGACAGTGGGCAATGCCAATGCATTTCTGGCTCTGCTGATGATCGGAATCGGGTTTGAGATCCACATGGAGAGACAGAAGCTGGCAAGAATCCTGCGTATTTTGCTGATGCGGTATGGAATGGGCATAGGCTTTGCCATGGCGGCATATTGGCTGCTTCCCTATGAATTGGAGGTAAGGCAGGCATTGGCCCTGATTGCCTTAGGCCCCGTGTCTTCTGTGGCCCCTGCTTTTACCGGAAAGCTGAACGGAGATGTGGAACTGGCCAGCGCAGTCAATTCCCTGTCCATTGTGGTCAGTATTGTGATGATTACAGGTGCATTGATGATATTGCTGTAAAAGTCTCGAATCCTCCGAAATAGGTCTGCGCACTTGCTGCGCTGTGCGAAAACGGGGCCGCGAAGCGACATCTTCCATAGTGAGAAGCAGAAAGATAAAAACCGGGAGGACAGATCCTTATAAGGGAATCTGTCCTCCCGGTTTTTAAGAGGAAAATCTTATGTAATTCTATTATTTGGAAAACCGGAATTGTCCCACCAGACTCTTTAAGATAGAAGCCTGACTGGACAGCTCCTCACTGGCAGCGGCGCTTTCCTCTGCCGTAGCAGAGTTGGTCTGCACTACACTGGAGATCTGGTCAATTCCAATCGTTACCTGGGATACAGCAAGGGACTGTTCTTCTGTGGCGTCTGAAATCAGTGATACGGCATCCAGGATTTTCTTTGCGCTGTCTACCACATTCTGCAGAGCTTTCTCCGTCTCATCAGACAGTCTGCTTCCGTCCTCCACGGCTTTGACGGTTTCTTCAATGAGAGCGGCGCTGCTCTTGGATGCTTCCTGAGATTTTGTGGCTAAGTTCCGCACTTCATCTGCAACCACGGCAAAACCTTTACCGGCGCTTCCGGCCCGGGCAGCTTCCACAGCAGCGTTTAATGCCAGGATATTTGTCTGGAAAGCAATATCTTCAATGGTTTTAATAACCTTGCTGATTTCTTTGGATTTTTCATTGATAGCGCTCATAGCATTCATCAGCTCGTCCATATGGCCGGAGCATACCTGAATCAGCTCATGAGACTGAATGTTCTCAGCCTTTGCAGTCTTGGCATGATCTGCAGTGGCCTCAATCTTAACAGAAATATCCTTAATGGTATCTGCCAGCTCCTGTACAGAGGATGCCTGTTCGGTAGCTCCCTGAGCCAGTGCCTGTGCGCCGCTGGACACCTGTCCGCCGCCGGAATTAACCTGGTCTGCAGAAATGTCAATCTGCTGGAGAGTCTCGCTTAAGCGGTTTTTCAGCTTGCGCAGGGAGCCTAAGAGGCTGTTAAAGGTTCCTACATAATCCTTTTCTGCTTGCGTGTGAACCGTAAAATTGCCGCCGGCCATCTGATCCAAAAGATAGTCCACATCGTTGATAATATTCTTTAATACAGAGATCAGGGTGCGGATGCTGTTTGACAGCAGACCGATCTCGTCTTCAGAATGATAGTCTACTTCCGTGTCTAAGTTTCCTTGTGCCACTAATGTTGCGGCATGCTCCAAGGTCCGGACAGGAACTACAATCTGCTGGATCAGCACGTTGATGAAGATTACGATCACCACAATGGCAATAACGAAAATACATATGGTAATGGCGATTGCAATGTTCCTCGTCCGCTGGGCAGCAGAATAATCCTCTGCTATCTGGTTGTTCACATCCTCTGTAAGAGAAACCATGGCAAGTCTGGCCTTCTCAAAGCTGTCATGGTAATCCGTTTTGTAAATCTCATAGGCCCGGGCATTGCCTTCGGTGGTAAACTTGTGGGCTTCCTCCAAAAGCTGTTTGCGGAAAGCGGTTACATTAGCCAGCTCTGCCTGTATGGAATCCACCTGCTTCTGATACTGAGGAGAAACAGCCAGCAAATCCTTCAGAGCCTGGTCTAAGGAGCCTCGTTCTTCCAGCATACTGTTTTCTGTGGCCTCAAGCTCCTCCGGCGTCATCACGATAGTGGCTTCCAAGGCCATCTTCTCTGTTGCCTGGACCGCGCGTCTGGCAGTCCACAGATAGTTGATACTGGGAATAGATCTGGTGGCATATTCCTCAGCAATCTTGTCCAATGTCTGAATGGAGACCAGAGCCGTAATGCCAAGAGCCAGTGTTGCAATCAATATGGTGCCAAAGGCAATCAGCAGTTTAACGGAAATTTTTAGGTTCTTCATGTTTCATACTACCTCCTTGAATTTTAACCTTTTAATTTTAAATAACAGCATGGGAAAGGTGTGTGATCACACTTCCTTCTGCCATTAAGTTTGAGAATATTCCGGAAAACCTGCCATACCAGAGTTTTTGTGAAGCTCTGTTTGTGATGCCTTAATTTGATTATAAGAAATATCCGCTCCATCATTCATCAGCAATATGAATGGACAGATAGAGAATTTCCTATTTCATAGGGTAAAGCAAACATAAAAACAGGGATGGTATTTTCGGAAAACTCCCGTTTGATTTTCCTGTTAATATGTTAGCACAATTTCTCCAAACAGTAAAGTTTTTTACATAATTGTTTATATTTTGACAATAAGAATGTTACTTGATAGGTCTTGAACAAGTAAAATTATGAAAAAAAGATATAATCTGATGGTATTAATATAACCTGAAGGAATCTTATGCATTCCTTTAATTCAGTTGACAAACAGAAGCAGGATTGTTATGATTAAAAGAACGCGACAAGCTGCGGCTCGAGGTTACCTGGTTTGACGGGCCGTATGGGTTGAGAGAAAGGGTGAAATACCATGGATAGGATCGTATTATCATTACTGGTGGACAATACCGCCGGTGTTTTAAGCCGGGTAGCCGGGCTGTTCAGCCGCCGTGGCTACAATATTGAGAGCTTGACGGTAGGCGTGACCGCAGACGAGCGGTATTCCCGGATGACAGTGGTATCCTTAGGGGATCAGGAGATATTAGAGCAGATTGAAAAACAGCTTCGTAAGCTGGAGGATGTGCGGGACATTAAAGAACTGCGGCCCGGACAGGCGGTATACCGGGAGCTGATCATGGTAAAGGTAAAGGCAAATGCCAGTGAGCGTCAGGCAATCGGCGCGATCTCCGATATTTTCCGAGCCACGATTGTAGATGTGGGGAAGGATTCCCTGACCGTCATGCTGACCGGCGATCAGTCAAAGCTGGACGCGCTGATTAATCTTTTGGAGGATTACGAGATTTTAGAGCTGGCAAGGACCGGCCTGACCGGTCTTTCCAGAGGTTCTCAGGATATCCGTTATCTGCCTTAGAGTGTGTCTGAAAATTGCTTTCCGTCAGATGTGCGTCACAATTTGTGGGAGATTTGACCCGAATGAGGGAGGCGTAGCAGGCTGCGTTGACCGAATGAGGGCCAAATCTCCCGCAAAGCGGGGCGTGCATCTGGCGGGAATGAATTTTCAGACACGCTCTGGTCAACTACCCCGCTTCAGGCAGCGAGGTATAGAAAAAGATTCTTTACATTGGAAATAAAGGGCATAAGGAAATCATAAAAGTTATCATTCTGCGCCGTCTGCAAGCGGGGCGGAAACATATGAGGAGGAAAGAAATATGGCAAAGATTTATTATCAGGAAGATTGTAACTTGTCCATGCTGGAGGGCAGGACCATTGCGGTCATTGGCTATGGAAGCCAGGGCCATGCCCATGCATTGAACGCAAAGGAGTCAGGCTGTCATGTAATCATCGGTCTTTATGAGGGAAGCAAATCCTGGGCACGGGCAGAGGCGCAGGGGTTTGAGGTGTACACAGCGGCAGAGGCGGCAAAAAAAGCTGACATTATTATGATTTTGATTAATGATGAGCTGCAGGCTGACATGTATAAGAAGGATATTGAGCCGAACTTAGAGGAAGGGAACATGCTGATGTTTGCCCATGGGTTTAATATTCATTTCGGCTGCATTAATCCGCCGAAGAATGTGGATGTGACCATGATCGCTCCAAAGGGACCTGGCCACACGGTTCGCTCTGAATATCAGGAGGGCAAGGGAGTTCCCTGTCTGGTGGCAGTAGAGCAGGATGCTACCGGGAAAGCTTTGGAGATCGCATTGGCCTATGCGCTGGCAATCGGCGGGGCAAGGGCAGGCGTTTTGGAGACCACCTTCCGCACCGAGACAGAGACGGATCTGTTTGGTGAGCAGGCTGTGCTCTGCGGCGGAGTGTGCGCATTGATGCAGGCTGGTTTTGAGACATTGGTGGAGGCTGGCTATGATCCCAGAAATGCATACTTTGAATGTATCCATGAGATGAAGCTGATTGTGGATTTGATTTATCAGTCCGGTTTTGCCGGAATGAGATATTCCATTTCCAATACGGCTGAATACGGTGATTATGTGACAGGGCCGAAGCTGATCACAGAGGAGACTAAGAAGACCATGAAAAAGATTCTGGCAGATATCCAGGACGGCACCTTTGCCAAGGAATTTTTGCTGGATATGTCTTCCTCAGGCCGTCAGGTGCACTTTAAGGCTATGAGAAAGCTGGCTGCAGAGCATTCTTCAGAGAAGATCGGAGAGGAGATCCGGAAGCTGTACAGCTGGAACAATGAGAGCGATAAGCTGATAAACAATTAAGACAGGAAAGCAGGGGGATGTAAGGCTGATGCCTTGGGTTTCCTCTGCTTTTTTGTTTTGGCGTACCCGGAGAAATGGTTTTTTGGATTATGGAAGCATGGAGATGAAGGAAAGGAGACTGACAGAGAATATGGGAAAATCAAAGCTTTGTTTAAGAGGAAGATTCGTTCGAGCGGGGATCGTGTTTTCTTTGGCGGCAGGGATCTTGTGTGTTCCTGCCTATGGAGACGTCAATGAGCCGCAGAGCCAGACAGAGACCGTCAATTATACCGCAGGCTGGAAGCAGGTGGATGAGAAATGGTATTATTATAATGAAGGCGGAGAGCTTAAGACCGGATGGATTCAGACAGCAGAGGATGGGCTGTGGTATTATCTGGACAGGGAGACAGGAGCCTGGAACCCGCGTCCTGAGCTGGATGAGGAAGCATCGGTCAGGCTTTTGGAGAATGCAGTCGGAAAATTGGGATATTACAAAAATGAGGGAGATCCGCTGATCTTTAGGGAGGATTACAGGGATAAGCACAAGATTTATATGACGGTCCGCAAGGTGACAGGGCCTGACAGCAATGCTGTCATCAACAGCTATCAGGTAGAGAGAAAAAGCGGAAATGTGAAGCCGGCAGTGGGGGATCGGTTTAATTTGTATGATTCATGAGTAGGGGAGCGGGGTTTTGCAGAAGTTTATAAAAGACTCCAGGGCTTTGGAGGTATGGCTGGGGCGGTAGGCAAAGCCTACCGTGCGTTTGCAGATCGGATTGCCCAGCTTGATCTCCACCAGGGTTCCGTTTTCCAGATCCTCTTTGATAAATTCTCGGATCACACAGCCAATGCCTAAACCGATACGGGCAAATTCAATGAGCAGATCCATGGTAGTCACCTGAAGAAGATTGTTGGCTTCTATTTGATTAGCGCTCATATAATCGTCAATGTAGGTCCGGGTTGCATTATTTTTGTCTAAAAGCATAATGTTGCCGGATTGGAATACATCTGCCTGTGATCCTTCCCGAAGGCGGAGATGCTCCAGATAGCTGGGGGCAGCGGCAAAAATGTCCTCAATCTCCATAACCGGAAGGAATGCTAAGGACTTCTGGAGCTGGGGTCTGGCAATCAGGCCGATATCAATGCGCTGCTGTTCTAACATGGCAAGGGTATGGGAGCTGGACTGGGTTTCAATGGTGATTTTAATGTGGGGATACTGTTCAATAAAGCGCTTTAAATAAGACACCAAAATAAAGCGGCATAAGGTATTGCTGACGCCGATGCGGATGTGGCCTAAATGAAATTCGTGGATGCGGCGAAGCTCCTGCTCTCCGGCGGATAAGGCATCAAAGGCTGAACAGGTGTGCTGGTAAAGGATCTGTCCTTCCTCAGTCAACTGGACTCCGCGGGAATTGCGGACAAACAGGCTCATGCCCAGATTGTCCTCCAGCTTGCGGATGGCTTTGCTGATAGCAGGCTGGCTGATGTAAAGCTCACGGGCAGCCTTTGAGATGTTGCCGGTTTGGGCAACAGCATGGAAAATATGGTATTGGGACAAGTTCTGTTCCAGGTTTTGCGGCATAGAAAAGCTCCTTTAATATGATTAGATACCAGGGTCAAAAGACTTTTTGACCCCAACATCATGATTGTAAGTTATGAAAAGTATGAGTATTATGTATTGTTATTATAGCAGATAGAGTGTTATAATGCAATGAAAGAAGAAACAGGAGGGATCGATTTGGGCAAGATTTTTAAATTTCATAATGATCTGGACACAGATCAGATTATTGCATCTCAATATCTTTTGCTGCCAACGATTGAAGAAATGAAAGTACATACCTTTGAGTCTCTGGATCCGGAATTTCCGGCAAAGGTAAAGCCAGGGGATTATGTGGTAGGGGGAGAGAATTTTGGCTGCGGCTCCTCCAGAGAGCAGGCGCCCGGCGTTTTGAAGGCTTTGGGGGTAAAGGCTGTAGTGGCCAAATCCTTTGCCCGGATATTTTACCGGAATGCCATTAATATCGGTCTTCCGGTTATTGTATGTAAGGATTTGCCGGAGGCAGTGGAAAGCGGAGATGAGATGGAGCTTTCTTTGACAGAAGGAGTGGCCAGGGCAGGAGGCAGAACCTTTTCCTGCACCCGGCTTCCGGAATATATGCAGAATATCTTAAACCAGGGCGGACTGATTGCGTCCTTAAATCAGGAGGTGGAGTGATGGGAATGACCATTGCAGAGAAGATCATTGCCAGAGCGGCAGGAGTGGAAGTTGTCCGGGCAGGGGATATCCATACTGTGACATTAGACCGGATGATGAGTAATGACGGCACCACCCATCTTACCGTGGATATGTATCACAAAAAACTGAATCATCCCAGGATTGCAGACACAAAAAAGATGGTATTTATCGTGGATCACAATGTGCCCTCAGACAGCGCGAAGACGGCAGGCTCCCAGAAGAAAATGAGGGATTTTGCGAGGGAACATGGGATTGATTTCTGGGAGGGCAAGGGTGTGTGCCATCAGATTATGATGGAGCATTATGTGTGTCCCGGAGAGTTGATCTTTGGAGCTGACAGCCATACCTGCACCTATGGGGCTTTGGGGGCTTTTGGAACCGGAGTAGGGTGTACGGATCTTCTTTACGGTATGGTTACGGGAACTTCCTGGGTGCTGGTGCCTGAGACTGTGAAATTCAATCTGACGGGAACCTTACCCCGGGGTGTGTATGCAAGAGATCTGATGCTGACCATCATCGGACAGATCGGAGCCAACGGCGTGAATTATCAGGTAATGGAATTTACCGGAGACGGGGCAAGGGGGCTTAGTGTCAATGAAAGGATGGTGCTGTGCAACCTGGCAGTGGAGGCAGGAGCCAAGACAGCCATATTTGAGGCGGACGATAAGGCTCTTGCTTATCTGAAGGAGCGGGGCAGAGAGCCGAAGGCAGTATTTGTAAGTGATCCGGATGCAGTTTATGTAAAGGAATATACCTTTGATCTGTCTAAGATCCGGCCGGTGGTTGCAAAACCGGATTTTGTGGATGCAGTGGTTCCGGCAAAGGATGTATGCGGCGTGCGGATCAATGAAGCTTTTCTTGGCTCCTGCAATAACGGAAGGATCGACGATCTGCGGGTGGGAGCTTCTATTGTAAAAGGAAAAAAGGTGGCTGATCATGTGCGGTTCTTAGTGGTGCCAGCCAGTCAGCAGGTATATCTGCAGGCAATGGAGGAAGGGCTGATTCAGACTTTTATGGAAAGCGGCGCCATTGTGATGAATCCCAACTGCAGTGTGTGCTGGGGAAGCTGCCAGGGAGTGATCGGAGAAAACGAGGTGCTGATCAGCACCGGAACCCGGAACTTTAAGGGAAGGGCAGGTCATCCAAGCTCTAAGGTGTATTTGGGCTCCGCGGCTACCGTGGCAGCGTCAGCAGTGAAGGGGGAGATCTGTACAGAGGACATGGCCGCTTTGGGGGAATAACAGAGGCATAGTCATGAGACAGGAAGATCTGAAAGGTGATGAGAGGAGCAGTGATGGAGCAGTTTGAAGGAAAGGTGTGGGTAATGGGGGATGATATTGATACAGATATTATTATCCCTACAGAGTACCTTGCGCTGAAGACGATTGAGGATATGAAGCAATATGGATTTTCGCCTTTGCGTCCGGATCTGGCCGCACAGGTGAGAGAGGGAGATATTCTTGTGGCGGGAAAGAATTTCGGATGCGGTTCTTCCAGGGAACAGGCGCCGGAGGTGGTAAAGGCCCTGGGTATCCGGTGTGTGATTGCCAAATCCTTTGCCCGGATTTTTTTCCGCAATGCCATTAATAACGGCCTGCTTCTGATTGAGCAGCCGGATCTGCACGATGAAGCTGAGGAAGGAGACCGGATTCTTGTTACAGTGAATCAACACATAGAATATAGAGGGAAACATTATCCCATCACGTCTTTGCCGGAGAATCTGGTGGAGATTATAAACGCAGGCGGGCTGGTGAAGGCCATGCGGCGGCGCAACGGATTAGAGGGATAAGGAGGAATACCAGATTGGGACAGACTATAATAGAAAAAATTATCGGGCACAATATGGGCTCTGTCCAGATAAAGCCGGGGGACATTGTGACAGTAAAGCCGGATCGGGTCATGCTGGATGATATTATGATGCCGTTTATTGCAGATAAATTTCATGAGATGGGCTTTAATAAGGTATGGGATCCGGATAAGGTGGTTTTGATCTATGATCATCTGGTGCCGGCCAGTCAGCAGGACGATACGAGGCATTACCAGGCAGGCGATGCATTTGCAGAAAAATACGGGCTTACGCATGTGCACCGCAGCGACGGGATCTGCCATCAGCTTATGACAGAGGCAGGGTATGTGAAGCCGGGAGATGTGGTGTTCGGTACAGACAGCCATACCACTACCTATGGATGTGTGGGCGCTTTTTCCACAGGAATCGGCTACACGGAGATGGCTGCCATTTTGGGAACAGGAGCCTTGTGGGTAAAGATTCCGGAGACGATCCGGATAGTAATTGACGGAACGCTTCCCAAAGGGGTGATGTCCAAGGATGTGATTCTGCGCATTATCGGGGATCTGGGGGCAGACGGAGCTACTTATAGGGCTTTGGAATTTACGGGCTCTGCGGTGGATGAGATGACGGTGGCAAGCCGTATGACCATGGCCAATATGGCTATTGAGGCAGGAGCCAAATGTGCTGCCTTTTCTCCGGATGAGAAGACGGCAGAGTACTGCGGGATTGAGCTTAATGGATTTTACAAGGGATTAAAAGGAGACGAGGACGCTAAGTATGTGCAGACTATCAGGTACCAGGCAGAGGATTTCCGTCCGGTGATGGCATGTCCTTCCCAGGTAGACAAGATCCGGGAGGTAAGGGAGCTGGAAGGAACCGTCATAGACCAGGTATTTATCGGTTCCTGTACCAATGGGCGTCTGGAGGATCTGCAGGCAGCGGCAAAGGTGCTGGAGGGAAAAAAGGTGGCGCCTTTTGTAAAGCTGATCGTGACGCCTGCCAGCCGGAAGGTATATGAGGATGCCCTTGCGTGCGGGGCATTGAAAACCTTGCTGGAGGCAGGGGCAATCGTGACTCATCCGGGGTGCGGTCTGTGCTGCGGAAGGGCAGGAGGCATTCTGTGCGACGGCGAGCGGGTGGTAGCCACCAATAACCGGAATTTTCTGGGACGAATGGGAACTGCCAAAACCGAGATCTATCTGGCATCCCCTGTGTCTGCCGCGGCGTGTGCGGCTGCAGGGAAGATTGTCAATGCAGAAGAAGGATATTTTGGTTAAATTATCATAAATAAGTTTACATAAAAAAGAATCGGCTCTTGCTGATTCTTTTTTTATACAGTTGGATTTAACAAAATTGTAACATAAATAGAAGGATAGAGCAGTGTATAATCCATAAAAGAAGGAAGGAAAGAGAAAAGAATATGAACGGGTGTGAGGTGAAAAAGCCGTTTCCAGAAAATACATTTGTGCATAACCGCAAAGATGTTTAATCTGCATTGACTTTTTTTCGTGACTTCGACTATAATATCCAGCAACGTAAGGAAGGAGCAGTTTTAACACAGAAAAAGTTTGGAAAAGGGAAATAAACATTTATAATAGACGAGGTGGAAAAGTGGTAAGAGTTGATTTGATGTTTCAGAAATTAGTCCGTTATTTTTTTGTTTTGGGGGCAGGGAGTGTGCTGGCAGCAGGGCTGTGGATAAACTTTGCAGGCTTGGACGAGGCAGGTACAGGAATAATTTTGGCTTATGGGGAAGAAAAAAGCCATTCTATGACCCGGTCCGGCAGCGATGTTTTAAGGGAAGGCCGCCTTTTGGCCGGCAAGGCGCTGGCACAAGATGTTCTTGCATTGAGAAAGGCAAGAATGCTGCGTCAGGGTTATATCGACCAGGTAAGAAGCATGCATCAGCAGGAGGAAGCCAGGGAAGCTGCGGCCGGGAATGGATCTTCAGGGATCAGCTATTCACAGAAAGATTATGAGGTGCTGCAGAGGATCGTAGAGGCAGAGGCCGGGGGATGTGATGCCAAGGGCCGGATCCTGGTGGCAAACGTGATTATTAACCGGGTGAAAAGCCAGGAATTTCCAAATACAGTCACAGGGGTGGTGTACCAGAAATCCCAGTTTTCCCCTGTGAAAAACGGGACGCTAAATTCCTGTACAGTCTCAGAGGAGACCAAGATGGCAGTAGACCGGGCATTGGCAGGAGAGGATTACTCCCAGGGAGCCCTTTATTTTATGAACCGCAGATGGTCTGACGCCGGGAATGCAGCCTGGTTTGATCAGAGGCTGACCTATCTGTTTCAGCATGGAGGACATGAGTTTTTCAGATGAGCCGGTAGATTTAAGAACGGAAATATAAGATTAAGAACATTTTCCTGAAAAAGACTTATCCTTTTCTGAAACCTGACGATATATAACACTGTAAAGCTGTAAGGCATGTCGGATTGAACAATCTTAAGCAGATACTTTACGATTTCTTTTGTGCAAGGGCCCGCATGGAAGAAAGCCTGGGGACAGGGAGGTTCTCAGGGGAAGTGATCATGGAATAGGAGGATGTTTTTATGATTATTCAACACAACATAGCTGCGATTAACTCTTATAGAAACTTAGGTATTAACCAGAGTGGATTGAACAAGAACTTAGAGAAGCTGTCTTCCGGTTATAAGATCAACCGTGCAGGTGACGATGCGGCTGGTCTGGCGATTTCCGAGAGCATGAGATCCCAGATTAACGGTCTGAATCAGGCAGCAAAGAACGCACAGGATGCTATCGGATTGATTCAGACAGCAGAAGGTGCTCTGACTGAGGTTCACTCCATGTTACAGCGTCTTACCACACTGGCTTCCCAGTCTGCAAATGGTACCTACAATACCGTTGCAAGAGGAAACCTGCAGAGTGAGGTATCTGAGCTGCTTAAGGAAATCGACCGTATCGCTAACAACACAGACTTCAACGGAATCAAGCCGTTGGCTGCTACTGGCGCTGCTGGTAAGATGACCTTCCAGATTGGTCCCAGCTCCGCTGAGACGATCACCGTGAACAGCCAGGCAATGACTGCTTCCGGTATTCAGGCTGCGATCTTTGCTGATGCTGTAGATCGTGGTGTTACTAACTTTAAGGTTGGTAACAATCAGCTTGCTTTGTCTGGAACCAAGACCGATTACATTACCGCTACCGGTACTGTTGGTGCTAATGCTACTACAGCTATTGAGGATGCAGCGGGCGAACAGTTAAAGACACCTGCAGGTGTTGATCTTCAGAAAGCAACGGTTGCTTCTGCATTGCTGCCGACCATGAATATTTCCGGTACCAGTACTGTTGTTGCTAATGCTGCTATTGACACCATCAACGCTGCTATCAACGCAGTATCCAGCTACCGTGCTACCCTTGGTGCAGCTCAGAACAGACTTGAGCATACGGTTAACAACCTGAAAGTTACTTCCGAGAACATCACCTCTGCTGAGAGCCGTATCCGTGATACCGATATGGCCGATGAGATTACGGCATTCACAAAGAATAACATTCTTATGCAGGCTTCCCAGTCCATGCTGGCACAGTCTAACTCCGTACCGCAGGGTGTCTTGAGCTTACTGCAGTAATCGTTGGTTGGAATTTGTTATATTTGTTTCGGCTTTATCCGGAACATGAATGTATAAGAATAAGATATTCCGGCGGAATGCAGGAACATCATATTCTGCCGGAGTTCGTAAATCCGGAGAAGCGTATCCGTGATACGCTTCTCCGGGTATCTTATAAAAGCGAAAGCCATTTTTCAGCAAAAATGCCGGAAAGTGGTTTTTTTAATTGGAGAAAACCCTTATGGTTTTCGGAAAGATGACGATATATAACATAGTAACGCCGTGAGGCATATGGGATTGAGAAAACTCTGGAGAAGTTGAATTTCGTAATCTTATAGGGCAAGAAGCCATTTTCAGCAGGAAAAGCCGAAAGATGGCTTTTTTGATTAGAGAGCAGCAGCGCTGCGGGGAAGGACAAGGAGGAAGGACTCATGGAAATAGGGAAGCATGTACGCATATCTCAGTGCATGATTGTAAAGAATGAAGAAAAAAATATAGAACGCGCCTTGTCCTGGGGCAAAGATGTGATGTGGGAACAGATCGTGGTGGATACAGGTTCCACGGACCGGACCGTAGAGCTGGCAGAGAGCCTGGGGGCCAAGGTCTGTCATTTTGACTGGATCCATGATTTTGCTGCCGCGAAGAATTATGCCATTGAACAGGCCCAGGGTGACTGGATTGCATTTCTGGATGCAGACGAATACTTAGCGCAAGGGGACGCTGAGCGTCTTTTGGGAGTTTTGGACAACCTGCCCCCGGATCGGTTTGACGGAATCTCTACAGGCTGGCAGCAGATTAACGAGGAAGGGAAGATCTTTGCTTCCGGAACCCAGATCCGAATATTCCGGAACAAGCCGGATATCCGCTACCGCAGACGGATTCATGAACAGTTAGAATCTACAGAGGGACGAGAGCTGGTCATCGGGGACGTGGTGGCATCTCTTTCTATTTTCCACACAGGATATCAGGGAGAGGCATATGTTAAGAAGAATGAAGGAGGGAGAAACCGAAGGCTGATTTTAGAGGAGCTGAAGGAGAATCCCGGGGATCATGAGATGATGGGATATATGGGGGATGAATGCCTGGAGGACGGAGACCGGGCAGGGGCAGAGAAGTGGTACCGCCGTTCTGTAGAAAATATGCCCCGCAGGCTGCCGGAGGGAGATCAGAGAAGTGCCGTGACCTATACCCGGCTTTTGACGATTCTTGCAGAAAAAGAAGAAACTTCCTGGGAGCATATACGGCAGATCTATAGAAAGGCAGTGGAGCATTTTCCAAAGGAAGCAGATTTTGACTATATTGCAGGACGCTTTTTTGCAGCGTCAGGAAAAGCCAGTAAGGCATCTTCTTATCTGGAGGCCGCGTTAAAAAAACTGGATGATTTTGGATGTTCCAACCGGGCGCTTTTGCTGGCAGCCAATCTGATGGATGCTTATGATCTGCTGGTAAGGTGCTGCTATGAGGCCGGAGAGAGTCAGAAGTGTGTGGCTTATGCAGTGGCTTGTCTGAAATACGATAAATATATTATGACCGTTCTTTCGCGATTGCTTTTGCTTTTGGCGCCGCAGGGGGCAGGGAAGGAAGATTATCACCGGATTTTACAGTTCTTTTGGGGGATCTATGATTTGTCTTCTCTGAAAGATCGGCTGTTTTTGGCAAAGACCGCGCAGAAAACCGGATGCAGCGGGTTTGCGGAGTATATGGCAGAGAAGCTTTTTTCTCCTCAGGAGAGGGCGGCGCTGTTTTCATGATATTTGTTTAAATCAAGGGATGGGAAAGCAGGGGACATTGGATTGGCATAGAACAAGAAAAGGACAGAGAGGAGACATATTATGAAAACCCGCAGCAGGGCAAGGATTTCCCAATGTATGATTGTAAAGAACGAGGAGCGGAATATCGAGAAGGCTCTTTCCTGGGGAAAAGGGGTAGTGTCAGAACAGATCGTAGTGGACACCGGATCCACAGACAGGACAGTGGAGATTGCAGAGAGCATGGGAGCCAAGATTTATCATTTTGAATGGATCGATGATTTTGCGGCAGCTAAAAATTTTGCTATCAGCAAGGCAAAGTATGAGTGGATCGCCCTTTTGGATGCAGATGAATATTTTTCTGAAGAAGATGCTAAAAAGGTTCTGTACTATGTGCGGAAGCTTCAGGATAAGAAGTATGATGCCATTTTGTCCTCATGGGTACATCTGAATGATGCGGGAAATGTGACGGCAGTGGGTACCCAGTCCAGGGTATTCCGCAACCGGCCGGGAGTGGGATACATCGGAAAAATCCATGAGTATATTATGTCTACAGACGGTTCGGAGTTTAATTTTGTGGATGCGGTCAATGAATTGTCCATTTATCACACAGGATATGGAAAGATTGGGCATGAACAAAAGGTTTCCAGCGGAAGGAATATAAGAATCATTCAGAAAGAGCTGGAGGAGAATCCGGACAGCTACAGAATGTTAGGCTACTTGGGAGATGAGTATTACTCGGCGGATAATCTGGAAAAAGCAGAGGAATCCTTCCGCAAATCCATTGCTCTGATGCCGGATACAGAAGAAAGAGTTGATCCGATCCGGACAGCCATGACCTTTACCAAGCTTTTGGAGATCCTCTATGCCAAATATGAGACGCCTGAGGATGTATTTATGGAGATCTATAACAAAGCCATAATACGTTTGCCCCAGGAAGCGGACTTTGACTATTATGCGGGAAAATATTTTGTGCGCCATAATAATTGGAAAGCAGCAGAAAAGCATTTGAAGCGGGCTCTCGATCAATTGGAAAAATATGGAACTGCTTTTAAATCCATGTTTGTGTCAGGGGATATCCGACAGGCATATGAGATGCTGGCTACCTGCTGTTTTAACAACGGAAATCTGGCAGAATGCATCAATTATTGTGTAATTCTTTTAAAGAGTGATAAATATTTGATGAGCACTCTATTTCTGCTGTTGACTTCTTTCTTTATTGATGAGTGCAGCAACCGGCCGGGGACGTCTTCAGCGGAGGCCGTGGCATCCTTTTTAGGACAGAATCTTTATGACTTTACCACCTTAAAGGATCGGCTTTTTGTGCTGAAAGGAGCTATGAAGGCCGGATATAAGAATATGGTTCAGGTCATGAGAGGAACCTTTTCACCTCAGGAGATTCTGGTGGTAGATCAGGCTCTGGCAGCAGAGGGGGATAGAGGCTGAGCGAGAATAGCGGAGATAAGACAGTAGAAGATTTAAAGAAACAAAATTGTTCGAAAGCGATATAAAGATAACAAATAAAAGCGAAGATGGCGGGAAATTGCCCCTTTCGCTTTTATTTTTATATTTTCTTATTTTAATCCGGAACTGCTTCCTCTGCTTCCGGAATGGAAACAGCCCAAAGAGGAGCGCCGCTGTCATAGGCCCCTTTCAGTTCATCCATCAATAGCTGTAAATCCCACTCTTTTGTACAATTTTCATAGTTGGCAGGATCTGCAATATACACGTTTCCGTTCTCATTTAGATTGGCAATAATAATAAAATGTCCGTTTTCCGTCAGGCTCCCTTTTCCCATCAGCGCCACGAGTATGTGTCCTGTGCGCAAAAGGTTTTCCGCATTTTCCACAGAACGGTCTTCAACACTTTCCACATTGAGTCCAAAGGCAGTCAGGCTGTCAGGAATCAAACTGTGGTAAGAACCGCTGTGGCGGGCATAATTGCCGTTAGCAACAGACCAATCCGCCATGTCAATAGGAGTGACTCCGGTAGGAGAGAAGCTGTTGATAATCATGGCCACACAGACAGGGCCGCATCCATAGCTGCTCATGGGATCTACTCCGCCATAGAGATAATCCTTCCATCGTGT
Organism: uncultured Lachnospiraceae bacterium; assembly: GCA_910586205.1. Lineage (GTDB taxonomy): Bacteria > Bacillota > Clostridia > Lachnospirales > Lachnospiraceae > Brotaphodocola. Next base: position 32,925 of record CAJUGD010000007.1, on the reverse strand, counting down.
ATCTCCCTGGCTGTAGTAAAGCATGGGGCCCAAAGCCGTATCCAGCATAAAGATGAACACGGCATCTTCTTGGGGAATATACACAGGCTCCGCGTTAAAAGAGTTTGCTTCTCCCATATCGGCGCTGCGGTCTATATAGGGAACGGTTTCAGAAGGAGGGGAGAGAGCTTCTTGTTTCTCCAAAAGCTCGGCGCGTTTTGCGGCGGCAAGCTGTTCCTCTTTTTCTTTTATCCGTTCCCTTCTTCTTTCCTGGATATCATTGATTCGTTCATTTACAAAAGAGTAAAGATTCTTTGCGGCAGTGCCTACATCCGTCATGGTAAAAGGGCGGAAATAGACAAACAGGCTGGTGACAACGGCAGCGGCTGAAAGCGCTATGGAAGTCAGCACAACCCGTTCGGCAAAGCCCCTTTTGGAATAATGGTTTCTGGTTTTTTTATTAGAATAATAATTCTGCATAATCATGAATCCGTCAAGATTTGGCAAGCTGGGCCATGACAACCTGGGGAATAGAACTTAAGGCAGACTGGGTACAGACTGCTCCGGCCCGGTAGGCTTCCATAGGCATCCCATATACCACACAGGTTTCACGATTCTGACCAATGGTATAAGCGCCTGCTTTTCTCATCCGCAGCAGACCGGCGGCTCCGTCGGCTCCCATGCCCGTAAGGATAATACCGATAGCGCGGCTTTTTACATTGGCGGCAACAGAATCAAATAATACATCAACAGAAGGCTTGTGTCCGCTGACCTTGGCCTCATCCGTGCAGCTTACGGAAAAGCCGGCTCCCATCTTGACAACCCGCATCTGCAGTCCGCCTGGGGCAAGAAGAATTTGTCCGGGGACTACCTTGTCGCCATGGCAGGCTTCCTTTACTTTCAGATTGCAGATCCGATTCAGGCGTTCAGCATACATGGCGGTAAAGCCGGGAGGCATATGCTGGGTGATGACAATGGCCGGCATCTTTGCAGGGAACTGCCGTACTACCTCTAAAATTGCCTCTGTGCCTCCCGTGGAGGCGCCGATTGCAATCAGGTCTACATTTCCAAAATTGGAAGGAGCACGAAGGGGAGCAGTTATTCCCGTATCAGAGGAGCTGCCTGAACTGCTTGTGCCGCTCCGGATACCGCCGGGGCCAGGAGAGCCAACCCCCCCTCGAGATGCGGCCGGACCGGAAAAGGCTCCGGCAGAGGGGAGACGAACCTTAGCTTTCGCGCCCGTGACCAGTTTAGACTTGAGAGTTTGGAGGAAAGACTGCTTCCCTCCCTCATAATTCATATCCGGTTTGCGGACAAAATCAATAGCGCCTGCGGCCAGAGCATCAAATACCCGCACATTCAGAGAAGATACCAAAATAATGGGAATAGGATTGGTGGGAAGGACTTCCCGAAGAAAATCCAATCCGGTCATTCCTGGCATTTCAATATCCAGGGTCATAATATCCGGTTTTAGCTGGGGCAGCTTATTTTTTGCATCTATGGCATTAATGGCATATCCGACCACCTCAAAACGGGGGTCAGATCCTAAATTCTGCACCATCCAGCTTCTGAACAGGATGGAATCATCCACAATCATCAGGCGGATTTTTGACATGGTAATTTACCCTCCTTTTTGCTCCCTCTTATTTGGATGCCTTTCGATAGATGGCAGGCTGGATATATTGGTAGGGGCAGGTTGCTTTGGTCAGCCCCTCGGAATGACCAATAAAAAGGTGGCCTCCAGGAACCGTTGCGTTGTAAAAACGCCGTACCAGAGCGTCTTTGGTGTCCTGGTCAAAATAAATCATTACATTACGGCAAAAAATCAAATCAAACTTTCTCTTAAACTGAATCGGTTCCATCAGATTAAAGGGACGGAAGATAACATTCTGCTTCAGAGCGGGAGCTACCGTATACTGGCTGTTGTTTGCTTTGACAAAATACTTTTGTTTCCAGGAGGCGGGAAGAGGAGCAATGCTTTCTTCACTATATGTGGCGGCAATCGCAGAGTTGAGGATTTTCTGGGAAATATCTGTGGCCAGAATCCTGGTATCCCATTGAGAAGCCTGTGCTCCAAAAAATTCTTTCAAATAAATGGAGATGGTGTAAGGCTCTTCTCCTGAAGAACAGCCTGCGCTCCATATAGAAAGAGACTTATCCCGTGCATGCTTTTTGGCCAGGTCGGGAAGCACCACTTCCTGGAAATATTGGAAGTGTGCCTCCTCTCTGAGAAAATAGGTATAGTTGGTAGTCAGCTTATTTAACATGGCTGTGACCATCTCCGGATCGCGGCCAGAAGTGATATCCTTAACATAGGAAGTAAAGTCACTAAAGCCTTGAGCAGCCAGTGTGTTGGAAAGGCGGCTGACGATAAGCTGCTTTTTCTTGCTTAAATCGATTCCATAATTCTTTTTTATATAAGTATAGAGATTCTGGAAATCGCTGTCTGTTAATGTCAGCATCTGATTACTCCTGTTTTGTTCCTGATTCTTTACAAGTCTTCGGTACTGATTAGCGCTTTGCAGTCCACGGACATAAAGACATTGCCGTCTTCCATATTGACCATACCGTCAAGAAGCTTCTGCTGGCGCTTTAAAGGGATAGGACGGACATTTTTAAGGTCAATGTCAACCACCTGGCGTACAGAATCTACCATAATGCCCAGTGAAACGGAATCAATATCCAGTACAATCACACAGTTTTTACCTGTAGAGGCAGTCTCGCCTTTTCCCATGCGGAGCTGCAGATCCACCACCGGCAGAACCTGGCCTCTTAAGTTGATAATGCCCTTCACATAATGAGGGACTAAGGGCAGGGTAGTGATGGAGTGACCATTAATGATCTCAATAATGTAGCGAGTGCTGATGTATAAAATCAGTTCTCCTGATTCGAAGGTGAGACAGCGCTCCACTGTGGAATGTTCATCTGCCTCGGATATTTCCAGATCCAGGATATCCTGCTCGTTTACTTGTTCAGACATAGTCGGTTCCTCCCTTCCTATATGGTCTCCAGAGCCGCCGTATGAAGGCCCTGAATATCCAGAATGATGCTGATATTTCCGTCTCCTAAGATAGTACAGCCGGAAATACCGTAATTCTTCAAATCAAAGGTGGTCAGGAAAGCAGGGAATGGTTTAACTACAACCTGCTGTTCACCAATCAGATCATCCACAAACAGGCAGAAGGAGTGATCGCTTGTCTCTACCCATAAAAGAATCCCGTCCACCAGCTCTGTAACCTGAGTCTCAATGCCGTAAAACTGATGAAGACGCAGAATTGGATAAAAGCTGCCCATGCGCTCAACCATCTCATTGCCGCTCTCGTCAAGGATAATCTCGTCAGCTAAGATCTTAAAGGACTGACGGATATTGGCAATGGCAATGGTAAAGATCGAGGAGCCTACCGTTACCTTCATGCCGTCCATAATGGCCAGAGTAAGAGGAATCTTCATTAAGAAGGTGGTTCCCTGACCTTCCTCGCTGGTAAGCGATACGGTGCCTCCTACTGACTCTACATTCTTCTTTACCACATCCATGCCCACGCCTCTGCCGGAAAATTCCGTAACAGTCTGGTTGGTGGAGAAGCCCGGCAGCATGACAAGTCCTAACGCTTCCTTACGGGTGTATTCGTTTTCCGGCTTGGTAAGGATGCCCCGCTCTCTGGCCTTGGCAAGAAGCTTTTCCGGATTCATACCTTTTCCGTCGTCGGAAATGGAAATAACCACCTCATTGCTGGTGTGGGAAGCTGACAGGATAATCTCGCCCTGGGCGCTCTTTCCGGCATGAATCCGCTCGTTGGCGTCATCTTCAATTCCATGGTCCATAGCATTGCGGACCATGTGCATAATAGGATCCTGGATACTGTCCACAATGGTCTTGTCAACCTCCGTGTCCTCTCCAATCAGGGTAAGGCGCACATCCTTGCCTAATTTCTGCTTCATGTCCCGGACAATACGGTTCATCTTCTGGAATACACCGGATATGGGCACCATCCGCAGAGACATGGCAATATCCTGCAAATCATCCGTCAGTTTGCGGAGCTGGCGGGCAGACTTCATAAAGTTGTCATAAGCGTCGCGGGTAAGCTGATTCAACTCGGGCGCAGAGGTGACCATGGATTCCGTAATCACGATCTCACCTACAATATTCATGAGATTGTCCAGCTTCATTAAATTTACGCTGATGAGATTCTGCTTGGCCGGCGGTCCCTGTACAGCCGGAGCCTGTTTAGCGGGAGGCTTGGGTCCTTCTTTGTGCTCCGGCGCTTTGGCCTGTCCGGAAGCTTCGCCGGAAGGCTGGGCAGATTCGGCAACAGGAGCCGGTTCCGGCGCAGCCTGGGGGATAGCAACCAGCTCATAGGAGCGGATATAACTCTGCGTCGGGAGCATATCGCTGGCTTTGGCCGCCATATCCTCAGACTCAAAGGCCATGTAAAAGCCATCCTCGATAATCATGGAGCAGGTTTCCGGGTTGCTTTCCATATTTTCCGGATAATAACGGAAATCAAGTTCGCATTCCTTTAATGCGTTGATGATCATATATGCCCGGAGATTTTCCATACCAATGCCTTCCTCCAAAAATACATGAAGGAAACATACGGCGCTGCTGTCTTCGGGAAGATGCTCGGCAGCGGCGGAAACAGCAACAGGCGCTTCTGTCTGAGATACTCCCGAGGGTGCGGCTTCTGCGGCAGGAGCATCTTCTTCCGCATTGCTGATCTTTTTTAAGAAGTCATTGATCTCAGAAGCAAAAGCATCCATATCCGTGTCAAGAGGCGTTCCGTTTTCCACCTTTTCCACCTGTCCCCGGAGACAGTCCTCTGAACGGAACATCAGATTAAAAAGCTCCTTTTTGTGCTGGACGCCTAAAGAATCAATCCCCTTATCACGAATATAGAAGAACAAATCTTCTATATGATGTGCAATGCTGGAGAGAGAGCCAAATTCCATCATGGCAGACGAACCTTTGATGGTGTGCATGATACGAAAGATCTCATTGACGTCATCCGAAGAAAAATCACCCAGCTTTTCGTCGTTGACAAGCATCTCGTCAAGCTGATCCAAGAGGGAATTCGTCTCAAAAAGATATGTATCAAGCATACTTTCCATACCGTTATCCATTCGATACACCACCTATCCTTTTTAATGATTTGCATGAAAATAAAACAGTCCTTTACAAAAAAAGCATATCAGACCATAACATACTAATAGCAATATCGACGGAAAAAGCAATTTATTAAGGGAAATAAAAATTTTTTAAAAAAATTTGCGATTTTTATTATATAACAGGAAAATGTGCCGAGATAATATAAAAGAGTGTGATACGGCGGCCCCCTGGCTTTTCCCTTTGAGGTCAGAAGGCTGTCAGGAAATGAAGGCTCAACAAGGAGGAGCAACGAATGAAGAATTTAAAGGTTGGTAAGAAGTTTCTTTTGTCTTTCGGGATTATCCTGGCGCTTTTTCTGGTGGCGGTCATTTCTTCCAGCGTGGGAATTATGAAGGCCAAGGGTTCTTATGAGAGCTTCTACGAGGAAGACTACAGGGTGATTACGAATATTTACGAGATGCGAGTCAGCCTTCAGCGGTCGTTAAAGGAGCTGATGCTGAGCGTGGTGGAGACGGATGACGCTAAGACCCGCGAAAGAATCGCTTCATCGGATCAGTATCTGACCCATATTCAGGAAAGTCTGCAGTGGATTTATACAAATTACACTGGAGATTCGTCTTTGATGAAAAGCTTTGAGACAAAACTGAACGCCACTTCAGATGTCAGACAGCAGATTATCAATAGCGCGACATTGGATACAGAGGAAGGCAACAGGGCTGCGCAAGAGATTGTTCTGCTTCAGTACAATCCTCAGACAGAGGAGTGCGCTGCCCTTCTGCAGACGGCCTTTGCCAATATGGAGAAGGAGTGTGAAGAAGTTTTTGATACTGCCATGGCCATGAACAATGCGCTGATGACTTTGTCCATTATAGTTTCTGTCGTTGCTTTTGTTTTAACCTGCATGATTGCCCTGATGCTGACCAATAATGTGCTGAATCCGGTAAAAGAGATCGAAAGCGCTATGCTGGAGATGTCTGGCGGACATCTTGCCGTGGACATTCGTTACGATTCGAAAGATGAGTTTGGAGATATGGCGGGGAATATGCGTTCCATGGCAAAGGGAGTGGGCACGATTGTTAAGGATATTGAAATTGTTTTGAGCGCTATGGCTGATGGCGATTTTACGGTTCATTCTTCGTCTCCTGAGCTTTATATCGGCGATTATCAGAAGATCTTCCAGTCTATGAAGAAGATCAAGGACAGCTTTAACGATACGCTTTCCACTTTAAACCGTTCGGCGGATCAGGTATCTTCCGGTTCGGATCAGGTATCCTCCGGAGCCCAGGCATTGTCACAGGGAGCTACAGAACAGGCGTCTTCCGTTGAGGAGTTAGCGGCTTCCATTAATGAAATTTCCGGCAATATTAACCGCAACGCTGAGGGTGCCCAGGAGGCAGGCAACAAAGCGGAAGCAGTCGGTGAGGTGGCGGGAGAGAGCAACCGCAGAATGCAGGATATGCTGAAGGCCATGTCAGATATCAACAATGCTTCAGGCGAGATAGGAAAGATCATTAAGACGATTGAAGACATTGCTTTCCAGACCAATATTCTGGCATTGAACGCAGCCGTTGAGGCGGCCAGGGCAGGTGCGGCAGGAAAAGGCTTTGCCGTGGTGGCAGACGAGGTGAGAAACTTAGCAAGCAAGTCGGCGGAGGCATCCAAGAATACGGCAGTGCTGATTGAAAATTCTCTCCATGCAGTAGAAAACGGAAAGAGGATTGCGGACGAGACTGCCAAGTCTTTGGAAGAAGTGATGACAGGGATTACAGATGCCACTACCATGATGGATACGATTGCAAAGGCATCCAAGGAGCAGGCGGACGCGATTACTCAGATCACAATTGGTATTGACCAGATTTCCAGTGTGGTTCAGACCAATTCCGCGACAGCAGAGCAGAGCGCGGCAGCCAGTGAAGAACTGTCTGGTCAGGCGCAGATTTTGAAGGAGTTGGTAAGAAAGTTCCGCTTAGACGGTCAGGCAAATATGAACAGTGCAGTCAATATGAACAGCGTGAGCAGTGTAAGCAGTGTGATGCCGGAAGCGCATGTTTCTTATGAACAGCCTGGAAGCGATGAGGATTATGTGGATTTGTCCTCTTATACAAGCTACGGAAGTGAAAAATATTAAAAATAGTTTTTAGGATCTGTGAGATCACATATGCAGAGGACACGATAGTCCTCTGCATATTGGTTGTAATATAATAATAAAGAAGACATCGGTTGAGGTGAAAAAAATGAGACATACCATCAAACAAGGAGTTATGATACGAATTGCGATTATTTTCATGGTTGTGGTCGTCAGTGGGATCGTTACGATTAGTGGTATGAACCAGATTCGCAGACATAGTGAAGCTACGGAGCTGGCTACAGAGATTAACTCCCTGGTTCTGACGGCAGAACGAGCTCATTATGGCTGGGTAGAGAATCTGTGTTCAGCAGTGGCTATGGGAACAGAGTTTACAGGAAGCAGTGATTATCAGGGATGTGTTTTAGGAAAATGGCTTTATGGTCCGGAGCGATCCAAGATTCAGAATGAAGAAATATTGCGTTTGATGGAGGAGATGAAACCGCTCCATCAGGCAGTTCATGAATCTGCCAATCAGGTTTTGGCTTTAAGGGATACAGATCAGGCAGCAGCAAATGAAATGTATTTAAATGGAACCAAGGCAGATGTTGTGAAGCTGGTTGCCATATTGGATCAGGTTGCGGCGATCACAGAGCAGGAGGTCAAAGATAATCAGGCCGGATTGATGGCTTCTGAAAGTAATACAAAAATAATATCGGTTTTTACGGTTGTTGTGATTTTGATAGTCAGCATTCTTTTAGTAGTTTATGTGTTAAATCAAGTGGTAAAGCCTTTGCAGGTAGTCACGGCATCCAGCGGGAATTTATCAAAAGGCAATCTGGATTTTGAGATTGATATAAAAAATCAAAATGAGATTGGTCTGTTGGCAGAGAGCCTGAATGATTCGGCGAAAAGTCTGAAACTTTATATCTCTGATATATCTCAGGTTTTAAGCAAAATGGCGGCCGGGGACTTAAGCAGCACCAGTTCCATCCAGTATATTGGTGATTTTATTCAGATCCAGAGGGCGATTGAGACCATTGGTTCTGAGATGAGCGAAACTATGGATCAGATTCATTCTTCAGCCAGTCAGGTAGACGCCGGTTCCATTCAGGTGGCGGACGGCGCACAGAATCTGGCTCAGGGAGCTACAGAACAGGCGTCGGAAGTGGATAATCTGATGAATATGATTGAGCAGATTTCAGAACAGATTAACAGTAACGCAGAAAGTGCATCTATCACAACAAGAGAAGCAGATATGGTAGAGGTGAAGATTGACCAGTGTAATGTGCAGATGCAGAAAATGACGGAAGCCATGGGCGAGATAAGCGCTTGTTCCGGTGAAATTCAGCATATCATCAAGACGATTGAAGATATTGCTTTTCAGACCAATATTCTTGCCTTAAATGCAGCCGTGGAGGCGGCCAGGGCAGGAAGCGCAGGAAAAGGTTTTGCTGTAGTGGCAGATGAAGTGCGTAACTTAGCAGCCAAGAGTGCGGATGCGGCAAAGAACACCACAGAGCTGATCGAAAAGACCCTTCACGTGGTATCCAATGGCTCGGAGCTGACAGAGTTAGCGCAGGAATCCCTGCATTCCGTAGTGGATGGGGCGGAGATTGTTACCAATCAAATTAAAGTGATTTCTGCGGCTTCCATAGAACAAGAGGCTGCTATTAACCGGATAAAAGATAGTATTACCCAGATTTCAACGGTAATTCAGTCTAATTCCGCCACATCGGAAGAAAGTGCGGCAGCCAGCCAGGAGCTAGCAGGGCAGGCACAGGTTTTGAAGCAGCTAATTGGAAAGTTTCAGCTAAAAAGGCGTTAAGTATTTAATTCTTTTGGAGGAAAAGCAGTATGGGCAATACTATTAAAAATCTCAAGATTAACTTAAAGTTATATCTGCTTGCAGGAATTGCAATTATAGGAATGTTTTTGGTCGGATTTATCTCGATTGCGCTTATGGGGACTTTGAATCACTCGGCCCTTATTATTGCTGACAAATGGATGCCGAGCCTTTATTTATCCGGAGAAATGGAAACTACTTTAACTGCAATTCGTTTAAATGAGCAGGTTCTTGTGATGGCGAATACACCGGAAGTTGAAAAGGCCAACTCCGAAGAATTAACCAAGAATCTTTCTGATATGGATGCCAATATTAATGCCTATGGAGGTTATGTCTCTACTACAGAGGGAAGAGGTCTGTTTCAGAATCTCCAGAATGCATGGTCTACCTATCAGAAGATGGACAGTGAGCTTATCAAAATGATACAGCAGGGAGATCATGAGGGTGCAGGAGCTTTGCTGGCAGGGGATGGCCTTACTGACTATAATGCCATGATTGATGCATTAGCTGCTCTGGCAGATTTTAATACAAAGGGAAGCGGTGTAGCCAGAGAGGAAAGTGTGGGTACTTATCAGATGGCAATATTGAGCCAGTTGTCTGTGATGCTGGTGGTTCTTTTGATTACCCTTGGTTTCTCCGTGGTGATTATCAGGAGTATCCGTCAGCCAGTGGCTGAGATAGAGAAGGCGGCCATGGAAATGGCAAAAGGCAATCTGGATGTTGCCATTGATTACCATTCTGAGGATGAGCTGGGAATGCTGTCAGATCAGATTCGCGAGCTGATTCGAAAGCTTCAGGCTATTATTGATGATGAGAATCAGTTCCTTGCCAAGATGGCAGCAGGAGATTTTACAGTGGACTCTGTGTGTGAGCAAGAGTATATAGGCGGTTTCCATCCTGTTTTAATATCTTTCCGCACGATTGCAAAGAAGTTAAATGACGCTATGTGTCAGATGCATAACAGCAGCAGTCAGGTATCCAACAGCTCGGATCAGGTGTCCAGCGGAGCTCAGGCCCTGTCACAAGGCGCTACCCAGCAGGCCAGCTCCATTGAGGAATTGGCAGCTACGATTACAGATATTTCAGATCGGATCCGGGATAATGCGGAGAATGCCAACCATGCAAACAGCAAGGTTAATGATGTAGGCGATGAGATGAATCTGAGTAATTCCAAGATGCAGGATATGATTTCTGCAATGGAGGATATCAGCAATAGCTCCAATGAGATCGGAAAGATTATTAAAACCATTGAAGACATTGCGTTTCAGACCAATATTCTTGCCTTGAATGCAGCCGTAGAGGCAGCCAGGGCAGGAAGTGCAGGTAAGGGCTTTGCCGTGGTGGCAGATGAGGTGCGCAATCTTGCCAGTAAGAGTGCCGAGGCTTCCAAGAATACAGCCGTACTGATTGAAAATTCCATAAAGGCAGTACAGAACGGCACACATATTGTTGACGAGACAGCCCAGTCTTTGACAAAGGCAGTAGAAGGTGCGAAAGAGGTAACCGTGCTGGTTGATAAGATTTCGGAAGCCAGCAAGGATCAATCAGCAGCGATCTCTCAGATTACCATTGGGATTGATCAGATCTCCAGTGTGATTCAGACAAATTCTGCCACAGCCCAGGAAAGCGCTGCTGCTGCTCAGGAACTGTCCAGCCAGGCTCAGCTCATGCGGGATATGGTAGGCCGGTTCAAGCTGAAGGGGATCTAAGATTTTGGATTAAAAGAAAGCTCTATCGATTTTAGAAGAAAGACCGATTGAAAAGATGGAAAAATAGTCAATAAACAAAAAGGCAGGCAGAACACTAAAATGTTCGGCCTGCTCTTTCTTATCCACTTTAATTTAAATCATGAGTTAAATCATAAGGGCAGATATTTTCATGGGAATCAGCTCATAAATCCATCAATTTCTTTATAATACAAATATTCGCCGTCATCTCCTGGCTCATAACCATCGGATTCTGTGTATCCTTCGATGGGAAGACTTCCGCTATGGGGTGTAATGGTCAGTTTCTCTATGCCGTCGTATTCAACAAACAGGGATATTCCTCTGTAATGGTCTGTTACCTTATACACATTGTTATCGGTTCCGCTGCCGATGAGCTGACCGCTGAACAGTATTTCTGTGTCGGAATTGCCATAGAGAGTCAGATAGATATCGCCGCTGTCTGAGCTGTATTCGATGCCGGCTTGAATCATCTTTAGGCCGGCTCTGTTTTTGGAGTAGTAGATTCCGGGAAGCCATCCGGCCTCAAAGGTGGTTTTCCAGCTCTGATTTACGGTCTGCACGACTCCGTTGACCACCCACTGGCCCTGGCCGTTCACCGTATAGCCGGATTCACCGCCGAATTTATGCATCAAATCTTTATAGTAGTCTATTTTTTCCAGATCTCTGTTATTGTAATGCTCTGCATGGTAATGATTGTAAAAATAATCACTTAAATTTCCCTGGCCGTCTTCCGGCCAAATGGTTGTATTCGTATCCAGATAACCGTTTTGATTAAAATGATAAAATTCAGCAACACCGTCTCCGTTTCCATCAATGGCAGCCCAGGTACTTTCAAGATAATACCCTGCTCCATTGGTTGTAGGAGTATATCCGGCAGGATTATAATACTTCCATCCGTTTTGGTCTTGTACCCATTGTGACTGGTCATTTTCATAATCATAAACGTTGTGCCCGGAATAACCGTCAGTGGTGGTTCTGGCAAATGCAGTTGTAGTCATCACGGCTGACAATACCACTGTGTATAAGACTCCGGCAATTTTTTTACATCTCATTTCTTATTCCTCCTTTAATACCACATGTTATAATTCTACTGGAATGTGATGGCATGTGCATTCCCTGACTCACATTCTATTTTTATATTTTACCATATTTTGGCCTGAGAAACTACTATAATTATATAAATTATATGATGCCAGGGTCAAAAGTTCAAAAACATGGGGGGACAGGTGCAGAGAGAATCCGGGAATATATGATATATGTCTATATAAAGGGAGGAGCCGACAACTACTGCGATAGCTGCCGGCGATTATGAAAAAAATTTATCTGAATGTCATATTTAAGAAGGATTTACAAGATTTCTTTTGTTTCCTTCGATGGTATTAGTATACGTCACAGTTATGAAGGAAGTTTAGCAAAAATATAGAATATCTGTGAACATTTGTAAACAAAAAATGAACGATAATGGTTTTAATTCTGGTATTGATAGCTGTCTAAAAGTTGGTTTTTCATATGCCATAACTCATTGGAAAGATCTACATGAACCCGATGGGGATATTCCAGACGCAGGGATTCTTCCCACAGAGTAGCCAGTTCTTTTTTGCAGTATTCCCGAATGTCCATGACTTTGGGAGATTCGTATACGCATTTTCCTTTTTGAAAGACAGGAATTAACAGTTCCCGCATGGTGTAGCTGTCAGGAGCCAGGTGAGTCTTTTTCCAGGTGGAAACAGGGTCAAAAAGCAGCAGAGAGTTGGAACAGTCAAAGGTTTCATCGGCCAGACAGATCAGGTCTGCAATGATTTTTCCGGTATTTTTATTGTAAATGCGCCGGATGGTTTTGTTGCCGGGGTTTGTGATCTTTTCTGCATTCTCAGAAAGCTTGATCTTGGGAATGAATTTGCCGGTAACTTTATCCTGGATGGCAGCCAGTTTGTAGACACCGCCAAAGGAAGGGCAGTCTTTGGAAGTGATCAGGTTGGTTCCCACACCCCAGGAATTGATGGCAGCACCCTGAAGCTTTAGGGAGGTGATCAGGGTTTCGTCCAGATCATTGGATGCGGAGATCACAGCATCAGAAAAGCCTGCTGCATCCAGCATTTTTTTTGCTTCTTTGGACAGATAGGCAAGATCGCCGCTGTCTAAGCGGATTCCGTAGAAGGTCAGGGGAATGCCGGCCTGACGCATTTCCTGAAAGACCTGAATGGCATTGGGAATCCCGGAATTTAAAGTGTCATAGGTATCGACTAACAGGATGCAGGCAGTGGGATACAGACGGGCATAGGTGCGGAATGCAGTCAGCTCGTCGGGAAAGCTCATAATCCAGCTATGGGCATGAGTGCCTTTTACCGGCACGTCAAACATTTGGCCGCACAACACGTTGGAGGTTCCGATACAGCCTCCGATCATGGCAGCACGGGCTCCATAGATTCCGGCATCAGGACCCTGAGCCCGGCGGAGCCCAAATTCCATGACGCCGTCACCCTTAGCTGCATAGACTACCCGTGCGGCTTTTGTGGCAATGAGAGACTGGTGGTTAATGATGTTTAAAAGGGCAGTCTCAATTAATTGTGCTTCCATAATGGGAGCGATCACCTTTACCAATGGTTCACGGGGAAAAACAACCGTACCTTCAGGAATGGCATAGATATCGCCGGAAAAACGGAAATCCCGCAGGTACTCAAGGAAATCTTCTCCGAACAAGCCGGTTGAGCCCAAATATTCAATGTCTTCTTTTTCAAAATGAAGATTTTTAATGTACTCAATGACCTGCTCTAAGCCTGCACAGACCGAATAGCCGGCATTTACCGGGTTAGTGCGGAAAAAGGCATCAAAGATAACCGTTTCATTGGCATCTTTTTCTTTGAAATAGCCTTGCATCATGGTTAGCTCATACAGATCGGTCAGCAGGGTGAGATTTCGTTTACTCATGGTAATTCCTCCCTTTTTTGTAAAAAGTGTATTTGGTTAACGTGTAGTATAACATTAATTGCGAAAAATGGCAAATTGATTGACAAAAAATTAACAGGATGATGTTTGGGGGGAATCTTTTTGGGAATCTTGTTTCCAGACCTTGACATTTTCCGTTTCAATTAATATAATGATTAGTGATTTAAGATAAAGGAATGACTTTGACGGAGAGAGTAGGACCGTAGGATGGCGTCAGCGATCCGGGGATGGTGGAAGCCCGGAGGCAGAATTGCGGATACTGAAGATCACTCCTGAGTTGCAGGCTGAAAGGTTTTTCAGAGCCTATTAGGCTGTGCCGGTTGTCCCTCCGTTATGGGGAGCGCATATGGTGTGCCGGTTTTTTTGTTTTTGTAAAATCCGGACAAGGGTATGCAGTAATAGGTGGTATAACGAAGCCAGGCTTTCGTCCTCATTACAGGGATGAAAGCTTTTTTGTTTTGCCGCGAAAACGGAGGTAATGAAAATGTATGAGAAAGTATCTACAGATTTGAAATTTGTAGAGCGGGAAAAGAAAGTCGAGAAGTTTTGGAAAGACCATGATATCTTTCAAAAGAGCATGGAGAGCCGGACGGACGGCCCGACCTATACTTTTTATGACGGGCCGCCTACAGCTAACGGAAAGCCTCATATCGGCCATGTATTGACCAGGGTAATCAAGGATATGATTCCGCGGTACCGCACTATGAAGGGCTGTATGGTTCCCCGAAAGGCAGGATGGGACACTCACGGGCTTCCGGTAGAGCTGGAAGTGGAGAAGATGCTGGGCTTAGACGGAAAAGAGCAGATTGAGCAGTATGGTCTGGAGCCGTTTATCGGTCACTGTAAGGAGAGTGTCTGGAAGTATAAGGGGATGTGGGAAGATTTCTCCAGTACGGTAGGCTTCTGGGCGGATATGGATGATCCTTATGTGACCTACCACAATGATTTTATTGAGTCTGAATGGTGGGCTTTAAAGCAGATATGGGAGAAGGGGCTTTTGTACAAGGGCTTTAAGATTGTGCCCTATTGTCCCCGGTGCGGTACGCCTTTGTCCAGCCATGAGGTGGCACAGGGATATAAGGATGTGAAGGAACGCTCTGCCATTGCCCGGTTTAAGGTGAAGGGGGAGGATGCCTATATTTTGGCATGGACCACTACGCCCTGGACCTTGCCCAGCAATGTGGCTCTTTGTGTCAATCCGGACGAATCCTATGTGAAGGTTCAAAATGACGGATACACCTATTATCTGGCGGAAGCCCTGTGCGACACGGTGCTGCAGGGCGGGTATACGGTGCTGGAGCGTTGTACCGGAAAGGATCTGGAGTATAAGGAATATGAACCTTTGCTTCCTTATGCCAATGAGATTTGCGAAAAACAGAAGAAAAAGGCTTTTTATGTAGTTTGTGACGGATATGTGACTCTGACAGACGGTACGGGTGTCGTACACATTGCGCCTGCTTTCGGTGAAGATGACTCTAAGGTGGGACGCAGGTATGATCTGCCTTTTGTCCAGTTGGTAGATTCTAAAGGGGAGATGACCAAGGAAACGCCGTGGCAGGGAACCTTTGTGAAAAAGGCGGATCCCCTGGTATTAAAGGAGCTGGAGGAAAAAGGGCTGTTATTCTCAGCGCCTGCCTTTGAGCACAGCTATCCCCATTGCTGGAGATGTGACACGCCTCTTATTTACTATGCGAGAGAATCCTGGTTTATCAAAATGACAGCAGTGAAGGAGGATTTGATCCGCAACAACAATACCATCAACTGGATTCCGGAAAGTATCGGGAAAGGGCGTTTCGGCGACTGGCTGGAGAATGTGCAGGATTGGGGAATCAGCCGGAACCGCTATTGGGGAACTCCTCTGAATGTATGGGAGTGTGAGTGCGGTTATCAGCATTCTGTCGGAAGTATTGAGGAGCTCCGGTCCATGTCAGAAAACTGTCCGAAGGATATTGAGCTTCACCGTCCTTTTATTGACGAGGTGACGATCACTTGTCCGAAGTGCGGCAAAGAGATGAAGCGGGTTCCTGAGGTGATAGACTGCTGGTTTGATTCAGGCGCCATGCCGTTTGCCCAGCATCATTATCCTTTTGAGAACAAGGATCTGTTTGATCAGCAGTTCCCGGCGGACTTTATCTCAGAGGCAGTGGATCAGACAAGAGGATGGTTCTATTCCCTGCTGGCCATTTCCACCTTGATTTTCAATAAGGCTCCCTACAAGAATGTAATTGTCCTGGGCCATGTGCAGGATGAGCTTGGACAGAAGATGAGCAAGACTAAGGGAAATGCAGTGGATCCCTTTGAGGCCCTGGCTGCCTACGGGGCGGATGCGATCCGGTGGTATTTTTATATTAACAGTGCGCCCTGGCTGCCTAACCGTTTCCATGGGGAGGCGGTGAAGGAGGGACAGCGCAAGTTCATGGGAACTCTTTGGAACACCTATGCTTTCTTTGTACTGTATGCTAATATTGATGATTTTGACGCCACCAAATATGAGTTGGAATATGATAAACTGACTGTGATGGACAAGTGGCTATTGTCTAAGATGAATTCCATGGTAAAAAGCGTGGATGAGAATCTGGCTGATTACCGGATTCCGGAGACAGCCCGGGCCCTTCAGGCGTTTGTGGATGACATGAGCAACTGGTACGTGAGAAGAAGCCGGGAGCGTTTTTGGGCAAAGGGCATGGAACAGGATAAGATTAATGCCTATATGACCCTTTACACGGCTTTGGTCACCACAGCCAAGGCGGCAGCTCCCATGATTCCTTTTATGACAGAGGCGATTTATCAGAATCTGGTCCGGAGTATTGACAAAGAAGCGCCGGAGAGTGTTCATCTTTGTGACTTCCCGGCAGCGGACGAGAGGCACATAGACAAGAAGCTGGAAGAAGACATGGACGAGGTGCTGGATATTGTGGTTCTGGGCCGGGCGGCCAGGAACACAGCCAGCTTAAAGAACCGTCAGCCAATCGGCAAAATGTTTGTAAAGGCGGATCATGAGTTGTCCCGGTTCTATGTGGAAATCATTGAGGAGGAGCTGAATGTAAAGTCCGTGGAGTTTGTGGAGGATGTCCGCAGCTTTACTACCCACAGCTTTAAGCCCCAGCTTAAGACGGTAGGACCAAAGTATGGAAAACAGTTGGCAAACATCCGCAAGGCGCTGGCAGAGATCGACGGCAATGCAGCTATGGATACCCTGAATGCGGAAGGCGCTTTAAGCTTTGACTTTGGAGGAGAGCCGGTGGTCCTGACAAAAGAGGATCTGCTGATTGATATGGCGCAGACCGAAGGGTATGTGTCAGAGGGGGACAATCAGGTAACAGTGGCTTTGGATACGAATCTGACGCCGGAGCTTCTGGAGGAGGGATTTATCCGGGAGCTGGTAAGCAAGATTCAGACCATGAGAAAAGAAGCGGGATTTGAGGTCATGGATCATATCTGTGTGTATCAGACCGGTAATGAGAGGATTGCAAAGCTTTTGGATACACATGGAGAGACCATTGGCAGGGAAGTTCTGGCAGATCAGATCCGTACTGGAGAGACGGGCGGTTATGTGAAGGAATGGAACATTAATGGCGAGAAGACTGCTTTGGGTGTTGAGAAGGTGTAATCTTTGGGGCATATAGAGACAACAGGCTGCGGGCATCCGAGAATGCAGCAGCCGGAAGGAGAACAAGAAATGAGCATGGGATTTAATAAGGAAGAATTTAAGAAATCGGTTTTGTACAATGTAAAGAATCTTTTCCGCAGGACAATGGATGAGGCTACGCCTGCACAGGTATTTCAGGCTGTTTCCTATGCGGTAAAGGATGTGATCATTGACGAGTGGATTGCCTCCCAGAAAACATATGCCAAGGAGGACGCTAAGACCGTTTACTATCTGTCCATGGAATTTCTGATGGGACGTGCCCTGGGCAACAATATTATCAATATTATGGCGCAGGATGAGATTCGGGAAGTGCTGGATGAGCTGGGCTTTGACTTAAATTTGATTGAGGATCAGGAGCCGGATCCTGCTTTGGGCAACGGAGGCTTAGGAAGGCTTGCGGCCTGTTTCCTGGATTCTCTGGCTACCTTGGGTTATCCTGCCTATGGGTGCGGAATCCGGTATCACTATGGGATGTTTAAGCAGAAAATTGAAAATGGTTTTCAGATGGAGGTGCCGGATGAGTGGCTGAAAGACGGCAATCCCTTTGAGGTGCGCCGGTCCGAGTATGCGACGGAGGTTAAATTCGGAGGATACGTGCGGGTGGAGCGGACGGAGAATGGCCATGAGCGCTTTGTCCAGGAAGGATACCAGTCCGTGATGGCTGTGCCTTATGATCTGCCCATTGTAGGATATGGCAACAATGTGGTCAACACCCTGCGGATCTGGGATGCCCAGCCTATTAACACCTTCAGCCTGGAATCTTTTGATAAGGGAGATTATCACAAGGCGGTGGAGCAGGAGAATCTGGCGAAAACCATCTGCGATGTGCTGTACCCCAATGACAATCACTATGCGGGCAAGGAGCTGCGCTTAAAGCAGCAGTATTTCTTTATCTCTGCAAGTGTGCAGCGTGCAGTGGCAAAATATATGGAAAAGCACGATGATGTGCGGAAATTCTATGAAAAGAATGTGTTCCAGCTCAATGACACCCATCCCACAGTGGCAGTGGCAGAGCTGATGCGGATCCTTCTGGATGAATATGCCCTGACCTGGGACGAGGCGTGGGAGGTAACGACCAAAACCTGTGCCTATACCAACCACACCATTATGGCAGAGGCCCTGGAAAAATGGCCGATTGAGCTGTTCTCCCGCCTGCTTCCGCGTATTTACCAGATCGTGGAGGAGATTAACCGCCGGTTCCAGAACCAGATCCGCCAGATGTATCCCAACGATCAGAATAAGATTGCCAAGATGTCCATTATTTATGACGGTCAGGTGCGCATGGCTCATATGGCTATTGCAGGAAGCTTTTCTGTCAATGGCGTGGCACGGCTTCACACAGAGATCTTAAAACATCAGGAGTTAAAGGATTTCTATGAGATGATGCCGGAGAAGTTCAACAACAAGACTAACGGTATTACCCAGAGGCGTTTCCTGCTTCATGGCAATCCGCTTTTGGCAGAGTGGGTGACTGATAAAATCGGGGATGGGTGGATCAAGGATCTTTCTGCCATCAGCAAGCTGAAGCTGTATGTGGATGATGAAAAGTGCCAGCATGAGTTTATGAATATTAAGTACCAGAACAAGCAGCGTCTGGCAAAATATATTAAGGAACACAATGGAATCGATGTGGATCCCCGGTCCATCTTTGATGTGCAGGTAAAGCGGCTTCATGAGTACAAGCGCCAGCTTATGAATATTCTCCATGTGATGTATCTGTACAATGAGCTGAAGGAGAACCCCAACCTGGATATGATCCCCAGAACCTTTATTTTCGGCGCCAAGGCTGCAGCAGGCTATAAGATTGCAAAGCTGACCATTAAACTGATCAATGCGGTGGCAGATGTGGTCAACAATGATAAGTCCATCAACGGCAAGATTAAGGTGGTGTTTATTGAGGACTACCGGGTAAGCAATGCGGAGATTATTTTTGCGGCTGCAGATGTCAGCGAACAGATCTCCACAGCCAGCAAGGAGGCAAGCGGTACCGGAAATATGAAGTTTATGTTAAACGGCGCCCTGACCATTGGAACCATGGATGGAGCCAATGTGGAGATTGTGGAGGAAGTGGGAGAGGAGAATGCCTTTATTTTCGGCACTTCCTCAGATGAGATCATTGAGCTGGAGAAGAACCGGTCCTATGATCCGATGCAGATTTTTAACAATGATCAGGATATCCGTCATGTGCTGATGCAGCTTATCAATGGGTATTTCTCTCCCTATGATACGGAACTGTTCAGGGATATTTACAATTCCCTTTTAAATACCCAGAGCAGCAACCGGGCAGATACGTATTTTATTCTGAAGGATTTCAGAATGTATGCAGATGCTCAGAAAAAGGTGGATGAGATGTACCGCGATGAGAAATGGTGGGCACGGGCAGCGATGATGAATGTGGCATGCTGCGGAAAGTTCTCCTCGGATCGTACCATTGAGGAGTATGTAAAGGATATTTGGCATTTGGAGAAGGTAAAGGTGGAAATGGAAGCGTAATGGGGGCAGTCTTTGTACTCCTTTGATATTTTCGCATCAGACCTTTCTGTTATATAGAAGTAATAGAAAAAGGAATCCCTTCATAGACTGATAATAGTCAGGAGGGATTCTTTTTATGCGCAGATGGGTGATAGGGTTGGCTGTAATGTTTATAATGCCGTGGGCTGTTTCTCTGGTTTGGATGAGGAGCGCAGGCATGGAGGTAAAGGCTGAGCAGGGGGAAGTATTATTTCCGCCAGAAGATGAGGAGACAGAGCAGACGGGACAAGCAGAGGACAGGGCAAATGGAAATGGGGCGTCTGGTGAAGAAGAAGGGACAGAAGGGGAATTTCATGAATCTAATGGGAATCAGGGCAATGGAGGGAATGAATTTTCAGAATCGTTTGGGGTGAGCATCAAGAGAAAAATTCTGGTGGAAAGAAAAGGAATCAAGACATATGTGGATCTGGAAGATTACCTTCCCGGGATCATTGCATGTCAGATTAATACAGATTATAATATGGAAGCATTGAAATGTCAGGCTGTAATTGCCCGGACTTATGTATATCGGCTGATGGATGGAAGGACGGAAATCTATGAGGAGGAGCTGGATATGGATTATCTGGGAGAGGGGGAGAAAAGCCTGACAGGGGACAGGATGAAGGCTGTTGACAGCCTGAAACGGTGCAGGGAAGCGGTTGAGGCTACCTGCGGGGTGGTGATGAAGTATGAGGATCGTTATATTCTTCCTTTGTTCCATGCCATGAGTGCAGGGAGAACACGAGAGGGAGAGGCGGATTTTCCGTATCTTCAGTCTGTGGAAAGCGTGTCAGACACAAAGCGGGATGATTACATGCAGGTGATGGAGTGGAGCCAGGATTCTTTTACAGCGGCAGTCAGCCAGATTCCCGGAGCGTCAGGGGTGGATGTAAAGCAGATCCAAACCATAAAAAAGGATGAGGCGGGATACATGGTGGAGATGAAAATAGGGGCTTTAAGCTATTCGGGTGATGCCATCCAATATGCCTTAGGGCTTCCCTCGCCTTGCTTTGGAGTGGAGACGGACGGAACTGTGGTACGGGTCAGGATCCGAGGCAGAGGTCATGGATATGGGATGAGCCAGGCCGGGGCAGATGCCATGGCAGAATCCGGATGGGGTTATGAGGACATTTTAAATTATTATTATAAAAATATCTCTCTGATTTCTGAATAAGACGCGGCACTTTGGTAAAACTACTACCGAGGTGATAAACGGTGAAAGAGAGAATCAATCAAATGTTCAAGGACAAACTATTCCTTGTCATGCTGGTACTGGGCTTGCTGACTATAGTAGCTGCAGCAGGCGTCGTTACAATGAGAAGAGGAGACGGCCAGGAGCAAAATCCTTATGTGGATATGCCTGGTCAGGAAAATTTACTTGCCGAGGAATCAAAAACAGGAACACAGGCGCCTACAGCCGGAGAGTCCAACGCGAAGCCTGTACCTGAGGAAACTGAAGCAAAAGTGGCAAAACAGGAGGCAAACCCGGATACGGTAATCCAGGAAAAGGCTCATAAATCAGGAAGCAGCAAACCATCCCAGGAGGCTAAGGCCGTAGGAACGGGAATGGATGCGGCCAAGGCGCTGGTGCTGGACTTTACGGATACCAGCCGGGCCGGATGGCCTGTAATGGGAAATGTAGTGCTGGATTACAGTATGGACTCTACAATCTACTTTCCCACCCTGGACCAGTATAAATGCAATCCAGGTTTGGTGATTCAGGGAGAGGTCAGCAGTCCGGTCTATTCTCCTGCCAATGCTCGTGTAGTGGAGACAGGCGTTAATGAGGAGATCGGCAGCTATGTGGTTCTGGATCTGGGTAATGATTATACGGCTGTCTGCGGCCAGCTTAAGGAGGTTTCTGCCGTTGAGGGAGAATACCTGGAGAAAGGGCAGCTCTTGGGCTATGTGGCGGAGCCTACCAAGTATTATACGGTAGAGGGCAGTAATGTGTATTTTCAGATGAATTACCAGGGAGCAGCATTGGATCCGCTGGATTATCTGGAATAAGGTAAGATTGTCAAAAAGAGAAATCCGGCGGGGCATGGAAAAGAATATGCCTTGCCGGTTTTTCTTGTTTTACTCGTTTTACAGGAAAGAATAGGGGAATATGGGTTATAGAGAAGGAAAAGCCAGCGCATGAAGACACTGGCTTATTAAAAATTATTTGGAATGTTGTCTGACATTTTGTATGTTTTGTGTGGATACTTTGTCAAATGCCGGGTTAAAGGCATAGAAGTTGCGGCTGTCCAGATGGTCCTGAACGTCCCGGAGGGCTTCACCAAAGCGTTGGAAGTGAACGATTTCCCGTTCCCTCAGGAAGCGGATGGGATCGCAGACATCGTGGTCTTTGACCATGCGGAGGATGTTGTCGTAGGTGGTGCGGGCTTTTTGCTCTGCCGCCAAATTTTCAAAAAGATCTGTGATGGGATCGCCTTTAGACTGAAATTCACAGGCGTTAAAGGGGATGCCGCCTGCTGCCTGAGGCCAGATACCGGTGGTATGGTCAATATAGTAGGGGCCAAAGCCGGATTCTTCTATTTCCTGAGGAGTTAAGTTGCGGGTCAGTTGGTGGACGATGGCTGCGATGATTTCCCAATGTCCCAGCTCCTCGGTACCTACATCAGTCAAAATGGCCTTTCCCTTTTGATAGGGCATGGCATAGCGCTGGGAGAGATAGCGCATAGCGGCACCGCTTTCTCCATCAGGCCCTCCATACTGGCTGATGATAAACTGTGCCAGTTTCGGGTTGGTCTGTGAGATTTTTACCGGATATTGAAGCCGTTTTTCATATCTCCACATATTAATTTCCTCCTTCCCATGGCCAGGGGCCATTTATCCAGGTCCAGGTGTTGGCATTTACCTGGCTGCTCATCAGTGGTCCGTAGGTCTGTTCATATGCTGAGACTGCGTTCTGGTTGGCTCGTTTTACATACTGATAATATTCCATTGCCTGGCTGTCAGCAGGATGAGTGTCCAGATAGAGCGTAGCTTCATCTAAAGCAAAACCGGTTTCATAGACTTTCTGCAATAATGAATTTTCATTTTGACACATATTTAGTGACACCTCCCCATTAAAAATGGAAAATCAAGCTCTGGGAAAATGGTGCCGCGTATAAATCCTTGTTCCATCGGATAGGTGTGGCTCCATTTTTGCCAAGGTACATATCCCATGCCAATAGTCATTTGGCATATTCCACCATTAGAAGTAAGAGAATTTCCTGTCTGACACCCACAGCCTTTGGCAGTTGTGCCGGAGGTTTGGGGCTGCATGGAAGAAGTGGCTGTGTTAGGCTGCTGATTGGTTTGTGATGCAGTCTGCATGGCAGAGGTTACTGTGGCGTCAGCCGGTTGATTGGGATGAGAAACAGGCTGCATGGCCAAAGAAGCCGTCATGTTAGTCGGTTGGCCGGGCTGCAGTGAAGGATGAATAACAGGAGGGGCTGCTGCATTTGCTGATTGGCTGGTTTGGGAAACAGGAGGCATGATTGTACCTGCCTGCTGTGAATTGCCGCAGTTGTGCTGTCTCGGCCTGGCAGGAGGCTTGGGGGGAGGGGATGGCGGCAAAGAACTGCATGGATTGCAGTGGCAGTCTGTGTTGATGCAGGGCGGTGTAGGAATCTGCGGTCTGCAGGAACAGCCACACCGTTGGTTGCTGTTTGGATTCATAATGAAAGGCTCCTTTCTAAGAACAGAGGGTTCTAATTATATATATGAAAAGAATGAAAAAAGGTTCTTAAACATGATTTTACAAGGATGTCACACTTGTCTTGGATGTCACATAGGATACATTACAAAACAAAATAAAAGGAGATTTCAAATATGTGTGGATGTAATTGCAATAGATGTGGAGTTGGTAACGGATGCGGCAGGAATTGCAGATGCAGATGCAAATGCACTTGTGTATGCAATAGTACAGGAGTAGGAGGCTGCGGTACCAATAATGGAAGCTGCTGTGATCCTTGCAATAATAGCTGCGGCTGCAATACAGGAAATAACTGCGGCAGCACCTGTGGCTGCAACACCTGCGGAAATAACAATAGCTGCGGCTGCAACACCTGCGGGAATAACAATAGCTGCGGCTGCAATAACTGCGGGAATAATAATAGCTGCGGCTGCAATAACTGTGGCTGTAATACTTGCGGCTGCGGAACCTGTGGAAGCGGTCATAACTGCCGGTGTTACCAGGCTGGTTTCCGTGATGGATACAATCAGGGATATCAGGATGGCTGCAATGCCTGCAGCAATGGAGGAATCATGCCTCTTGCCGGCGCTGGTGCAGACAGCTGCGGCGGCTGCGATACTTGTGATTGATTTGGAAAATTACAGAGCGATGTGGTGTCAGGCAGGGCGTTTGCGCCCTGCCTGTTATTAATGTCCTGACCAAATTATATCTGGCGAAGCTTTGCAGGACAGCGCCTTCCGCTTTACCAGGCATAAATTTTTATTGGGGCTTGTTTCTGTATGGTTAATGTTCATAATAAAATCATCAATAATTTATGAAAAGTGCCAGTTGTTTTTTGGGAATATCTGTGATAATGTATACATATCAAAAGCTTGTATACAATTATATAAAAAGTATACGTATCAGAGATGTGAAAAAGGAGAAAGAGCTTATGGATTACATCAAGAATTATTCGCTGGAAGGTAAAGTGGCATGGATTACTGGCGCTTCTTATGGAATTGGGTTTGCCATTGCAAAGTCCATGGCAGAAGCCGGCGCTGTCATTGTATTCAATGACATTCGTCAGGAGCTGGTGGACAAAGGGGTGGAGGCTTACAAGGCAGAAGGGATCACAGCACATGGTTATGTATGTGACGTGACAGATGAGGATGCGGTGAATGAGGTGGTGAAAACCATTGAGAAGGAAGTCGGATCCGTGGATATTTTAGTAAATAACGCAGGGATCATTAAGCGTATTCCCATGATTGAGATGGATGTAAAGGATTTCCGTCAGGTCATTGATGTGGATTTGAACGCACCCTTTATTGTCTCAAAGGCAGTCATTCCTGCCATGATGAAAAAGGGCGGCGGCAAGATTATTAATATCTGTTCCATGATGTCTGAGTTTGGCCGGGAGACTGTATCTGCTTATGCGGCAGCGAAAGGCGGCCTTAAAATGCTTACCAGGAATATTGCTTCTGAGTATGGTGAATATAATATTCAGTGTAATGGCATCGGACCTGGATATATTGCAACACCTCAGACCGCGCCTCTGCGGGAGAAGCAGGCAGATGGATCCCGCCATCCGTTTGATCAGTTTATTATATCAAAGACTCCGGCAGGACGCTGGGGAGAAGCAGAGGATCTGGGTGGCCCGGCAGTCTTTTTGGCATCTTCTGCCTCTGATTTTGTAAATGGACAGATTTTGTATGTAGATGGAGGAATCCAGGCTTATATAGGAAAACAGCCATCCTAAGAGATTGCTAAGGACAAGGATTGGATGCTAAACAGCTTTCAGGTGTTCCGACAGCAGCAGATCAGGAGGTCAGACATGGAAGGAAAATGTTGTAAAAACCGAGGGGATTATGTTTTTGAATCCCTGAAAAAAGATATTCTGAATCTGACATTAAAGCCGGGACAGCCGATCAGTGAAAATGAGATTTGTACCCGTTTTGATGTTTCCCGGACACCAGTCCGGGAGGCATTAAGGCGGCTGCAGGAGCAGGGTTTTGTCCATACAATCCCTTATTCGGGTACTTACGTGACACGGCTGAATCTGGAGGATATCCGTCAGATGATCTATATGCGCGTGGCAGTGGAGCTGATGGTTATGAGGGATTTTATGAAGGAGGCTACGCCTCTGCAGTTAGAGGAGGTTCGTCATCAGATACGGCTGCAGGAGCTTTTGATTCAGCAGCCAGACTTTGATTCAGAGCAGTTTCATCAGATAGATGCCAGGATGCATGCAATTTGGTTTGAATTTTTGGGTAAAGGGAAGCTGTGGGAATTTATCCAGGCACAGCAGCTTCATTATTCCAGGTTCAGAATGCTTGATTTTGCCACGGAAACAGATTTTTCCCGTATTATCCGGGAGCATTCTTATCTTCTGGTGTTGTTGGAACAGCAGCAGGAGAGGGAGTTGGAGGAGGCTTTAAAAAAGCATTTATATATCAGCATGACCCGAATGAAGCATGTGATTGAGACAGAATACCGGGAATATTTTGAGCTGTAATCATCCTTGAAAAAAAGCTTGGAAAAAAATTGCAAAAGACTGTAAAAAAGTGTTGCATTTTTTTGAAAATGTGGTAGAATAATGAACGGAGGCATAGCTCAGCTGGGAGAGCACATGCATCACACGCATGGGGTCGCAGGTTCGAGCCCTGTTGTCTCCATTTTTTTCTGTCAATTTAGAGGCAGAGAATAGAATATCAAGTGTTTAATATTGTTGTGGGGACATAGCTTAGCTGGGAAAGCGCTACGTTCGCAACGTAGAGACCGCGGGTTCGAATCCCGTTGTCTCCATTTTATTTTATCCTTGGAAATGCTAGGTGTATTATTCAATGCCAGTATTTTCAAGGATTTTTTGCATATGTACATTTATTGTAAATATATAATCAAATACACTGATTATAAAAAAAGTATCACACGGAATATCACACGCGATTTTATCAAAATGTTCATTGATTTTTCTGTTTATAATTGTTTCTTGGTCTAAGATATCATATAGTTACTGTAGAATAATATCATAGGAAATTCCAGGGTTTATCAAGTCTTATAAAGCCGCATAAAACGGCAATTTGTTTGTATTTAGCTTTATCTGATTTTATAGATAAGTGGGAAAAGTGGTGTCAATTTTGGTGTAAATGGTGTGAAAAAAGTTGTGGAAAATGAAAAAATACTTGACATGGCAATGTGTTAAAATTTGTTAATATACTTTTTTATGGCATTGGTTGATTATGAATATGGTTTATATTATACTAGTGATAGATAAGAAATGACAAAAAAGGATTTGTTTATGATAGTAATGATGTAGGGACTGTTAATGGTATCTCATAAAGCCAAATATAAAATTAGGACAATCTGAGAATAGTGTAGTTCCTTGGCTTACCGTTTAATTGCTGCTGCCAGAGGACAGAATACAATGGGAAGCTCTCAGCTGCATTATTATACTACGGAGGTGGAATTCATGGGACAGAAGGTTAAAAACGTACTGAAAGGCGTTTCGGTTGGTGGCGATTATATAAGTGGAAATACTATAATTAATAATTATTATGGCTCTCAGGCAGAAGCGGGAACGGAAAAGAGTAAGGACGACAAAACGATATTCCTCTCTTATAACTGGCATGATGGGGAAACTGCAGACAGAATTGATAGGCACCTGTCAGGGCTTCCAGGCGTAACCATAAAAAGGGATGTGCGTGATATTGGTGCATGGAAAAGCATCAGAAAGTTTATGGAGGGCATTCGGCAGCAGGATTATGCAGTTCTCATTGTCAGCGATTCGTACCTGAAATCTAAAAACTGCATGTTTGAAGCTACGGAGATGATGAAAGAACGGGAGTATGCGGATAGGATATTCCCGGCTGTTGTAGAAAAGGGTATATACGATCCTTTGGTACGCGCTGGGTACATAAGTTACTGGCAACAGAAATGTGATGAGCTGGAAGCTGCTGTAAGAGGTCTGGATCCGGCTAATGCGGTTGAGCTGGCAGCAGACTTGAAGCGCTATAAAAATATTGCGTCTTCTGTGAGCGAGTTTTTAAGTATAGTTGCAGACAGGAACAATCCAGATATCCAGGAGGTAGAGATACAGATAGAGAAAGCGGTGTTAAAGAACTAACTGATACGGGAGAAGGATTACTATGGATCAAAAAATAGATAACCGCCTTAAGGGAAGTAAGGTGGGAGGCGATTATGTTGGGGGAAATCAAACCAATAATTATTATAAAATGTTTCAGGATTCAGAGCGTAAGTTTGTTGTCACCCATAATGCCAATATAAAACCAGTGTCCTATTTTACTGGACGTGAAACAGAGCTGCAGGAGCTGCGCCAAAGGATAGAGGCAGGACGCAAGTCCGTTCTGGTGAGCGGTATGGGTGGGATTGGAAAGACGCATATCTGCAGGAAACTGTTTGGCGAATACTTTGAAAAGCATTCCAAGGATGAAAATGTACCTTTCCAGCATATAGGCTTTATTGAATATGATGAGAATATGGACAGCAGTCTGAAGAACGGATTGAAGTTTAAGGAGCAGGAGAGTCCAGAGCAGAATCAGAAAGCAGCCTGGAAGGAGCTGGAATATCTCGCCTCAGGAGGAAAACTGCTGCTGTTTGTGGATAATGTGGACAAGTCCATAAATGCGGATCCGGGTTTGCAGAAGTTAAAGAGTATTCCCGGGGCGGTTATCCTTACATCCCGGCAGGCTTCCATCTGTGATGAATTCGAACCGTACCCGATAGGTTTCCTGGATATGGAGCAGTGCAAAGAGATTTATGAGAAAATTCGGTTTAAGGGCAGTGGGAGGAAAGTCAGGCCGGAGGAAGACCAGGATTTAAACTATGTTATAAAGGATTTGGTCGGAAGGCATACTATTACAGTGGAACATCTGGCGCATTTGGCGCGGATAAAAACGTGGTCAGTGAGGAAGTTGCGTGAAAAACTGGAGGAAAACGGTTTTTGTCTGGAATTCCATAAGGATGGAAAACTTATTAATATCCAGGAATCTTATGAGATACTATATGATTTGTCTGAGTTAACAGAGGCTGAGCAGAACATTTTGGAGGCATTTTCTGTATTTCCGTATATACCTTTAGAGGCAGAAATATGTAACGGATGGTTGCTTGCGGATGCTGGGGTAGATGAAGATGATGATATCCTGATGGGCTTATATGAAAAGGGATGGCTGCAGTTTGATATAGAGCAGGAAAGCTATGCTCTGCATCCAGTGTTTGCACAGTTTATTTATAAAAAAAATAGGCCAGAGTTTGAGAAGCATGCTAGACTCATAAAGGCATGCAAAAGGTATCTTGAGTTACCTGAAAATGGTT
This sequence comes from uncultured Lachnospiraceae bacterium, assembly GCA_910586205.1. GTDB lineage: Bacteria > Bacillota > Clostridia > Lachnospirales > Lachnospiraceae > Brotaphodocola. The sequence goes on along the minus strand of CAJUGD010000007.1, from coordinate 4,106 downwards.
CACCTTTGGAATGTCAACACTATATGTCTTTCGCAGAAAATATTATTAAAAAAGTCAATATGGGAGATGGCTTGGAACAGGTTGAAATTATAAATGCCCTTGCATACTTATTGCAGTACATGGCAGAATATGAGAAAGCCCGAGGATTGTGTAGGAAAGCCCTTGCGATACGTGAGAGGGTGCTTGGAGAGGAACATCCAGATACAGCCGCCAGTTATAACAACCTGGCAGGAGTGTATGCGAGTCAGGGAGAGTACGGGAAAGCGGAGGTGCTGTATAAGAAGGCGCTTGCGATACGTGAGAGGGTGCTTGGAGAGGAACATCCAGATACAGCCGCCAGTT
>CAJUGD010000007.1:0-3664 GCA_910586205.1 uncultured Lachnospiraceae bacterium | reverse complement strand
GAAGGCGCTTGCGATACGTGAGAGGGTGCTTGGAGAGGAACATCCAGATACAGCCACCAGTTATAACAACCTGGCATATGTGTATGAGAGGCAGGGTAGGTATGAGATAGCAATTAATTACTACTGCAAGGCATATAGTGTCTTTGTGTGTAGACTAGGAATAGACCATCCACACACAAAAGTTACCCTTAAAAATATGAGATGTGTATATTCTGAATGGAATCCGGATGGTGATTTTGAACAGTGGCTAGAAGATGAAATGAAATAATAAGCTTTGTATCCGATAGGTTGGCTGCAGGCAGATAATTTCATAGGCAGATTGAAAGGCATGTGCAGAGAGCGGAGCGCATGCCTTTTTTGGATGAAATGGGAAAGCCTGCTACTGGACTATAAATCCAGTTTCCAGAAATCAATCCATAAGTCATCATAAATATTGACTTTGATGCTGTCGGTAAAGGAGTATATGGCAGGGGCCGAATCATGCTCCGTATCATATACCAGGATAGCTTGTTTCATGGGATCTACAATCCAGTATTCTCTCACATTGGCAGAGCGGTATAGAGATAATTTTGTATAATAATCCATTCGCCTGCTGCCAAGGGAAACGATCTCTATGATCCAGTCTGGAGCACCATTACATCCGTGGTCATTTAATATATTCTTATCACAGACTACGGAGATATCCGGTTCCAAATATTTGGAATCATCTGCAAATAGAAAGACCACAAAGGGGGCGGGGTATACCTTGTATGCGCCTTTATTTTGGGTGATGTGGTTGTAAATGGCAGCAGGTAGAAATGATAATATATCCTGGTGGTTTCTTGTGGGAGGTGCCATAAGTATATCTGGCCGTCAATCAGTTCAGCCCTGCTGCCCTCCGGCAAAACTGTAGATATCGTCAATGGTATAGAATTTTTCTTGTGCCAATGCTGGTGCCATAGTGACACTTCCTTTCTTGGTTATTGCATGCAGCTACATGTGTTGTATTCAATTGTGGGCAACTGCTGGCATTTGCTGTCAATTGATAGTAGCAGGGTTATATATATCTGGATGCCTCTGCCGCTTTTTCAGCCACACCCGGCTTGTCATTTCCGATAAAGTCGAGCAGAGAGGAAATGTCCTCTTTCAGATGTTAGGCCAGAGTAGCATTGGTTTTTATAATTTGAGAAGCCGACAGTAATCCCTCTCTGTCTCAATAACACATTCAGCAATCAGTTTGGAGAATGGTTCTATATCATTCAGTCGCCTGGAAGCAGATAGGGCATTGATATAGTCATTTCTCCATATGGGGGGAATTGATACCACACCATAGCCGGCATTCACCAGTATAAGGTTCATCAGGAGCCGAGCAGTTCTGCCGTTTCCATCAACGAATGGATGAATGTCAACAAGACGCTTGTGTGCCATGGCCGCCAACTCAATAGGGTGGAGGGTAGATCGTGAGGAATGTATCTGATCTGCCAGGTGCTTCATAAGCTGAGGAATGTCCTTCGGTGATGGTGGTATATATTCCGTTCCGGAAATATAAACCTGAATGGAGCGGTACTGGCCGGCCTGATCAGCATCAACCTTCTGATAAAATAGGCGGTGAAGTTTCCAGATAGTCTCCTCAGTGATCTTCATATCCTGCTGCCTTGCTAGTTCCAGCATGAAGTCGTAAGCAGCTCCATGGCCGACAGCTTCATAGCAATCCTTCAGCGGGCGGCCGCCAACAGTGATACCATCCTCCAGTAGTATCTTTGTTTCGGATATTGTGAGGGTATTTCCCTCTAGGGCATTGCTGCTATAGGTAAAGCTAATACGAAAATAGTCATCCAGGGATTTAAGTTCTTCCTTTGCCAGCGGACGGGCAGAGGATATTTTTTGTTTATACAAATCTGCTTTTTGTAGCAGTTCATGTAATGTTGGCATTATGTGGCCTCCTATTCTGTGCTGCCTGTATGGTTGGGTACATATTCCATGATGTCTCCTGGTTGACAGTTAAGAGCTTCACATATATTGCTCAATACTTCTGTTGTAACAGTTTCACCCTTTGATAATTTGGCAAGTGTAGGAGAAGAAATGATTTTATTATTTAATAAATCAGTTTTTTTCATTCCTCTGCGAGCCAATAAATCGAAGAGCTTATAGTATTTCATGCTCATTGTACCACCTCCTCATATTTAGTATACACTAAAATTAAATAAGCGTCAATTAAAAATATTTTAGTGAAAGCTATTGATGAATAATTAATATATGCTAATATAATTTCAGTGAAAGCGAAATAAAACAAAAAGAACACTAAAGGTTATAACGAAGGTGGACGGGAGTACCAAAAAAAGATAGCAAAATCCAAAGGAGGAGATGTACTAAATGAAGCAGATAACCAAAACCAGAAAAACGGTATGTGCCATGGCAAACGAGTTAAGGAAAGCCGGCTATTCTCTGTCCCAGGCATTCAAGAAAGCATGGAACCGTGTCAAGCTGTCCATGACGATCCGGGCAGCAGGAACCACCTTTGAGAACTGTCAGGAGCGTTTAGGATTTTTGAAACAGTTCAGGCTGAAAGACTTAAGCGTGACGCTGGAAAATCTGTTTTATTTCCTCTTTGACTTGATTTTTTTGTTGTTGGTATGCAGCTTTGCGCTGTTTCAAATAATTCTAGTAAGCATTCGGAGAAATTTGGAACTTTCTAAGAAGCCAACGCAGCCACAAAATCGTTTTATATTGATCAATGAAGCGATACACCACGAATCTGCTTCCCTTGCAAAGAATGCCGCGGCTTTTTTTAGAAAAGGTTCTCCTTTTCCAGTTCTGCGATTCTTTTGTGAAGATCCTGGATTTCTTTTGGGGAAAAGACAGGGAAATTTGTAGTATGTGGTTGTGAGATCTGGCATTCTTCGCTATATTTTTTTACCCATCCGGAAAGGGTTGACTTGGTAACCCCATACTCTTTTTCAAGAGAAGGATAACTTTTCCCTTGGATATACTCTTTCACTAATTGCTTTTTGAATTCTTCGTTATAGACTTTGGCCATGCTGCTGGTTCCTCATTTGTTCATTTAACGGGAAGCTTTTTGTGGATATTTAATAATGACTTAGGAAATATATTACAAAAAAGAGAGAAAAAATATCAAAAAAGCTTATCCGCAGAAAATATTGTTTGTATAAATTGTAAAAAGTAGTACAATAAAACAGACGGGTAATGGAAAGAATGATGGTGTCCAAGAAGGAGGAGATCACAATGAAAGGAAGGAAAGCTTTTATTGCTGTAACAGCTATAATGATAACTTTTGGGATGAGCTTTAGTGCATCTGGTGCTGGATGGCAGAAAGATGAGACGGGATGGAGCTGGCAAAAAGAAGATGGAAGCAGAATATCCGGTCAATGGGAATGGCTGGACGGGAATGAGGATGGAATAGCAGAATGCTATTACTTTGACCAAACTGGTTATATGCAATCAGAAGGAACAACACCAGATGGCTATATGGTGAATGCAGAAGGAGCCTGGATTGTAGAGGGGGTAGTACAGACTAAAACGACGAAAGGTCCAGAAACGAATTCAGTAAATGTGGAGGAAGACGACTATAACGAATGGGGATTGAGTAAGACAGCACTTGCTATACTTAACAATAACTTCTCGGAATCTCAATGAACGAGATAGCAACTGAAAATTGACAACTAAA
>CAJUGD010000006.1 GCA_910586205.1 uncultured Lachnospiraceae bacterium | reverse complement strand
ACTTCCAATAATGCACATTATCGGAAGTAGTGTTTCTATTAAATTTACTCATCTCAGTTTTGAACGATTATGTGCAGAATTTGCACAAAAATAAGGTATCAAATCAGGACAGTTTTATCTTTAGTAAGTAATAGTATGCTTGTCTGTCCTGAATATGATACCTTACGAAAATGATTATACCACAGTATTTTGGATTGCGCCACAGGAAAATTTTGTTTATTAATGATTATTTTTAAAAAGATCACAAAAACGGCTTATATTTAACTTATGATTTCTTGTTCTTGTCTGTAATGACGTAAGGAATCAGACCTTTTTCAAAATATCTTTGCTGCAGCTTTGCGGAAAAGGTTCTTGCATCATAGTGACGCCCATTTTTAGAAACCATCCAAAGTAAAGAATTATCTTCCATTACAGATGATAAACTCCACTCCATTTGATAGTAATTTATTTTCAACGCTTTTTTAATTATAGTTGATTTTCCTGAGGCTGTAGGTACGGCAACACCAAGGGGAGCAGTTAATTCTTTGGATGACATATGGATTGGCTGTTCTTTGTCAAAAATGAAATTAATACTGCCAATAGCATAAATAATGCCTGCAGCCCAGGTTCTGACTCTGCCGGTTTTTAGAGGGCAAGGGCGTTTACAGCATAATTTGTCCAGTGCATGCAGACAAATTTCTTCATACTCTTTGTTAAGATATGTTTGGCAGTATTCTGTAATCATTTTTGAAATAGCATCATGCTTTTTCAACAGTTCTCTTGGTATTGGCATTCCGTTTACTCCTTGCAATAGTTAAGATTTAGATAGGGATTGATTTTATTATATAATATTGCGTCCAAAGATGGAATATTTTTCCAGAAATATTTGGGTGAGGAAATCATGCTGTAATGTGTTTATTAATTTGGGTTTGTAAGAGAGTAGTGTTTAAGCAAAATTTGAAATTAGAACCTTGCTGTAAAAAATAGTAAATTTTTTTCCAGAAAGGTTTTTTAAATAAAGAGCTATTTATAAAAAGCTCTCATAAAAGAATCTCTATTTTGAGGCATATGTTCGTTCTGGGTGGGAGATAATGCGGGTTGCGTGATGATTTAAACAATGCTATACTGTTATCGGTAATAATATGATGAAATATTGAATGGAGAATTGAGAAATGCCAGAAATTTCTGTAATTATGAGTACTTACAATGAAAAAATAGATTATTTGAGACAAGCTATCGAATCGGTTCAAAATCAAACATTTACAAATTTTGAATTTATTATAATTTTGGACAATCCGGAAAATGACGCTATTCGAAATTGCGTTTATAAGTATGCGGAAGAAGACCAGAGAATTAAAGTGATAGAAAACGAAAATAATTTAGGATTGACACAAAGCTTAAATAAAGCTATTCGAATAGCGTCGGGTATTTATATGTCCCGAATGGATGCAGATGATATTATGCATAAAAACTGTTTAGAATGTGAACTCAAAGTAATACAAAAGTTTAATTTGGATTTTGTATCAGCATCGAAGATTAATATTGACGAACGGGGAAATCGATTAGGGAAATATATAAATGATTTTTCGCCTAAACAAATGAGAAAATTGTTGCCTTATGATAATAGTGTAAATCATTCAACAGTGATGGTTCGGTTGGACAAGGTGCGAAAGGAGAACGGATACAGAGAAATACCATCTTGCGAAGATTATGATTTATGGTTGCGGATGCTATTTCATGGATGCAATATGCGTATTTTGCCAAATGTATTTTTATTATATCGTATGCATGCGGATAGTATATGTGGGAAAGATGCTTATCAATTATATCAATCAAAGCGCTTCTTGTTAAAACTATGTCAACAAAGTAAGAAAAATATTACTGTTTGGGAAGATAATAATGCTTTTGAGACGTTTTTAAGGATGCAGGATATGTCTCAAAAGAAAAAGAAAATATTTAATCAGGCGTATGAGATGATGCATAAGGGAATTTCACTTTTTCAAAATAAAAAATATAGGGAAAGTGGAAAGGTTCTGCTGAATGCAATTAGCTTAGATAGGAGCGTACTATGGATTCTTTGGAACAAATTCTCTTATCAAATACGTAAAGTATTTGTACTATATTTTGTATTTATTTGATAAAGGTAGGAGAAGTTAGAAAACTAGTGCAACGATGTACTGGGTTTTATAAGCCGCATAGAATTATGCTTTAGATTTTAGTATTAAAAAATTAATCATAAAAGGAAATAGACTTCTCGCATATTTGGTAAGTATTTTTTAATACCTGTTTTAATAATATTTATTTATACGGTCAGTCTTATGGGGGTATAGTTGGGCAAATACCATTATCACAAACATAGTATTGGTGCATTGAAATATCAGTGATTTATAGGGGCTATGTTTTCCTTTAAAGGAATCATAACGTATATCTTTCTGAATATTTTTAGGGAACATTTTTTCATCTTAGGAAAAAGATGCTGATTAAAAAGATTATGAAAAACTGAAGAATAATGTAAGTTGTATAAAGACTTAAATAATGTTATACTTTAAAAATATTAACAGAAAAACGAAAGCCGAAAGATGGCGTTTGTAAACGGCTGGTTAAAACGGACAAAATAATATTTGTGCATGTGTATACTTACTATTAAAGATCAAAAAGAGCTGAAATAACCAATTCGGCCAATATTAAATATGGCATAATTTTGTTTGTAACTGCTAAATATTTTGGATAGCTTACAAATTTGGATGATTAAGAATGTGTTCTGATAATATGCAAAAAAGGTAAAAGTTATGAGAAATAGGAAAAATAGCATTTTATATACTAAAAAATTGTAACAAGAGAAAAACATTTTGATCAATATTATGAAATAGGATAAGGAAGCGGTTCAACATGAAAAAAAAACATATTTGTCTAATAGATTATAATATGTGTCATTGGGGTGGCGTAGAGCAGGTTATTGAAAACATGGGATTAGCGTTTATGAAGGATTATAAAATATCGATTATCAGCCTTTGCGCAGGTTTTCCCAAAACGTATCCAGGTATTGATTGTCATACTATTATAAATAGAAATGCCAGAGTAAGAGAGATCCTGTTTAAAGGTTATTTCAAATTAATCCGAACAATCAATCGAAATCATATGGACATCGTGATAGTATGTGGCCCCTGTACTGGAATAGTAGTAACTTTAGCAAGACCATTTATTAAGGCAAAAATAGTATTTGCAGATCATTTAAATTTAAGAGGCTTATGGAAGGATAAGTCAATGCGCCGTTTACTTTATTGGAGTTCCAAGATGGCTGATCATACGGTAACATTGACAAAAAAGAATCGAGACGATTATATAAAATACTTTCACATTCCCTCTGAAAAGATTAGTTATATTTATAACTGGATTAATGAACAGACCTTTGAACTATCAAAGGAATATCAGAAAGATACAAAAAAGATCATATCAGCAGGGCGGCTGGAACATGAAAAGGGTTATGACCGATTAATAGATATTGCAAAATTGGTGCTTCCGCAGCATCCTGATTGGGAATGGCATATATATGGAAAAGGAGAGTTATATGAGGCGATTGATCGTAAGATCAGAGAAAATAAATTAGAGAAACAGTTATTTTTGAAAGGAATGTCAAATAAGCTGTTGGAAGAATATCATAATTATTCCATATTTGCATTGACATCCTATATAGAGGGGCTGCCTCTGGTGCTGCTGGAAGCCAAGGTGAATCATCTTCCTTCTGTCAGTTTTGATATATTTACAGGACCTTCAGAAATAATTAAAGATGGGTATAACGGATATTTGATTCAAGATGGAGACCTTTCAGGCTTTGCAGAGAAATTGGGAGCGTTAATGGATAATGATCATTTGAGATATACCTTTTCATGTCATTCTTGTGAGGGGCTTGATAAATTCCAGAAAAATAAGATTCTGAAACAATGGAAGATATTATTTAGCAGACTTTTATCATAAGGAGATGGCATGGTAGCTTTTAGTGTTTTAATACCAGTATTTAATTCAGAAGAACACTTACAAGAATGTGTGGATTCTGTGTTAAATCAAACTTTTCAAAATTTTGAAATTATTCTGATAGACGATGGCTCTACAGATAGATCCGGAGATATTTGTGAAAAATATTCAGCTCTTGATAAACGGATAGAAGTGATTCGGCAAAGGAACCAAGGGCCTACTATAGCCCGGATTGCTGCTTTTCAAAGGGCAAGCGGAAGATATGTCATCTATATGGATTCTGATGATTTGTGGGATGAACAGCTTTTAGAAAAGGTTCAGAAGGCTATAGAAAAGTATAATTGCGATATTGTTTCATTTCGCTGGAAATACATTGATTGTGAGGGAAAAGATATAAAAGAATTATCCTCCATATATTCAGAAGAAAATACTATATATGATATCCGAACGCTCATGATAAAATTTTTGACAGAAGAAGTTGAAAATTCTTTATGGAAGCGTGCTGTACGAAAAAATTGTATAGATCCTTTTCAGATTGCATCGCTATCTGCGATAAAAGATATCTATTTGGGCGAAGATATGGTGCAGTCTTTTATTATGATAAAAGACTGCACTAATATGGTGTATCTGGATCAGCCTTTGTATCATTATCGTTTAAATCCTAAAGGTCTTACACATGATACTACTCCTAGGCCAGTAATAGATGTGGCAATGGCAAGGCAGTACTTATGGGAAATAATCGGTAAATCAAAGTTTAATCTGCCGGAATACAAAAAAATGCTGGCAAAAAGCTTTTGGGAACGTTATTTAACTGATTTAGTAAATATAGCTGCATTGTATAATATGAAAGTATTGAAAGAGACAGCCACTAAGATTAGAAATCAAAATATTTATGTAGAGACTAAAAAGAAAACAAGAGAATACGATTTATCAATAAAACGTAAAATATTATATTATTTAGAGCAATCAGAGCAGTGGAGGAGTTTCTGGATAATTGCCAGAATATATAAAAGGCTGATTAGCTAAAGGGAGTTGTGTGTTAAATGCAGGAAGGCAGAACAGCAAATACTATACGAAATTTAGTATACGCTTGGATGAGCCAGGGATTTACGATTGTTATGAACTTGGTAGTCCGCATTATTTTTGTGCGTATTCTATCAAGAGATTATGTAGGAATAGCAGGTCTATTTACCAATATTATTACTGTATTGTCTGTAGCGGAATTGGGAATAGGAAGCGCGATTACGTATGGTCTTTATGCTCCGTTAGCTAATGGCAGTCAAAATAAGGTTAAGGCGCTTATGCAATTCTATCGGCGTGTCTATATATTCATTGGTGGATTTATATTATTTGCCGGAATTGCACTTACTCCTTTTCTCGCTTGGTTTGTTAAGGAAATGCCGGATATTCCGCATATCCAGGTTATTTATATTTTATTTATATGCAATGCGGCTGCAACGTATTTTTTTTCTTATAAAGGTGCATTGATCAGTGCGGATCAAAAGGATTATATATTGAAGAAAATACGTATGCAAGTGCAGTTTTTGATGTATATTTCACAGATATTCGTTTTGATATTATGTAAAAATTATATTGGATATTTATCTGTGCAGGTTATTGCCACCGTTGTTATGAATGCAGGATTTAGCAGGATGGCAGATCGGATGTATCCTTATCTTAAAGATAGGCAGAAAGTTTCCCTGGAAAGTTCTCAATTACAGCAGCTTATAAAAAATACAAAGGCTTTGTTTTGTCACAAGATAGGAACGGTTATTGTATTCTCTACTGATAATTTAATTATTTCAAAATTCACCGGATTGGGAAATGTTGCTAATTATACAAACTATTCTATGATACAAGAGATGCTGAATGGGGTAATGATTCAACTTTTTTCAGCAATGGCGCCAAGTGTGGGGAATCTGGTAGCTTCAGAAAATGAGACGCAAAGTATAGAGGTTTTTTGGAGGGTAATGTTTTTAAATGCCTGGTTGTATGGCGGATGTGCGTTGTGCTTTTTATGTTTAGCACAGGACTTTATACGTTTGTGTTTTGGTGAAATTTATTTAATTTCTGAAGATGTTTTATTTATTATTATATTGAATTTTTATTTAACCGGCATGCGGCGCAGTGTTCTTACATTTAAAGATGCTTTTGGCATCTTTTATCAAAATTGGTATATACCTTTGCTGGAATCAGGGGTTAATCTTATTGTTTCAATTTTTTTAGTTCAAAAGATTGGTATTATAGGGGTCTTGCTTGGGACAACTATCAGCTCAATAGTAGGGCCTCTATGGTCAGAGCCATATGTGCTTTTCCGATATGGATTTCACCATCCGTTATTTGAATATTGGAATCAGTATGGGAAATACTTCTTTTTAACGATTGGCACAGGAATTATTGCGTGGTATCTATGTAATAAAATAACATTTATTCCAATATTTTCTTTTTTAGTAAAAGGGATTTGTTGTGTGTTGATAATAAACAGTATGTTTTATATTGTCTTAAGAAAGGATCAGAGCATCAGATATTATCTTGAAGTTTTGCGTGGTTTGAATGTGTGGGATAAATTAAGGAGGAAATAATTTATATGAAAGAGAATCAAAAAGGAAGATTATGGGTTGATTGGCTGGCCTATGGAGCTTTTATGGTTATCATTTTGTTGGCTTATACTTCTGCATCCCGATTTATTACATTAGTAAATCGAGGAGGCATGTTGACTTTTTTTGTATTTCTTATATTGTTTTTTAATCACGTAGATTGGATCCAGGGATTGAAAAACAGAGAAAAGGATTTGATAATTTGTTTGATTACGGGTATTTTAGTGATTATTAATATGTTTTTGTCTAAGGCAGGTCCTGGCGTTATTTTTGATATTGCTAATTTATTGTTATTACTGTATTTGGCGGACCGGATCGAGTTGGATGAAACGGGGGTATGGATCATTACAGCCAGCTTTTTTCTTATTTTTCTTTTTTGGATTAAAGCTGATGGAAGCAGTTATAATGCTAATACTATAACAATTATTGTATTTGAGTCTGCAATTATATCTGCATTAGGAGGGGCTTCAATCTTATCGAAATGGAAAAAAGAGTGGATCGCATGTATTTATTTAGTGGTTGCGATGGTGACCGTTACCTGGCCTATAGCAAAGAAATTTTGGGGAAGGACTACACTTGTGGCAATTCTTATTATGTTAATGTTTCTTTTTTTAATACCTAAAGTGGTTTGGAGCTTTAGAAAATTGTACTATTGTCTGATTGGGGGAATTGCAGTAGCATCTTTAGTAATACCAGCAATATTCACTTATATCTATTGGTCATGTATAAAACAAGAAGTAGGATTTCCGGACAAACTTCGGATTTTTGGAGGACGTGAACCAGTATGGCTGCAATATTTTGAAGCTTGGTTAAAGGAACCTTGGACTGGGATAGGAAATGATTTTTTAGGAAAGATTCCCAATTTACGATATAATAGTATTCATAATGGATTATTTCATATATTAGTGGTATATGGAGTTCTGGTATTTTTGTTCACCGTCTTCTTTTTAGGAAAAAAGCTGTTAAAAATAAAAACAGAAACTATGTCCATAACCAAAAAAATAGGGTTCAGTATAATCATTGCGATGATGTGTATGGCGGCAATGGAATCATATATTGTTACATCATTTTCCAATGTAGTTTTCTTCTTTGTACTTTTGATTATTTTTAAGGAGGATAGGGAAGCTGATAATACTTCACAATTATTATAGATATGGAGCAAGTTTATAATACTATTTTTGCGTTCATTAGTTAAATAATTTTGAAAATTGTATGAAGCAGAGAAAGGATCTACCCCCCAATGAAAACCCTTCTAAAAAAATACTTAGCCTGGCTGCCGGCAGTCTCGATTGCTATTGCCATCTTTATGTTTTCGGCCCAGCCGGCTGATGCATCCACAGTAACCAGTGACCGGACCAGCCAGGTGCTTCTTTATTTTGCAAATAAATTAAACATCATTGATCTGGAGCAGGAGAATCTGGAGTATTTATGTGAAATCATGTCTGCTCCGGTTCGGAAAAGTGCACATATGCTGGAGTTTGCTGCCCTTGACCTTTCGATTCTGTTTGCGCTGTTCTTTTGGGACATGCGTGGAAAGAAGCTGCTTTTGACGGCATTAGGAATGACGGTGCTGTATGCCTGCTCTGATGAGCTGCACCAGCTTTTTGTTCCGGGGCGGGCAGGGATGATCCGGGATGTTTTGATTGACAGTGTGGGACCGGTTGTGATTACAGGAGGTATTGGCTTGTCAGGAAAGTGCAGGAGATCGCGGTACAAGGCGAGAATATCTGCAAATAATTAGATTGGAAGCATGTTTTCATACATGCTTCCGGTTGAGAGTATCTGGAGAGTATCTGTTATCAGCCTTTTCTCCAAACCATCTGATCAACAATCCCAGTGTAGCTCTGAATAATCTTTACAACCTTGGAGCTGAAGCAGGTATCTGCATAATCTGGAACAGCAGTTCCAATATCATGGGCCTGATTCATCTCAACGGCCAGCTCCACAGACTGAAGAAGACCTTTTGTGCTGATGCCGGAGATAATAAAGGAGCCTTTATCCAATGCCTCCGGCCGTTCTGTAGAAGTTCTGATGCATACGGCAGCCAGGGGATGGCCGATGGAGTTAAAATAAGCGGATTCTTCGGGAAGCGTACCGGAATCGCTGACTACTGCAAAGGCTTTCATCTGAAGTGCATTATAGTCATGGAAGCCCAGGGGGTCATGGGGAATTACCCTGCTGTCCAGCATAAATCTGCTGCTTTCCAAGCGCTTGCGGCTCCGGGGATGGCAGCTATAAAGCACTGGCATATCATATTTCTGCGCTATGGCATTTATAGCATTAAAAAGCGACAGAAAGTTTTTCTCTGTATCAATATTTTCTTCGCGGTGGGCAGACAAAAGAATATAGTGTCCCTCACGAATCTCCATTCCGATTTCAGAAGACAGCCTTTTATGAATATCAGAGGATTGAATGCTGGACAGGTTGGAGGAAAGTACTTCTGCCATGGGGCTTCCTACCACATAGGTTCTCTCCGGCGGCAGGCCGCAGTCCTTCAGCCATCTTCTTGCATGCTCGGAATAGCACATATTTACATCAGAAATAATGTCAACGATTCTTCGGTTGGTTTCCTCTGGCAGACATTCATCCTTACAGCGGTTTCCGGCTTCCAGATGGAAAATGGGAATGTGGAGCCGTTTGGCGCTGATCGCTGACAGGCAGGAATTGGTATCGCCGAGAATCAGCAGAGCATCCGGACCGATGCTTTTCATCAGTTTGTAGGAGCTGTCAATAATGTTCCCCATGGTGGCGCCAAGATCTTCGCCCACAGCTTCAAGATGAACGTCCGGCGGTGCTAATGCCAGATCCTTGAAAAATACGCCGTTAAGATTGTAATCGTAATTCTGGCCGGAATGAGCCAGGATTGTATCAAAATACTTTCTGCATTTTGTTATAGTCGGGGCGAGGCGTATGATCTCCGGCCTGGTGCCTACCAGGATCAATAATTTCAGTTTGCCGTTGTTTTTAAAGCAAATCTTTGTGAAATCTGTCTGCATTTTCCTTTTATTTATTCTCCTTTTGATTAAATTCATTTGTAGAACGTTTTCATCTTATCATAGGCATAAGAATTAGGCAAGGGAAGTCTGTACTTTTACAGAATAAAACATGGAGGGCAATCGTTTTATACCTGCCGCACCCGCGAGGTAAACCCGCGAAAACGTGCGCTGAAAATAACCGCACGGAAAATCCAGTCAATAAACATTCCCAGCCACACTCCCATAACACCCACATTCCATACTTTCACAAATAAATAGGCAAAGCCAATCCGGAAGACCCACATGGAAAACACGGATACCATCATGGTAAAACGGGTGTCCAGACCGGCCCGCAATGTGTTGGGCAGAGGAAAAGCCAGAGGCCATACAATCATTCCGCATGTATGAAGCAGAATCATATTTCGTGCCAGTTCCGATGCTTCCGGAGATAAATTGTACATGCCTACAATCGGGAAGCTCAGCGCAGCCATGATGCCGCAGATTACAAAAAGCAGGCAGTAATTGGCCAAAATCAGCTTTTTTGTGTACTGCTTTGCCTGTTCATATTCTCCTGCGCCTACACACTGGCCCACAATGGTGATTAATCCCAGACCTAAAGCATTGCCTGGAAGATAATGAAGGGTAACAAGGTTGGATGCCACTGCAAAGCTGGCAATGGCGGCTGTTCCCAAGGTGGACACCAGACTTTGCAGGGCGATTTTTCCAAACTGGAACATTCCGTTTTCCAGACCACTTGGAATCCCTACATTCATAATCTTTTTCATCATCTCCCGGTTTGGGCGCAGATCCTTTATTCCGGCTATGTGGATTATATTGTCTGGCCGGGTAATCAGATACCCCATTAATATGGCGGCAGTAATGCGGGAGATCAGGGTGGGAATGGCAACTCCTTCCACCCCCATATGGAGTCCGTAAATGCAGATGGCATTTCCCGCAATGTTGATTCCGTTCATAATCAGGGAGGCAATCATGGAAATTTTTGAGTTGCCCATGGAACGAAACAATGCTGCACCTGAATTGTATAAGGCGAGAAAAAGGTAGGAGCATGCAGTGATTCGAAAATAAAGGGCAGCATTGTCCATAACTGCTTTTTCAGCCTGCCCGAAGATCAGCTCTAACAGACGGCGGCCTCCTAAGAAGGCAATGCCAGTAAAAAGCACGGAACAGGCCATGGTAATCAAAACCAACTGTCCGGCTCCATGGCAGGCAGATTCCAGCTTTTGCTTTCCAATGTATTGGGAACATACGACTGCGCCGCCTGTGGCAAGGGCCGCTAAGAGCTGGATGATTAAAATACTGATGGAATCTACCAAAGCTACTCCGGATACGGCTGCCTCGCCTACAGCAGCTACCATCACCACATCTACCATTCCTACCAATACAGCCAGGATCTGCTCTACAATGAGAGGTCCTAAAAGCTTTATCAGATCCCTTTTTGAAAATATCATAGTCATTCCTCTTTATCAAAGAAATGGCTTATTTCCACAGAGAGGCAAAAGCCATATGGGGAAATAAGCCTTTTCGCATTAAATATTTCTGTATTACTCAAACACAACAAATCCGAGCAGTTCTTTTTTAAGATCCCGAATCTTTTCCATCTCCAGTTCTATGGAAGAATAGGAAGAAACACGGCATTGTTCAACGAGTACAATACTGTCACATTCAGGCAGTTTTAAAATGGCATCCGCATTTTGAAGGATATTTCCGCCAAAGACAATCTGTATACCGGAAAGCTGCTCCCTTAAGTATGCAGCGACTTGTGATACAGATTCAGGAGACGCACATCCGGCAATTAAAATGGTTTTTATGCTGCCAATCTGATTTTTGATGTTAGCGGCAATAAGCTGAGACTCTGAATCTGCGGCATTCTGACTGACCCGTCCTTCCAGACGATTGAGCCAGGAATCAATAAAACCTTGTTTGGGCTTTCCGGCAACTGGCAGGATACCCAAAAGCTTTACCTGGAATCTGCTCCGCAGTTCTTTAGGAGAGTAAAGCTTATCACTCATCAAAAACCAGACACATATGAAAAATACAACGGCAAAAGCACCTAAAACACCGCCCAGCACACCATATTTAACCGCGCTTTTCAAGGCATCTATTTTAGAGGAATTGATACCGGACGGCATGGACAATTCCTTTAGAGCCGCTTCCTTTTCTGTAAGGGTGGTCTTTAGGGTCTGCAGGCGTATCATCTCTTGCTCCTGCTTGTCCGCAAGACCCCAGTCTACAATACTGCCGCAGCTATTATTAATAGATTGTATTGTGTGATCGCCGATGTCTCTTTTGATCTGTCTGTGCAGGATATCAATCTGCTTTACAATACTGTCCAGAATTTTTTGGGCATCCTCTGCATTGGTGTGTTTGACTTTAATGGTTAAAATATTGGTCAATTCCGTGCTTCCGGATTCCATAGCTGAAATGCTGCCTCTTTCTACTGCAACCAGCTCCTGAAGATATTGAGGATCCAGTTGATTTGAGGCTCCGATGGTTTCTAAAAACGCTGTACTGCTTATAATGTTCTGGTATGCTTGAAGGATCGTATTGGTATAATCAATATTCTGATAAATCATTCCCGGCATAATCTCATAATCTGTTTTAATAAACAGATCGCTTTGGGCTTCATAAATGCTGTATGGGCTTAGATTCATCAAAATGGATTTTTCTAAATAGTTTTGCTGGCTTTCAATAGCTGATTCGATATTTTTGATTTCATGCTCAGAGTATTCAACATCGTTTTCATATTGTTTTACTGCGTTTTGATAATCTTCTTCTTTTTGAGCCGCTGTCTCCGGGTCACTTTGGCTGCGGTATGTAAGAAAGCCTTTACCGCCGCCTAAAAGGACTGCAAAAATGATTGCTATGGCAAGGATGGGTTTCCACTGATGAAGGACTGCAAAAATTAAATCCTTTAAGTCAACCTCATGTTCATAAGTATTTTGTGTGTTCATTGGATCCATATAAGTTCTCCCTGTAGTTTGATATGGTGTATTGTCAAAGGTTTGAAAGATTAACGGCGAAAACGCCAAGTGTTCCAATTATAGCACAGGAAATAAGAGAAAACAAGATGAGAAACCTGACCAGATTCTGGTGATTTTTTTGATAAATTCTTAAAATTTAATAGAAATTCCCGGATTGTATTTCTGATACGGCTGAGGTAAAATACAGAAAAAGGAAAAGGTGAGAGTAGGTTATGGTGGATGTGGCATGGGGGATTTTGTTGTCCGGTATTTTGGATTCTTTTCGCAATAACAGGAGAAATCCTGTGTGCCGGGTTTTTATTCCGGGTGATACACGGATGTTTGATAAACTTCCTAAGGCTTTAAAGAAATATATGGCGCAGGAATGGGAGAACTTTGAAAAATGGCAGGAACCGGAGGCAAAGGGAATCATAAATACTGCCTGGTATCAAAGATATCTGCAATACCAGATGTCCATAGAAGATTTATATGATTATGCTCAGAGAAAAGAAGACGGAAAGCCGAATGATAAAGTATTTATTAAAAACCTGACAGACCGGGCTTTCTGCTATGGCATTAAATTTGCTGAGGAAGGGAGGGCGGAATTTACAGAGCAGGAGAAAAGGGTTGTCTATGATTTTTATGAGATGGCGATAAGGGTAATCCGCCAGGTAACGGAGGAAATTACCCCAAAGGTGGAAAGTGCACTGATTTCCAGAATTCTAAGAAAGCAGGAGATGGCAGAGGTGCGGATTTTGAATAACCTGATGTATGAGAAGCTGGAAAATGATGAAATGTGGTGGCATATTCGATATTGTATTGATCATGAGATTCAGGGATTAGAGGAATTGATGGTCAATGTGGCTAAGAATGGACAGTGGAAAGCATGGGTGCGTCAGGTGGCGGCTGAGTATGCATGCAGGTTTATGGATGTGGGGACAGTTTGTACGGAGCTTCTTTCCGGACTGCATGGAAAGCTGTTTTATTGGACAGCAGAGCAGTTTGTGGATACCCGGGATAAGCGGTTGAAGGAGCAAATCAAAAATTATGCAAGGTATTATACCGGACAGGAGATGCAGCAGGATGTGTGTCTGGTAAAAATGCAGGACAAGGATGGAGTGAGGCGGATTTGCAGTTATCTGGAGAGAATGAAGCGTATGTCCAGGACCGTTGAACCAATGGATCCGATTTTGGCGATTGGTGAAATAGAAAGTGTGGAATTATTGGAGGAGCTGGGACGCTTGACAGATTTGCTGATAAGGGATGATTTTCGTGACAGAAAATGGAATGGGCTGCAGACGGCTCTGGTATCTGCGCTTGGCAGGGTGGCTTTTGCCGGAGAAAGAGAGTATGCACAGATTATGGAGATGATGGCAGCCAGGGTAAAAAGATGCGGTCCGGGTAAAAAGACGGAACAGCTTAACTGTATGGCGGAGGATATTCAGTGGAGAGTCCGGGGATAACTGTTTCCAAATAGCTTTTTAGCCATTTGTATTTTCTTTCAGGCACAGGCAGGCGGAGACCATTGGATAGCAAAATCGTTCTGGGATACAAAGCGGTTATGGAATTTTGATTGACCAGAAAGCTGCGGTGGATTCTTAAAAAATAATCGGGAAGCAGATCCTGTATCAGATGAAGCGGATAAGGAACACGGATGAAGTGGTCTATCTGGATGATTCGGGAGTAAATGTTGTCAGCTTCTACATATATAATGTCGTGAGGAAAAATGCAATAACAGATTTTACTGCAGTCAGTAAAAGTTAATGGCTGTGCTGCATTCATAGATAAACCTCCCTGAGAGGGCCTGACAGATACGACAAAAGAGACCAGTCCATAAGGGGATCGGTCTCTTTTTTTCTAACGCTTTCTTTCCAGCTTTCCATCCTCGCCGACATAATAATTATCAACCCAATCGTCGGTGACCAGTACGCCGTCCTCATCCAGATAGTACCAGGCTCCTTTATCCTTTTGCCAGTATTCTGATTTGCGGTAGCCATTCTCATCGAGGTAATAACGCTTGCCGTCCAGCTCCAGCCATCCGACAGCAGGCTTTCCGTCATCCTGGATGTATTGCCACTGATCATCTTCAGTCTGCAGCCACTCGCCTGCAAAAGAGGGGAAAGCAGACAGAAAAAGGCAGGAAATAGTTAAAATCAAGGTCAGATTTGTCTTGCACTTCATAACAACTCACCTCAGCTTTCTATTTGATTAGATTATACCAAGGGTGGAAAAGGATGGCAATAGGTTAGGCGGCATTGTAAGGAATTTGCGTGAATCGTAAGAAAAAAGTTAATAACTATAAAAAATTTTTTTACCGGACAAAGCAGCAGGGAGAAGCGCAATTACAAGCAGTAGTGACGGGAAAGTGTGAAAACAGACAGATGTTGTAGGGCAATATATCGTTTGTGAAAAAAGTCGAATTTTGTCGGTTTGCGCGATTTCTTCTGCTTTTCAAAAAAGGAAAAAGGCTTTATAGTTGATATAGAAGTACAGAGAATGTGGCTGTTAAGGTACTGGACAGCTGCGGGAAAATAACGAAAAGGAGATGGGAATGATGAATTTAATGGCAGAAGAAACAAAGAGTTCAGGAATGGAACAAGGTCTGAAATTGACAGGACAGAGGTCAGAAGAAAACAGAATAGCAGAAGAAAATATTATGCTGAAGGAAGAAAACCAAAGATTGCAAAAAGAGAATGAAGCGCTGCTTGGAACTGTGACTCAGATGAAGGTCACGCTGAACCGTTTGATAAAAAGATATATAATAGCAGAAGGACCGAAACACTGACATGGTCAGATGATTCGGTCAGATTCAAAATGATCTTGGGAATGATGAGATAGTAGGTGATTTTCTAGTTCAAACTCTAAAGCTTTGTTTTTTTGAAGAAGTTCCCAGATTGTTTTGTGCATCCATTGAATTGTGTTGTTTAGCTCTTTATTTTCTGATTCTAATTTGTGGAGATATGGGTCCTGCGGGGCATCGGCCTTGCTGGCAGAACAGGTTCGCATATAATCAAGAAAGCGGCTGGAGATCGAGGGATTTCCGGCAATCATATTCTGTAGCAGGAGCCTGTCCCGTTCTTCTTTCGTCAGGGCGAAAAAATCCGAATAACGGGTCAGCAGTACCATAGAAAGGTTGCATATTGGGCAAACCATGTTCTCAGATGGCTGAGAAAAGGTATATCGTCCACATTCAGGGCAGTAGTAAACCGTTAAATCTTTCATAAAAATACCTCCATTTTCGTATTGGCTTGGCCAAAGCAGAAATTTGTACTTTATATAAATATATAATGCGGAAAAATGGAAAATATGACAGATTTTGATAAAATTATTAAATTTTTTGAAAAAATACAATAAAATATTGATTTTGTTTGTAAAAATCCGGCAAAAATCCATTATGGATGTATTTCCGGATTTTTTTCTTTCAATTAAGAAAATATGATTTAGTATTGACAAACGTTAGCTTATGAAGTAAGATGTGGAAGATAGCAGATATGCCTTGGTAGCTCAGTTGGTAGAGCAGAGGACTGAAAATCCTCGTGTCACTGGTTCGATTCCGGTCCAAGGCATTTTTTTACGTTGCATCATAATCTGGCTTTCCATATGCCCATCGCCGCAGGCGATTTTAAGATAGGCTCTGTGAACAGTAACAGAAATGTGTGTCAGGGACACAATTTGCCGGATTGAATTATAGCTTGTTGTATGATATAGTACATGCAGGTAAAATATAGTACAGGGTTTATGAATATTTAAGGAGAATACAGATGAAAGGTATCATTCTAGCCGGCGGGTCCGGTACACGCCTCTATCCTTTGACAAAGGTTACTTCTAAGCAGCTATTGCCGATCTATGACAAGCCCATGATTTATTATCCCTTGTCTGTGCTGATGAATGCCGGCATTCAAGATATTCTGATTATATCCACGCCGGAAGATACGCCCAGATTTGAAGCCCTTTTAAGCGATGGTCATCAGTTTGGGGCGAGACTGCAGTATGCGGTGCAGCCCAGCCCGGACGGTCTGGCCCAGGCATTCATCATTGGCGCTGATTTTATAGGAGAGGATTCTGTGGCAATGATTCTGGGAGATAATATATTCCACGGACAGGGGCTGAAGAAGCGCCTTCGGGCGGCAGCAGGCAAGGAGAGCGGCGCCACCGTATTCGGATATTATGTGGATGACCCGGAACGGTTTGGAATTGTAGAATTTGATGAGGAAGGCAAGGCCATCTCCATTGAGGAAAAGCCAGATAAGCCGAAGTCTAATTATTGCGTGACAGGATTGTATTTTTATGATAACCGGGTGGTGGAGTATGCGAAAAATTTAAAGCCTTCTGCCCGCGGAGAATTGGAGATTACAGATTTAAACCGGATTTATCTGGAAAAGGGTGATTTGGATGTGATTTTGCTGGGACAGGGATTTACCTGGCTTGACACAGGAACTCATGAGTCTTTGGTGGAGGCAACCAATTTCGTCAAAACCATTGAGGATCATCAGCACCGGAAGATTGCCTGCCTGGAGGAGATCGCCTGGCATAATGGCTGGATCAGCAGAGAGCAGGTATTGGAAACCTACGAGATATTGAAGAAGAATCAGTATGGACAGTATCTAAAGGATGTGCTTGACGGCAAATATATAGATAAGCTTCACAATCTGTAGATTGAGGATTGAAGGACAGAAAGGAAGAAAGAGACTATGAAAATTATTGTAACAGGCGGAGCCGGGTTTATCGGCGGAAATTTTGTACATTATATGGTAGAACGGTATCCTGAGGATGTAATTATAAATCTGGATGCCCTTACCTATGCAGGCAATTTGGAGACCTTAAAGCCGGTTGAGGACAAGCCGAATTATAGGTTTGTAAAGGGTGATATTGCAGACCGGGATTTTATATTTGATTTATTTAAAACGGAGAAGCCGGATGTGATTGTGAATTTTGCCGCTGAGAGCCATGTGGACCGCTCAATCAGTGATCCGGGGATTTTTGTGCGGACAAATGTTTTGGGAACTACCACGCTGCTGGATGCTTGCCGTGAGTTTGGCATTCAGCGCTTTCACCAGGTGTCTACTGATGAGGTCTATGGTGACTTGCCGCTGGACCGTCCGGATCTGTTCTTTACTGAGGAAACCCCGCTTCATACCTCCAGTCCCTATTCATCTTCCAAGGCAAGTGCGGATCTTTTTGTGATGGCATATCACAGGACCTTCGGCATTCCGGTCTCTATTTCCCGGTGTTCCAACAACTATGGGCCGTATCAGTTCCCTGAGAAACTGATTCCTTTGATGATCAGCCGTGCCCTTGCAGACGAGGAGCTTCCGGTTTATGGAAACGGGGCCAATGTGCGGGATTGGCTTCATGTATATGATCATTGTCAGGCTATTGACCTGATTCTTAAAAAGGGCAGGAATGGCTGTGTCTATAATATTGGCGGGCATAATGAGCGAACCAATCTGCAGGTGGTGAAGACTGTGCTGCGTGTTTTGGATAAGCCGGTAAGCCTGATTAAATATGTGACAGATCGTCCTGGGCATGATATGCGTTATGCCATTGATCCGGCAAAACTAAAGAGAGAGCTGGGCTGGGAGCCGGTATATAATTTTGATACAGGAATCGAGCAGACAATTCGCTGGTATCTGGACAACCGTGAGTGGTGGGAGCATATTATCAGCGGTGAGTACAGCAGCTATTTTGACAAAATGTATGGGGAGAGACTGCAGGCAGATTAGGAGATCAGACGGACATGGGAATGAAAGTTTTAGTGACCGGCGCCAAGGGACAGCTTGGCAGAGATTTGATGAATGAATTAGAGCGGCAGGGATTAGAGGGAATCGGCGTGGATGTGGAGGAAATGGATATTACAGATCCAGAAAAATGCCGGAGTGTAATCGGCCGGGCCGGAGCTGACGCAGTGATTCACTGTGCTGCATATACTGCAGTAGATGCAGCAGAGGATCAGGCAGAGCTGTGCAGGAGGATTAATGGGGAGGGAACCCGCAATGTGGCAGAGGCATGCCGTGACGCAGGGGTAAAGCTGATGTACATCAGCACGGATTATGTGTTTGACGGGCAGGGAACCCGCCCCTGGGAGCCGGATGATGAGCGGGCTCCTCTTAATGTATATGGTCAAACCAAATATGAAGGTGAGCTGGCTATTGAGGAGCTGCTGGATCGGTACTATATTATTCGTATTGCCTGGGTATTCGGCGCGGCAGGCAAGAATTTTATCAAGACCATGCTGCGGCTGGGAAAGGAAAAAGGTGCTGTCAGCGTGGTAGATGACCAGGTCGGCTCTCCCACTTATACCTATGATTTGGCCCGGCTCTTGGTGGATATGGTTCAGACCGAACATTATGGACGATATCATGCCACCAATGAGGGAGAGTGCAGTTGGTATGAGTTTGCCTGTGAGATTTTCCGTCAGGCAGGGCTTAAGGTCCAGGTGACGCCTGTCAGCAGTGAAGCCTTTGCTGCCAGGGCCAAACGTCCGGCCAACAGCCGGATGAGCAAGGAAAAGCTGACAGAAAAAGGATTTGTGCGCCTGCCGGACTGGCAGGATGCACTGAGGCGTTTTTTAGATGTGATAGAGAATTCGGATAATTAAGGATTCAGAAAGGGAGACGATAAGATTATGGGAAAATATTTTGGAACAGATGGTTTCCGCGGGGAGGCAAATGTAACTCTGACCGTGGAGCATGCTTATCAGGTGGGACGTTTCCTGGGCTGGTATTATGGCCAAAGATGTAAGGCCAGCCTGCAAAACCCGGAGGGAAGATGCCGTGTAGCCATTGGTAAGGATACCAGAAGAAGCAGCTATATGTTTGAGTATTCCCTGGTAGCCGGGCTGACAGCTTCCGGTGCAGATGCATATTTGCTTCATGTGACAACAACACCCAGTGTATCCTATGTGGTAAGAACCGAGGAGTTTGACTGCGGCATTATGATCTCAGCCAGTCATAATCCTTATTATGACAATGGGATTAAGGTGATAAACGGCAAGGGCGAGAAGCTGGAGGAGATGGTAATCGAGGAGATCGAGCGGTATCTGGATGGTGAGCTGGGAGACATTCCATTTGCCATGAAGGATAAGATCGGGCGTACTACGGATTATGCGGCAGGAAGAAACCGGTATATCGGTTATCTGATTTCCATGGCCACCCGGTCTTTTAAGAACCGGAAGGTTGCCTTGGATTGTGCCAACGGAAGTGCGTCTGCCATTGCCAAAAATGTATTTGATGCTTTGGGAGCAGAGACCTATGTGCTGAACAACAGTCCTAATGGCCTGAATATTAATACCAAGTGCGGCTCCACCCATATTGAGGTTTTGCAGGAATTTGTGAAGAAAAACGGGTGTGATGTGGGATTTGCCTATGACGGAGACGCGGATCGCTGTATAGCAGTAGACGAAAACGGAGAGGTAGTGGACGGCGATAAAATTCTGTATATCTGCGGAAAATACATGAAGGAAAACGGCGGACTTCTCAACAATACGGTTGTGACTACAATCATGTCGAATTTCGGTCTTTACAAAGCATTTGACCGGGAAGGCATTTCTTATGAAAAGACGGCTGTAGGGGATAAGTATGTTTATGAAAACATGGTGAAATATGGAAACTGCCTGGGCGGTGAGCAGTCCGGCCATATTATTTTCAGCAAACACGCTACCACGGGAGACGGAATTTTGACTTCTCTGAAGGTAATGGAAGTGATGCTGGAGAAAAAAGAGGCATTAGGCAAGCTGGCCTCTGAGGTGGAGATCTTCCCGCAGGTCTTAAAGAACGTCCGTGTTCACGACAAACAGCAGGCACAGGATGACCCTAAGGTTCAGGAGGAAGTAGAAAAAGTGGCTAAAAAGCTGGGAGACGACGGCCGTATCCTTCTGCGTCAGTCAGGGACAGAGCCTGTAGTGCGGGTCATGGTGGAAGCGCCCAGCAAGGAACTGTGTGAGGAATATGTGGATCAGGTGATTGAGGTCATGAAGCAGCAGGGGCACGTACAGTAACCCCCTATGAATGAAGATGGCTTTATGCTATACCAAGAGTACGATGCGATGTGAAACATGCACAGAATGGAGGAAAACATGCTGAATTATAAAAGATATCGAAGGGTTCCGGTTCTGGATTATCCGGAGAGAAAGTGGCCGGAAAATCAGATTCAGAAGGCACCTATGTGGTGCAGCGTGGATCTGCGTGACGGAAACCAGGCTTTGATTGAACCCATGGTGGTAGAAGAAAAGATTGAATTTTTTAACATGCTTATAAAGCTTGGATTTAAGGAGATTGAGATAGGATTTCCGGCTGCTTCTCAGATTGAGTATGATTTTCTGCGTCAGTTGGTAGAGAGAAAGCTGATTCCGGACGATGTGCGGGTACAGGTTTTAGTTCAGTGCCGCGAACATCTGATCAAGAGAACCTTTGAGGCGATTCAGGGAATTAAGAAAGTGATCGTGCATATTTATAATTCTACCTCCACACTGCAGCGGGATGTTGTCTTTCACAAGGATAAGGAAGAAATCAAGCAGATTGCCGTTGAGGGAACCGAGCTGGTAAAGAAGTATGCAGCAGGCTATGACGGGGATATTCTGCTGGAGTATTCTCCGGAAAGCTTTACAGGAACCGAGATGGATTATGCCCTGGAGGTCTGTACGGCAGTGCAGGATGCCTGGGGGCAGGCAACGCCTGAGCGGCCCATTATTTTTAATCTGCCATCCACAGTGGAGATGAATACTCCCAATGTTTACGGAGATCAGATTGAATGGATGAACCGGCATTTTAAGGATCGGGACAGCATTATTTTAAGTGTACACCCTCACAATGACCGGGGTACCGGGGTGGCGGCCACGGAGCTGGCGCTTTTGGCAGGGGCTGAGCGTGTGGAGGGAACGCTGTTCGGCAACGGTGAGCGTACAGGAAATGTGGATATTCTGACCTTGGCCTACAACATGTTCTCCCAGGGAATCAATCCGGAGCTGGCTATTGAGAATATCCGTTCCATTGCAGAGGTGTATGAGCGCTGTACGAAAATGCAGATTGACCCGCGCCATCCCTATGCAGGAAAATTAGTATTTACTGCATTTTCCGGTTCTCATCAGGACGCAATCAACAAGGGAATACAGGCTCTTAAGGAGCGGGGCGGAGAATACTGGGAGGTTCCCTATCTGCCCATTGATCCTTCTGACATCGGAAGGGAGTATGAGCCTATTGTCAGGATCAACAGCCAGTCCGGCAAGGGAGGTGTGGCCTTTGTTATGGATACCTTCTATGGCTTTAGGCTTCCCAAAGGTATGCATAAAGAATTTGCTGATGTGATTCAGAAGATCTCAGAACAGCAGGGAGAGGTTGCCCCGGAGCAGATTATGGATGAATTTCGCCGCTGTTACCTGGATAAAAAGGAGCCTCTGCACTTTAGAAAATGCCATATTACAGACACAGAGGTGGAGAAGGATGTGTATGCCACCTTGGCCAAGGTTACTTACACGGACCATGGAATTGAGAAGGTCTTTGAAGGTGTGGGCAACGGACCGATTGATGCTGTGCAGAGAGGCTTAGAGGAAACTTTGGGGATTCAGATTAAGGTGCTGGATTACAATGAGCATGCTTTGCGTGCCGGCTCCAACGCACAGGCAGCTTCCTACATTCATCTGATGGATCAGGAGAGCGGAAAAGTGACCTACGGAGTGGGAATCAGCTCCAATATTACCAGGGCGTCTATAAGAGGGATTTTCAGCGCAGTCAACAGATTGTTTTATTCATAAGCTTTCATATTAGAAGGAAATATAAGGGGCTGCCGCAGGGCAGCCCTCTTTATGTTATGCAGATCAATTTAGGTGCAGAAAAACGACATCCTGCCATACCGATACTGAGCATCAGCCACAGAACCGGGGTGACAATCGGCAGGTCGATATTTACCGTAGACTGCAAAGCATAACAGGCACTGGCAAACAGAGCGCCGAAGATAAAGCTTTCCCCGGATTGATTCTTCCCCATACAGTACATAGCGGCAATGAGAAAGGCCAGATATCCGGCAGAGCCTGCAAATCCGATTGTCAGCAGGTACTGTATAAACGCATTGTGTGCACTGTCAAAAATCTGCCCTGTGGCAGCCACCATTTCCTCAAGAATGGTTCCCCTTGCCAAAAGTCCAAAAGTATCCGGGCCATATCCAAAAAGCTTCTGAAGCAAGGGAAATTCCCGGTAAAGCTGCAAAGACCTTCTCCAGATATAGCCGCGGTTGGTTCCCCATTCATTGCTGAAAACAAGATAGGACTGAAGTGGGCCGTATCGGTCGGCATGATTGGCAACATTGGCGTCAAAGAACATAAAACAGAGAACTCCTATGCCTGCGGCCATTAAGACAGCCCATACCCGGACGGTTTTTGTTCCGCCTGAAAGAACCGGGGCTGCAGCTTCAAAGTATTTGGACATCAAGCCATACCCAGCCGCAATTACCCAGAAAAAAAGTACCACAAAAGGCAGGCCCCGGAAGTTGACAATCACCAGAAAAAGGCTTTCCAGGCCAAGAACCCTTTCCGGAAACAGATGATTGGCCACATCAATGACCTGGATGATGGTAAAAAGGGTGGCCGTGATGGTCAGGTAACGGAAAATGCCTTTTCGCGTCTTAAAAAGCAAAAAGGGAAGCCCGCCGAAAAGGGCAGCCATGCTTAAATAAGCGTTATCGCTGCAGCCCATAATAATAGCAGCAAAGGAGACGCACAGGCAGAGATAATACCATACCGTTTTTAAGGGAGAGTCCTCCAAAGCAAACATGGCAGCAGAAAAGCCCATGACAAGACCCACATAGGCTGTGTAGGTATTGATATTGCCGATAGTAGACGTAAAGATCGCGATCTGGGATACATCAATCAGCTTGTGAAAGCCTAGAATATCCAACTGGAAATAGTCTGTGATACCGATTATGCATACAATCGCTCCGCTGGCCAGGAATAGTTCTGCACACCATCTTTTTGGTTTCCAAAAATGGCTGATAAGGTAATAGGAAATTACATACAGGCTTAACAGGAAAAGTCCTGAAAAACGTCCTTTGTTTCCATAAAAAGCAGCTTTTGTATAAGGAGACAGCAGGGTGGACAGGGCCGAAGATACCCAGAATATAAAAACTGCTGCGTCAGCCGCAAAGAGAGGGGTCTTTTTATCAGCCCGGACTATTTTCGAAAAAAGATGACGGGTGTGAGAACCCTTAAATTCCATCAGGTCAATGACAGCCAGGATAACTGCCAAAAGAAACATAACAGACAACATGGACACGATGCATTTTTGATAAAAATTGAATTTGGTTTCCAGAATGTCCAGGTAGGAATTGTGGCAGATTAAGGGAAATACTATAAATAAAAGAAGCAGGCTAATGCTCAGAACGCCGTTGATAAGGCCAGAGGCTGCAGCCATGAAGGGGGCAGACAGACCAGAGGCGGATTTTTTGTTTTTAGTCATAGTCGTTCCTTTCGTATTAATAAGTTGGTTACAGTTCACGGGGCGGGGAAAACTGGACGAAAACAGACGTCAAGCTCGCTTGTAAGACTATTTTCGTCCAGTTTTCCACATCGGGTGGACACCCGATGCTTCTTGTACGGCAGAGCCGGGCAAGAAGATGCCCCCCCCTGAACAGTAACATAAGTTGAGATTAATCATAGGGATCCGCTTTTGGTATACAGATATATTGGTATAGTATAGCATTAATTAGTTATGGGTGCAACGGGGAAATTAAAAAAATGGTTCATTGATTCACCAGAAAATCCCTTTATCATTGTTTTTTTATGTGATATGATGAAGCCAGGGATATCCTGCATTACCATAACATTTGAAGGACATAATAGGATACAATAATAGAAAAAGGTGAGAGAAAAAGCCTATGAAGCTTTCATACACAATTATAGGAAAAACGGTCCGGATTGACAAGATAGAGGATCAGCAGCAAGTGGTGATAATCCCGGATATTCTGGATGGGTATCCGGTAACAGAGCTGGGGGACTATGTTTTGGCAGGCAGCAGTGTAGAGGAAATCTGGCTTCCGGCAGATTTGAAAAAAATCGGCGCATATGGATTCTATAACTGTGAACGACTTCGCCGTCTTCACTGCAGCAGCAGAACCACGGACTTGGGAACCGGCTTGTTTGCAGGGGCCGGAAGTGTAGAGTATGTGGATATTACAGTGTTTGCAGGAGAAAAATCCTGTTTAAAGGAACTTCTTTCAGAGCTTAGACAGACCTTGCGGGTTCGGATCCGGCCGGAAGAAGGTAAAGGCGAAGCCCGCTTGATCTTCCCGGAATATTATGAGGAATCCGTAGAAAATACACCGGCCAGAATCTTGTATATAGAGACCCATGGCTGTGGACACCGATATCGGTACTGTTTTGGAGGAACTGAGTTTCAGTACCAAAAATACGATGAACTGTTTCCTCATGTAAAGGTGCAGGAGACAGAGGAGCTGGTGACAGAACTGGCTTTGGGAAGACTTTTTTATCCTTTGGGACTTTCAGAAAAACATGAAGAAATGTACCGGGAATATGTGGCAGACCGGTGGAAGACTGCAGGACGGCTGATGATAGCGGCAGACATGCAGGGCGGGAGAGGATATGGGAATCTTGAAGCAGGAGGGATTCCCTGGCTGGCAGAGACGGTTTTAAGGTTAGAAGAACAAGTACATGTATTGATTCAGATGGCTCAGCAGGCCGGGGATACCCAGGCCGTTAGCTGGCTGATGGATTTTCAGCATAGGAATATGAAAAGGAAGATGGGAGACGGGCAGAAAACCGCAGAGCAAGGAAAACAGAGAAAGAAAAGGCGGTTTGAATTATAGCTTGAGAGGAGATGGAGAATTTATGGTAGATCCCACAAGGCATAGGCAGCTGGAGGAACTGAACATGGCAGAACTGTGTACCCGCATCCTTTCTAATGCCAGAAATGAGCTGTATCTGAATATGCGCTATTTGGATGTGGCCTTAGGAAGCTTAGGGTATGAGGCGGATCCGGAGTGCCGGGGAGTGGGAACGGATGGATTTGTGATTTATTATAATCCGGACTTTTTATGCGGCCTTTTCAGGCAGGGAAGGGTGTGGGTCAACCGCTGCTATCTGCATATGGTTCTTCACTGTCTGTTTTGTCATATGGATACACGGGGAAGACGGGAGGAGAGGCTTTGGAACCTGGCCTGTGATATTGCGGCGGAGTCTGTGATTGACGGTCTGTATCTGGGCTGTATTCACCGGCAGCCGTCTCTTTATCGCCAGGACTGGTATGGCCGGCTGAGAAAGGAGCTGCAGGTACTGAATGCAGAGGGCGTCTATCATGTTTTGAAAGGCATAAAAATACAGGATGGGCAGAGAGACAGGCTGGCTGAAGAATTTTATGTGGATGATCATGGGTATTGGGAATTGCCAGGAGAGGAGCCTAAGCTTCCTGTAGTGCGTCAGAATCAGTGGAACAAAAACCGGGAAAGGCTGCAGACCGAGATGGAGACCATGGGGAATCAGCAGGACGAAGATTCCCGCAGCCTTTTGGAGCATGTACAGGTAGAGAACAGGGAGAGGTACAATTACCGTGAGTTTTTGAGGAAGTTTTCTGTGCTCAAGGAGGAGATGCAGGTAGATCCGGATTCCTTTGATTATGTGTTCTACAGCTATGGTATGTCTCTTTATGGAAATATGCCTTTAATAGAGCCTCTGGAGTCAAGGGAGGTCAGCCGGATTGAGGATTTTGTTATCGTGATCGACACTTCCATGTCTTGTTCAGGGGAATTGGTGCGGCGGTTTCTGGAGGAGACATATGATGTGCTGTGTGAGGCAGACAGTTATTTTCGGAAAGTGAATATTCATATTATTCAGTGTGATGATAAGATACGGCAGGATCAGAGGATTACATGTCGGGAGGACATGAATGCATATATGAAAGACTTTGCGATTATCGGCCAGGGCGGCACGGATTTTCGGCCGGCCTTTGAGTATGTGGATAATATGATGGGAAGGGGAGAATTTCACCGGCTTCGGGGGCTTTTATACTTTACAGACGGAGAGGGGATCTATCCAGTGAAGCGGCGCGTGTATGATACGGCTTTTGTGTTTGTGAAGGATCAGTATACAGATGTTTCGGTTCCGAACTGGGCGATGAAGGTGATTTTAGAACCAGGGCAGATATTGCAGAGAGTCTGACTTAAAAAATAAGGAAGGAGCAGCAGACGGTTATGAATATTAAGCGTGCAAAGCAGGAAATCAAGGATACGATCCAGGCTTATCTTAAGAAGGATGAAGATGGATCTTATGTGATTCCCCGCATTCGGCAAAGGCCCATACTTCTGATTGGGCCGCCTGGGGTGGGAAAAACACAGATTATGGAGCAGATCTCCCAGGAATGCCAGATTGGGCTGGTGTCTTATACGATTACTCATCATACCCGCCAGAGTGCCATCGGATTGCCTTTTATAGAGAAAAGGCAGTTCGGCGGGAAGGAATTTTCAGCTACCGAGTATACCATGAGTGAGATAGTGGCTTCGGTATATGAAAAAATGAGGACAACCGGGCTGGATGAGGGAATTTTGTTTATTGATGAGATTAATTGTGTGTCAGAGACCTTGGCGCCGGCTATGCTGCAGTTTCTTCAGGGGAAATGCTTTGGAAACCATCAGATTCCGGAAGGATGGGTGATTGCTGCGGCAGGCAATCCGCCGGAGTACAATAAGTCTGTAAGGGAATTTGATATTGTGACCTTGGACCGAATCCGAAGGATTGATGTGGAGCCGGATTTTGATGCATGGAAGGAATATGCAGTGCAGGCCAATATTCATCCGGCAATAGAGGCTTATTTAAGTGCGCGTCCACAGAATTTCAGCAGGATTGAGACTACAGTGGACGGAAAGCTTTTTGTCACTCCAAGGGGGTGGGAAGATTTGTCCTGGATTCTTTCTGTGTATGATCAGATAGGAATGGCTGCAGATCGGGAGCTGGTTTCCGAATATGTGCAGTTCCCCAAGATTGCACGGGATTTTGCAGGGTATCTGGAGCTATACCGCAAGTATCAGAATGATTATCAGGTGGAGCGGATTTTAGAGGGAAAGACACCTATGGAGGTGTATGAAAAACTAGAACGCGCAGCCTTTGACGAGAGAGTCAGTGTAGTAGGCATTTTGCTGTCCGGGCTTAATGAGCGATTGAGAAGGGTAAGCAGCATGGGAGAGCGGATGGAGATGCAGCAAAAGGAGCTGAGGGAACTGGGGAAAGCAGAGGTGTTTGGCCTGGGAGAAAGAGAGAAAACGGGAACAGGAGGAGCGGCCATATGTGCATTTTCCCATATGACAGAGGCATTTCGGGGCAGGTGGGAGAAAAAGAGGGAAAACGGGCTTCTTTCCCGAGAGGCGCTTAAGACCTGCCGGGATGTCAGCGTTTCTCTGGAAGATCAGCTTTTGGAGCTGCAGAAGATGGGGCTTTTCACAGCGGAGGAAGTGTGGAAAAAGATTCAGGAAATGTTTGGGGAGGACAGCGACCGATATGAGGCCCTTTTGGAAAATGCCGGGCAAGGGTTGGAGTATGCTTTTGATTTTATGGAAGCAGCTTTTGGGAACGGGCAGGAGATGGCACTGTTTTTGACAGAACTGAACACAGGCTTTTACAGTGTGGGATTTTTACAGGAATATGAGTGTGAAAGATATTATCAATACAATCAGAATTTGTTGTTTTCAGAAGAAGAAAGGGAGATTGGAAGGCAGATTGAGAAGGGAATGGGGAAAATGTGAGCCGCTTAAGCAAAAAAGAGAGGAAGTATAAAGAGAAAGCTAAAAATAAGAAAGTATGACAGGAAAATTTCCGGGGAGGAATTGTATGTGCGGTACGGTTATTGCAACTATGGGACAAAAGCTGGCAGTGTGGCAGCAGGAGGCAAGGCTTGAGCTGGAGCCCAGTTGGATTCTTGATACGTTAAAAAACCATTTTACGTCAGGGGTGAAAGGGGCGTTCTGGCGGATTCTGACTGCTGTTCTGATCTTGGTCATAGGTTTTCGGCTGGTGCGGGCGGTACGGGGAATCTTAAAAAAGACCTTTGATCGGATGAGTCTGGAGGAAAATGTCAACAAATTTTTGCTGACCAGTCTCAATGCCTGTATGTATGCTTTGGTGATCTTTATTGCGGCGGAAAAGCTGGGAGTGCCTTCTGCTTCCATTGTAACGCTGATGGGCTCTGCAGGCGTGGCAATCGGCTTGTCTTTAAAGGAAAGCTTGTCCAATGTGGCGGGCGGGATTCTGATCATGGTGACGCGGCCTTTTATCTTGCAGGATTATATTATTTGCAAAGATGTGGAAGGAACCGTGGAGGATATTGGGCTGGTGTATACGTCTTTGATTACGGTAGATAACCGGAAAGTGACGATTCCCAACGGTACGGTGGCCAATGCCACGGTGATCAATGTGACAGCCCAGGACAAGAGACAGCTTGATTTGGAGGTTAATATAGACTATGGGTCGGATCTGAAACGGGCAAAGGAGATTCTTTTGGAAATTCTGGAGAACCATTCTCAGGTTATTCAGGAGGATGGGGTGCGGGTTTTTGTAAAAGAGCTGGGGGACAGTGCCGTGATTCTGGGAATGCGCGGCTGGATGATGCGGGAAGAATATTGGCCGGCCCGGTGGGATATTATTGAGACAATTAAGCTTCGGTTTGATGAGGAGGGGATCGTGATCCCTTATAAGCAGATTATGGTTCATACGGAAAGAAAAGAGCTTTAATATGGATTTTGATTTTGGGTGCCGCCCAATCATCACATTAGATGATTGAGCGGTGCCCCTTTTTGATTCAGGGATTATCTGGAATGTAAACAAGATATAATAATATCATTTTAAAATGATATATATTGTATTATTTAATATGATAAAATAAAATTAATTTATACAAATAGTATTGACAAAATGTATATATTGTTATATAAATGTATCATATAAAGAAGGAGGTAAGTAACCATGGAACCAAAGCAGATTATTGAATCAATCAAGAAGGAAGTAGCAGTAGTAAAGTCCGTATATTTTGTTGGCTGCGGAGCATCAAAAGCAGAGCTGTATCCGGGGAAATATTTTCTGGAGGCCAATGCCCGCAATATCCGTGTTGGCCATTACACTGCCAATGAGTTTCTTCATGCCACTCCGGTAGCCGTGGACGAAACCGCTATCGTGATTACCTGTTCTCTGGGAGGAACCACACCAGAGACTGTAGCGGCCTCCAAAAAGGCCATGGAACTGGGTGCAAAGGTGATTGCCGTGACCCATGTAGACGGGTCTCTGCTGGCAAAGAATGCTCATTATGTGGTTTTACATGGATTTGAGAAGAACTATGCTGCTAAGTTGGAGAAGATGACCAAGGTGCTGGGTTTGGCAGTGGAGATTCTCAATCAGTATGAGGGATACGACCGTTATGATGATATGCAGGCTGCATTTGGAAAGGTGTATGATCTGATTGAAAAGGCAGTATCCTTTGTGGTTCCGGCAGCACAGAATTTTGCAGAGGATTATAAAGATGCCCCGGTAGTTTATGTGATGAGTTCTGGTGCAACCCAAGAGGTGGCATATGCCTTTTCCATTTGCCTGTTGATGGAAATGCAGTGGGTGAACTCCGGCTCCTTCCATGACGGAGAATTTTTCCATGGTCCTTTTGAGATTGTGGATAAGGATGTGCCGTTTATCCTGTTGATGAACGAGGGACGCACCCGTGCATTGGATTCCCGCGCACTGGATTTCCTGAATCGTTTCCAGGCAAAGACCACAGTTTTGGACGGCAAGGATTTTGGAATTGCTTCCGAGCTTCCGGCTTCTGTCGCAGAGTATTTCAATCCCATGGTACTTTCTGCGGTTCTGCGGGTATATGCAGAGCAGCTTGCCATTAAGCGGAATCATCCTCTGACCCAGAGAAGATATATGTGGAAGCTTGAATATTAATATATGAAGAATCAGATACAAAAAGAAACCTCCCACATGCTCCAGGCGATTTTAGGCGTTGTGTTTTTTGCGGCGGCTTACCGGTGGTTTCTGGTTCCGGCCGGGCTGTACAGCGGAGGCTTTACAGGGGTATCTCAACTTGTAAAGCTGTTTCTGACAGAAGCGCTGCACATGCCCATGCCGGAGACCATTGATGTTACGGGAATTATTTTCTGGTGTATCAATCTGCCTTTGTTTGTTCTGGGCTATAAGAGCATTGGGAGAAAGTTCCTGTACCGGACGGTTATTGCGGTCTGCATTCAGTCGTTTCTTCTGGTAGTGATACCGGCCCCTAAAGAACTTTTGCTAGATGATATGCTGCTGAATTGTATGATTGGAGGCGCTTTGTCGGGGTGGGGAGTAGGCATGACTTTGCGGGCCGGAGGCTCTGGCGGCGGGACGGATATTGTGGGCATGTATTGTGCAAAAAATTATCCGGAATTTGGAGTGGGAAAGCTGAGTGTAATGATCAATCTGTGCATTTATCTGATTGCGGCAGTGCGGTACGACCTGGAAGTGGCAGCTTATTCTATGGTTTTTTCCATTATGTCGGGAATTATGGTAGATCGGGTGCATGATCAGAATATCAAGGTTTCAGCGTTTATTGTCACGAAAAATAAAGAGCTTGGAGAACGGATTAACCGAACGGTAGCCAGGGGGGTTACAAGCTGGAACGGCTGGGGGGAGTACAGCCATTCAGACGAAGTAGTACATATGGTGGTGGTCAATAAATACGAGCTGCAGACATTAAAAAAACTGATTCGTCAGGAAGACCCCTGTGCATTTGTACAGATTATGTCGCCGGATATGGTTATGGGAAATTTTGAGAAACGTCTGGAAGTGTAAAGAACGGAGGAAAGTATGTTTAATTTTGACCAGGAGAAAATAAGACGGGAACATCAGAACGGAATAGATATTATTCCTCAGGTAGAGAAATTTGTAGATCAGGTCTGCAGCAATGGGTATTCTAATATTTTTTACATTGGAATCGGCGGAACTGTACTGTATGCCAATCAGATGATGCATATTGCAAAACAGCTTGGCTCAAAGCTTCCTCTTTTTATCGAGAATGCGGCAGATTTTAATCTGGTAGGAAATCCTTTTTTTGATGAGAGATCCATTGTGGTAATCGAGTCTATTTCCGGAGACACAAAGGAAGTGGTGGAAGCAGTGGACAAGGCCCATGCCATGGGAGCTAAGGTGATCGGGTATGTGGAGAAGGAAGGAACTCCCTTGTATGAGAAAAGCGATTATCTGGTAACAACAGTAGGCGGAGGTTATTATTTCTGGTATACAGTGACCCTTCGTTTTATGAAAAATGCCGGGCAATTTGATAAGTATGATCAATTTTTCCAGGAGATTGTCCATATGCCGGATAATGTGGTGCAGATTTATAAAGATGCAGACGCAGATGCCAAGGCTTATGCAGAACAGTATTGTGATGAACCTCTCACATATCTGGTAGGAGCCGGCAATCTGGAGGATTGGGCTGTCTGCTACGGCATGTGCATTATGGAAGAAATGCAGTGGATGCGTACAAGACCTATATCGGCGGCTAATTTCTTCCACGGAACTTTAGAAGTAATCGAGAGGGATATTCCGGTTATTTTGATTAAGGGAGAGGATATGGCAAGGCCCCAGATGGAACGGGTAGAAAAGTTTGTGAATACCATCAGCGCCAAGGTGATTGTGTTCGACACAAAGAATTTTAAACTGGAGGGAATCAGTCAGGAGTTTAGAGGAATGTTGTCTCCGATTGTGATGCGCTCGGCATTCCAGAGGATCAATGTACATTTAGAGCATTGCCGCAGGCATCCTTTGCCGATTCGCAGGTATTACCGTCGGCTGGATTATTAATTTCCGGTAAATCTTCGATGATTTCCATAGCATAAAAACATTCCGTATGGTATGATGAATAATATCATATTATATCATCTAAAGCCCTTTTTGTAATACATATGGTATTATTGTCTGGTATGCTTTGGAAAGGAAGGTTTTTATGTCAGAAGTGGTACGGGACACGGTGGTTCCCCTTTATATTCAGATTGCCGGAGATATTAAGTCTAAGATTGAGAGGAAGGAGATTCTGGCCAATTCCAGGATTCCCACAGAGCTGGAGTTAAGCAGCGCTTACGGAGTCAGCAGGATTACAATCCGAAAAGCATTAGAGCTTTTAGTGGATGAGGAGATTCTGGTTCGAAAGCAGAGGATTGGAACCTTTGTGTCAGACAAGAAAATATCAAGGAGCCTAAACAGCTTTATGGGATTTTCACAGAGCTGCGAGCTGGAAGGAAGCCGCCCCGGAACAAAGTTCTTATCTGCAGAGCTGGTGAAGGCCATGCCTTCAGATATTAAGTATCTGCGTCTTCAGGAGGATGATAAGGTAATCCGGATGCGGCGGCTTCGATACTGTAATGATGTTCCGGTGGTTTTGGAAGAAAATCACTTTCCTAAGAAGTTTGCTTATCTTCTGGCAGAAGATTTAAACAGGTCTCTGCATCAGATTCTGCGGGATCACGGAATTGAATTAAGCAGCGGCAGTAAGACAATCGGAGTGTGCTATGCCACCAGGGAAGAAGCGGAATGGCTGGAGATCAAGGAGCATGACGCGCTGATTTTGTCGAAGGATATCGCCTATGATGCCGTGGGAGATCCCATATACAGCGGTAAGGAGATCATCAATGCAGACCGCTATGAATATAAGATTTTGACAAACAGTATGGTGAGGGAAGAATGAGAACAATCAGCCGGGATCAGATTGCCGTAATGAACATCCAATATAAATACTTTCCGCTGACGCGGTTTTTGGATGATGCGGCGGAGAACCAGATTAAGAACATTGAACTGTGGGGAGCTGCGCCCCATTTCCATATGGAGGATATGACCTATCGGGATATAAAGGCTGTACGGCGGGAGATTGAAGTCAGAGGGCTTCGGCTGGTATGCTTTACCCCGGAGCAATGTGTTTATCCGGTCAATCTGGCAGCGCCTTCCCATGAGGCGCGCAGGAGGAGTGTGCGTTTCTTTGAAGACAGCATCCGGATAGCCGGGGAGATGGGGTGTGAGAAGGTGCTGGTGACAACAGGCACCGGGTATTTTGACGGCAGTGACGAGAAAGAGGCATGGAATCATGCGGCAGAAAATCTTTACGGTTTAGGGGAGCTGGCCTCACATTATGGGGTTACACTGGCTTTGGAGGTGCTTCGACGGGACGAAAGTAACTTGGTATATGACCTTCCTACCCTTACCCAAATGCTGAAGGAGTTAGATCATCCTTTTATTGGGGGGATGATTGATACCATACCTATGGCATTGGCAGGGGAGACACCCGGACAGTATATAAAGGAGCTGGGAGACAAGCTGGTGCACGTCCATTTTATTGACGGGGCGCCTAAAGGGCATTTGGCATGGGGAGACGGAGTTCTTGACATGGAAAAATATCTGGAGGAATTTGCTCTGATGGATTACAAAGGATATTTATCCTTGGAGATAACAGACGGCAGGTATTTCATGGATCCTTCTGCTTCAGTAAGGCAGAGTATTCGTCGGCTGTACGCTGTATTGTGAATGGGAATAAGGTAAATTGACAGAGATGCGGCCTGTCCGGAAAGAGGCTTTTCGGGCAGGTTTATTTTATGTTGCAGTTCATGAGGCGGAGAAAAGCGGACTGTAACTATTTTATTATCAGGTTTGGGAATTTAAGCTTTGGGGGATAGGGTGTCAGGGGGGTGGCAGAAGACATTATCAGACCGGAAAAGACAGCTTTTCTTAAGCGGTTCAGACAGAATATTAATAAAAGACAGAGAGTGAATTAGTCAAAATAACAAGAAGAAAAAGAAGAATATAATTAGTGGTGGAAAAAATGAAAAAAATAAGAACAAATACTTGATTAATTGTAGTATTTATGTTATAACAAAATAGAACAAATAAGAAACACAATGAAAACATTAGAACAATACATGGAGGAGACTATGATCAGAGTATTGGGTATTGGAGATAATGTATGTGACAAATATCTCCACATACGTACCATTTATCCAGGCGGTAATGCTTTGAATATTGCGGTCTTTGGCAAAATGCTGGGGGCGGAGGCAGCCTATCTGGGAACCTTTGGTGATGATGAGGTGGGACGGCATGTATATTCTGTTGTGAGGAATATGGGGATTGATATTTCTCATTGCAGAATGGAGCAGGGAGAGAACGGATGCGCCCGTGTACAGCTAGTGGATGGGGATCGGGTATTTCTTCAGGGAAACAAAGGCGGGATATCCAGGATAAAGCCGCCGGTGCTGACGAAAATCGATCAGGAGTATATTTCCGGTTTTGATCTGGTACATACCAGTATATACAGCTTCATGGAATCAGAGCTGTCTAAAATACGGGAAACAGGAAAGTTTGTATCCATGGATTTTTCTGACAGCTATGAGGAGGAATATCTGAAGAAATGCTGTCCGTATCTTGACTGTGCGGTGATTTCCTGCGGAGGGATGGCAGAGGAGGAGATCCGCAAGGTTATGGACAAGATTACAGAATTTGGATGTAAGCACATGGTGATTGCCACCAGAGGAAGCAAAGGCGCTTGTGTGATGGCAGATGGGGATTTCTATGAACAATCCCCTTGTCTGGTAAAGGCAAGGGATACTATGGGGGCAGGCGATTCTTTTATTACCTGTTTTCTGGTGAATTATCTGGATGGGATTTCCATGGCAATGGATTTTGGAAAGGATTCCGGAGTTCAAGGAATCGTCAGGGCAAAGGACTATAAGGATATGCTGATACGGTTAAGCCTTTATCGGGCGGCTGTATTTTCTTCCCGCCAGTGTCAGAGGGATGGTTCCTTTGGCCATGGCAAGGCGGTGGAGCTGTCAGATCAGGATCAGCAGGTAATGAATGGTTAGTGCGCAGTCAATAATTACTATAAAATTATAAAAAGCTCTCCGCATAAAAGGAGAGACTTAAGG
Organism: uncultured Lachnospiraceae bacterium; assembly: GCA_910586205.1. GTDB lineage: Bacteria > Bacillota > Clostridia > Lachnospirales > Lachnospiraceae > Brotaphodocola. The sequence goes on along the minus strand of CAJUGD010000006.1, from coordinate 116,164 downwards.
AAAGGAGAGTATTTATGAAAAAAACGTGGTTAAAGAGGGCTTTGTGCGGGATGCTGGCCGGGGTGATGGTGCTGTCTGCGGCTGCATGTTCAGGGGGAGGCAGTGACGCGCCGCCGGCAGGAGGAACACAGTCGGGAAATGCCCCGGCAGGAGGAGCTCCGGCAGCATCCGGTGATCAGAAAGTCATTAAATTCATGCACCGGTTTCCGGATGAACCGTATAATAGCTTTATTGAGTCGAAGCTTCATGAGTATGAAGTATCTCACCCGGATATTAAGTTTGAGATTATTAGCGCTCAGAATCAGGAATATAAGGAAAAGATCAAGATTGTTGTAGGAGGAGATGATACGCCGGACATTTTCTTTAGCTGGGTCGGTGATTTTACAGAGAGATTTATCCGGGAAGGTTTGATTTTAGACCTGACGCCTTATCTGGAGGCTGACCCGGAGTGGAAGGATTCCCTGATTGAGTCTCAGATGGAACAGTACACAAACAAAGACGGCATGGTTTATGGAATCCCATTCCGTCTGGACTGTAAATTGTTTTTCTATAACAAAAAGATGTTTGATGAAAACGGGCTGGAGGCGCCCAAGACATGGGATGAGCTGATAGCTGCCTGCGAGACTTTAAAGGCAGCAGGGATCACTCCCATTGCATTTGGAAACCAGGAACCTTGGTCAGCTTCCCACTATATGGGAACCCTTAACCAGATTTTTGTTCCGGATGACGTAAGGGCAAAGGACTATGATCCAACCAGCGGCGAGTTTACGGATCCAGGTTATATCGAGGCGCTGGAGCATTATCAGGCCCTTCTTCCTTACATGACGGAGAATCCTAACGGCGTAAAACCAGATATGTCCAGAACCAACTTTGTAATGGAGCTCGGCGCCATGTATTATGCAGAGCTGATTGAGATTCCTTATATTAAGATGGATAACCCTGATATGGAATTTGGCATGTTCAACTTCCCGAAGGTGGAAGGGGCAAAGGGAAATCAGGATATTTTAACGGGTGTTCCGGAAGGCTTTGTGGTATCTTCCAAGACTCAGTATCCCGATGAATGTGTAGAATTTTTGAAATGGTTTTTGGGCAAGGAAGTAGGTACGCAGCAGTGTCAGGAAATCGGCTGGTTTAATGCGGCCAAGGGTACAACCGAGGGTCTGACAGACGTGGCTTTGCTGGACGGCTATCAGGCGGTTATGGATGCAAAGGCAATGAGCGCATGGCTGGACAATGCATTGTATTCAACCGTCTGCGATGAATATTTGACAACGGTCTCAGATCTGACCAACGGAGATATTACGCCCCAGGGAGTGATGGAAAAAATTCAGGCAAAAGCAAAAGAAGCCCAGAGTCTTGTAGGAACAACTGCCCAGTAACCCCTCATGCCGCGTTTTCGCGGCACCACCATAAATGAAGGCATCAACATAAATGAAATAAAGCAGCAGAAATATTTGGCAGGCAGGCTCTTTTATAAGACCTGCCTGTATTAGAAGGCAATCGTAAAGACAGTATGTTTTTACAGATGTGAAAAGGAAGGTGAAGGTAGTGAGAACAAAAAAACATACCCCATATTTGTATATGCTGCCCGGAGTGATCATGGTTTTATTTTTTGTGTATATTCCGGTTCTGATGAATATTGGATACAGCTTTTTTAGGCTGTCCTCTTATTCATCAGGAGCAGCCTTTGTGGGAGCAGATAATTACAAACGATTTTTTTCCGATCAGGTTCTTCCGATTATGCTGAAAAATAATATTGCATATTGTGTGGTTTCTCTGGTAGTACAGGTGGGGTTTGGCACCGTGCTGGCGCTGATTTTAGAAAGCAGCGCTATTGGAGATCGATTTAAGGGGTTTTTCCGGAATCTGTATTACATTCCGGCGTTGATTTCTCTCACTGCAGTGGGATTGATGTTTACCTTTATTTATGAGCCTAATATTGGTTTTATCAACAATATTTTAAGGGCATTTTCCTTGCCTACATACGGATGGCTGGGAGATTCTAAGATCGCAATATACTGTGTGATCGCAATGAGTCAATGGCAGTTTACGGGATATATTACACTTTTGATGGTAGTGGCGTTTCAGAATGTACCCCAGGATTATCTGGAGGCAGCGGCCATTGACGGGGCTGGTCCGGTCAGAAGGGCTGTCAGTATCATGATTCCGCAGGCAAAGGAACAACTTTTAGTCTGCACAATCATTACCGTAATCGGCGCTTTTAAGCTGTATACGGAGGTGTATGCCACCACGGCAGGAGGACCGGGAAACAGCTCCCAGGTGTTGGGACTATTTTTATATCAGCAGGCGTTTCTTCATGATGATCTGGGGATGGCGGCAGTGACGGGTGTGTTTATTTTTGTGATTACAGTGACACTCTCGGTTATCCAGATTCGGGTAACCAGATCAGGACAGGACTAGGAGGTGAGGGAATGAAGAAGAACAGCATCGCAATACTGCTGAATCTGTTATGTGTGATTCTGGGAATTATCATTGTGGCTCCCTTGGCATGGATTCTTTTAAATTCATTAAAGACCAATCAGGAGCTTTTTAAAAACTCTCTTGCCCTTCCTAAAGTCTGGCAGTTTGGGAATTATCTGAAAGCATGGAATCTGGGACTTTACAAATATTTTGGCAATTCTCTGCTGGTCAGTGTGATTTCTTTGTCCGGAATTTTGGTGACATCCTCTTTTCTGGCCTATGGACTGACGAGGTTTCGTGCAAAGGGAAGTAATCTTATCTTTATTATTGTCCTGGGCGGCATGGCGCTCTCGGAGCAGGTGGCACTGGTTCCTTTATACAAGATTCTGAGGGCTTTGAAGATTTATGATACTTATGCAGCAGTAATTTTACCCTATATTGCATTCAGGATTCCTTTTACAGTATTTTTAATGCGTGCATATTTTATTTCTATTCCCAGAGAGTTAGAGGAAGCGGCAGTGGTGGACGGATATAACAGCTTCCAGATTTTTACGAAGATTATTGTACCCATCAGCAAGCCGATTTTTGCTTCCTGTGCTATTGTGAACCTGAACTTTGTGTGGAATGAGTTTTTGTTTGCAAATGTGTTTTTAAATAATAAGGCTCTGCAGACGATTCCCATTGGCCTTATGACATTTAAAGGCGATTTAAAGATTGACTATACAACGACTCTTGCCGGGCTTATGATTGCGTCTGCGCCGCTGATTATCCTGTTTGTCTGCATGTCCAGACAGTTTGTACGAGGGCTTACCAGCGGGGCTGTGAAGGGATAGGGAAATATGGAAACAGCAAAAAAGGCGTTGATTTTTGACATGGATGGGGTGATTGTGGACAGTGAGCCTTATAATATGCAGCGGGTATATGGTTATGTTCTGTCTTTTCGTCCCAATACGCCCATTGAGGAAATGTATCAGGTGGTAGGGCGGACCAGAAAGGATGTGTGGACCAGAATTGCAGGAATCATTGGAAGAGGAACAAGCTGGGAGGAAACACAGAAGGATTATGAAAGGAACTGGAAACCTTTTCACGACTATCCGGTTTCGTATCAGGAGATTTTTCGGGAAGACACTCTTTTTATATTACAGTGGGCAAAGGATTTGGGAATGCGGACTGCTGTAGCTTCTGCCACGGCTTATGACAAGGTAAGGGAAATTCTTGGAGCGGTAGGGGTTCTGCCATATCTGGACCTGATTATCAGCGGGGAGAGTGTGGAGAAAAGTAAGCCGGATCCGGCAATTTATCTGAAGGCGGCCGAGCTTTTAAAGGTTTTGCCGGAGGAATGCATTGCCATTGAGGATTCTACGGTGGGAATCACGGCAGCGCGCCGGGCGGGAGTGACCGTAGTGGCCCTTCGGGATGATCGGTTTGATTTTGACAGAAGCTTAGCCGACGGAGAGATCAAAGCTTTGGGTGAATTTCCAGGATGGATGAGAAAAAAATACAAGACTGTTTAAAATGAAACAGTAAAGCCATGGGATTTTATGTGTTATCCCATGGCTTTTTTTAGATACTTTCGATCTTATCCAATACTGCTTTGTAGGATGATGAAGACGGCACTGCAGAGTATGCCTGAATGTCATAAAAATAGTCCAGAGCCGCCCGGCGGCAGGATTCTATGTGAGATTTCATCAGTTGTACGGCCTTGTCTGTATCTTGCGCAATCAAAGCGTCAATAATATCTAAATGTTCCAGCCGTGCATCGTGAATCTGAATCTGGTTTTGCTTGCTGGAGATAATAACACGGGTATTGTCCTCAAAGACCCTCTGCATCATGTCAATCATATAACGGTTTCCGCAGTGTTCAATAATAAAAAGATGCATGGCAGTATCCAGACGGTAGCTGTCCCGGATGTGGGGAAGACTTTCTGAGAATTTGTCCCGAAAACTTAAAAGTTCTGCATGGGGCAGATTGTGGGCGGCCATCCTTAAGGCTACCGGCTCGATCTCAAGGCGGGCCTGGAAGATCTGCTGGACATCTGTCAGGGAAATGTCGGACACATGGATCCCTTTCTTTGGAACAACCGTAACAAGATTGTCAAATTCCAGCCGGCTGATAGCTTCCCGGACAGGAGTGCGGCTGCAGCCTAAATCAGCGGCAAGCTGCGCCTCGTTTAAAAAGCTTCCAGGCTCATAGATGCAGTTGATCAGCCGTTCTTTGATGATCATGTAGGCTTGATTTTTAAAGTTATGGTTTGAAGTGCTCATTTTCATTCTCCATTGATTGATTAAGGTCCATGGTGCGCATTAATTTCTATTGTACAATAGAAAATGGGAAATAGCAAGGAACATGAATTGAAAAAAGTGCATAAAAATCAGAGGGAAAATGTAGCAAAAACGTATATTGTACATCTTATAAAACTGTTGTATACTACACGTATAACACGATAAATGAGTTTTCATTACAGAAGGGAGACTATCTATGAAGAAAATGATGGCAATGGGAATGGCGATCATATTGGCAGCAGGGCTAACTGCATGCAGCGGAGGGGAAACTGTCCGGGAGGAGACCACGACTGCAGCTTCTGCAGCGTCAGAGAATAAGGAGACCACAGCGCCGCCGCCTGCAGGAAACAGCAATAAGGTAAAGAAAAACCCTTATACAGAGGATATTAAGATTGCCTATATTGCCCATGATCTAAGCACTCCCAATAATCAGGCATGGCTGGAAGGCATTGAGCGCGAATGTGCATCCTGGGATAATATTGTGGTTCAGTCTTTTAATGGAGAAAGCAGTGCAGAGACACAGGTTAAGATCATGTCTGATGTGATTAACCAGAAGTATGATGCGATTATTCTTCAGTGCTCTGACGGAACGGCCCTTGCTCCGTCTGTGGATGATGCGGAAAAGGCCGGGATTCCGGTGATTACCCTGAACCTGGATGCCTATACAATACACAGCGCCCTTGTAATGGCGGTGGATTATGATGCCGGACGGATGGTAGCCAACGAGATGGCAAAGGAAATAAATGAAAAAGGGGATGTGGTGATCATTCAGGGTGTTGCCGGTCTGACAAGAACAGATAATCTGGAAAAAGGCTTTCGCGATACCATTGCCAATTACCCGGATATCAAAATTGTGGACGCCCAGTCTGCATCCTTTGAAAAAGAGACTGCCATTACGGTTATGAATAGTTTTTTGCAGAATTATGAGAAGATTGACGGGGTGTTCTGCATTAATGACGCTATGGCAGAGGGCGCGGCTCTGGCAGTACAGTCAGCCGGACGAAAGGGTGAGATGGTGATATGGGGAGCAGACGGAGAGTCCGATGCTTTGGCCATGATTGAGAGCGGCGATATGACCGGCACCATTTATACCAATAGCTGGGATGAAGGCTCTACGGCGGCAAAGATAGCTCTTTTGATGATTGGGTCTGAGTATGATTCTGCTGTGCTGACAGAGACTCCTCAGGTTATTATGGAACCAATCGTAGTGACGATTGATACGGTTTCATCCATTCCGCCGGAAGACCGCTGGTAACTGTGAACATGTAGCCTAAGGGCTGTTCAAAAAAAGTTTCCATGGGAAAAAGGGCAGGGGGTAAAAGCCCTGCCTGTTTCTTTTACAAAAAGGAGTAGAACTGTGAAACAGACAAGGATTAGACGATTGATTTCATTGGGAATGCTGTGTGCCTTGGCAGCGCTGTTTTCCTGCATGAGCAGATATTATCTGAATCCGGATAATCTGCTGGAAATTGTAAGAGATGCTTCGGTTGCAGGAATCATCGGTGTAGGGGTAACGTATGTGATTCTTACATCTGGTATTGATTTGTCTACCGGAAGCTGCATGGCTCTGGTAGGCATGACTATGGCTAACATTTATCGGTATACCTTGCTTCCGATCTGGATGATGCTTCTGATAGGAATTTTGGTGGGACTGGCAGCAGGGCTTTTTAACGGACTTGTGGTGGCAAAGCTTCATTTGCCCGAGTTTATTGCAACCCTGGCAACCATGGGAATTTTTCGTGCTCTGACCTATGCCATTGCTATTCGGGATGCAGGCGGCGTCATTACCAGCCAGGCCATGACTTATTCCTCCTTTGTAAAATGGGGAGGCGCGGTGGGGAAGGTACATTATGTTTCCATTGCTTTTATTGTGATTGTGATTTTGGGTCAGCTTGTGCTTAAAAAAACCAGGTTTGGAACCAATCTGTATGCAGTGGGAGCAAACAAAAAGGCGGCTGAATTGTCAGGTATTAATATTGTCCGAACCCGTATTATGGCATATATGACCGTTGGGTTTTGTGCTGCGGTAGGAGCTATTTTTACTACGGCCCGCCTTCAAAGCACAACAGCCCTTTTGGGAAATGGATTTGAGTTTGACCCCATTGCCGCGGCGGTGGTTGGAGGAGTATCCTTATCTGGTGGTTATGGGGATGTTGTGGGAACCTTTATTGGAGCGCTGTTTATGTCAGCCTTGGATAACGGAGTATTAAAGCTACAGATGAACACGGCATATCAGTATGTGATCAAAGGGATTATTATTATTTTGGTGGTAATGTTTGATGCCTGGTACAATACATGGATGGAAAAGCTGGCTCAGGAGCGGGGCAGGAAGGAGGCGGTTAAGGCATGAATGAGGATGTGATTCTGGAGGCCAAGGGAATCTGTAAAAGCTTTTCCGGGGTTTCTGTGCTTTGGCAGGTGGACTTCAGTGTGCGAAAAGGGGAAGTTCATGCATTGATGGGGGAAAACGGGGCTGGAAAGTCTACATTAATTAAAATTCTCACAGGAGTTTATACCAAGGACAGCGGTTCTATATTCTGGGATGGGAAGAAAGTGGCGATCAACAGCTACAAGGACTGTCAGAAGCTGGGAATGGCCTGTATTTACCAAGAGCTGTCTGTGATTCTGCCGCTGACAGTAGCGCAGAATGTGTTTTTGGGAAGAGAGCCGAAAAGGCTTGGCCTGATTGACCACAAGAGAATGAATGAGATGACCCAAGAGCTGATTGATCAGTATGGCTTTCCCTTAGAGCCGGAGGCACTGGTTTCTAATCTGGGGATCGGCCAGCGGCAGCTAGTGGAAATCCTTAAAGGATTATCCTGTGATTCCCGGCTGCTGATTATGGATGAGCCTACTGCCAGCTTAAGCGGAAAAGAAGCGGAGAGCCTGTTTTCCATCATAGACACCTTGAGAGAAAAGGGAGTGTCTGTCATTTATATTTCTCATCGCTTAGAGGAAGTGTACAAGCTTTCGGATCGGCTGACCGTGCTGAGGGACGGGAAGAATGCAGCAGTGCTGAACCATGATGAGATAGAGCCTAAAAAGGTGATTCAGACCATGATCGGAAAGGTGGTGGATGAATCGGCAGGTTCTAGTAAGGAGATGAGGAAAAACACCAATGAGGTAGTACTTGAGGTTCAGGATTTGTCGGATGGGACAGGGCTGTTTCATCATGTCAGTTTTCAGGCCCACAAGGGAGAGATTCTTGGCTTAGGAGGATTAATCGGATCCGGAAGAACAGAGCTTGTGCGGGCAATCTATGGAATCGACCGGTACCGGGAAGGAGCGATTTTCCTCAATGGACAGAAGCTGAAGCCATCTCCCAAAACCAGCATTCAGGCAGGCTTTGGCTTTGTGCCGGAGGATCGGAGAGGACAGGGGTTTATCCCTCTTTTGTCCATAAATCGAAATACAGCTTTGACCAACTATGACAGGATTAAAAAGAATGGGCTGGCTGTTTCGGATAAAGATGAACTAAAGCTGTGTCAAGAAGCCATTGAAAGGATGGATATTCGTCCGGCAGATCCTCAAAAGCAGGTAGGATTAATGTCTGGCGGAAACCAGCAGAAGGTAGTGCTGGGAAAGTGGCTGATGCGGGACTTAAAGGTGCTGATCGTGGATGAACCTACGGCAGGAATTGATGTGGGGGCAAAGGATGAGATCTATGGGATCTTGGAAAGGCTGGCAAAAAATGGGATTGTGGTGATTCTTGTTTCCTCCGACCTGCAGGAATTGCTCCGGGTGTCCCACCGGATTCTGGTTATGCGAAAAGGCGCTATTATCCAGGAGTTTGACAGCGGGGTGGTAACTCAGTCCATGATTTTGGAGGCAGCGTCCGGACTTATGGGAAAGGAGAAGGCAGTATGAAAAAGATAAATGGTCCAGGGCTTGGAAAACCGATTATTCTGGCAGTGTTTATGCTGGTTCTGACCATCTTAAGGCCATCTAGCTTTTTGACAGTCGGAAATTTATCTAATGTGCTGTGGTCTATATCTGTGTATGGAATAATGGTGTGCGGAACCATTTTTGTATTTTTGATCGGTGGGATTGACTTGTCCATAGGAAGCCTGTGCGGCCTGTGTGCTGTGACCATTGTCAAGGTGATCCGATATTTTGACTATTCAAATACAGGAGTGCTTGCAGGGATCTTGGCAGCCTTGGCTGTGGGAGTTTTGGCTGGGCTGGTACATGGTGTGATTATTACAAAGTTCCGGGTTCCTGCCTTTTTGATTACCTTTGCCACACAGATCATCTTTTTGGGCCTGTCTATGATTCTGACAAACAATAAGATTTTAAGCTGTCTGCAGCCAGAGCTGTTTACTGCTATCGGCATGAAGAAGATATTTAATTTTCCCATTCCAATCTATATTATGCTTCTGATTGCTGTGATTAGTTGGTTTATTTTGCGGAAAACGGTTTTGGGGCGGTATGTGTATGCCGTGGGAGGCAATGCCTGCGCATCCCGGCTGTCCGGTATCAGCGATACAAAAATCACGGTTCTGGCTTATGTGTTTTCCGGATTTACAACGGCATTAGGAGGAATTGTCCTGGCATCTATGACTCAGCAGTGTATGGCATCTACGGGAAGCGGCTATGAGACAGAGGTGATTACAGCGGCAGTCATTGGAGGAGTCAGCCTTTTAGGCGGCGAAGGTACAGTATCAGGAGCTTTGTTTGGGGCGGTTCTCATAGGACTTTTAAATAACGGGCTGAATCTGCTCAGTGTGCCTTCTACGGAACATGGACTGGTAAAAGGGATTGTGATCATTCTTGCAGTAGGATTTGACGCGCTGCAGCATCAGGAAAAATTTCGAAATTGGTTAAGTCAGTTCAAGATGAAAAGAGCGAGGGAGGCGGCTTAAGATCATGAAAAAAATTGACGCTCATTTACATTTGGCAAAAGTGGTAGCCGGATATTGCAGACGCGGAGAGCTGCGGGCTGTGGGAGGAGGAAAGGCTCAGTGGGGCAATGGGGAAATATTTCAGCTTTTCCCGACAGACTTTGGAGATACTTGTTTTTTGGCAGAGCGAGCCTTGGAAATCATGGATGAGAACCAGGTGGAAAAGGCAGTGCTGATGCAGGGAAGCATGTATGGCTTTCAGAACCGGTACCATTATGAGGTGATGCAGAAATACCCTGATCGGTTTTGCCCGTCCTGTACCGTGGATCCTTTTATGACGGATCATATGAAGACGCTGAAATACTATCTGGAGGAACAGAAGTTTCATCTGGTAAAATTTGAAGTGAGCTCAGGAGGCGGCCTGATGGGGTGTCATGACTCCTTTGATTTGGCAGGAGAGAGGATGATGGAGATTTACCGCCTCATTGAAAAACATAAGGGAGTAGCAGCTTTGGATGTAGGGGATATTTCCATGAATAGCCATCAGCCCTGGGCTCTTGCCCAAATTGCACGGGAATGCCGGGGACTGAAGCTTGTGATCTGTCATTTGTTAGCGCCTGTAAAGGGCCGGGAAAAGGAATGGCGGCTAAGTCTGGAGCTTTTGAATCAGGAAAATGTCTGGTTTGATTTAGCAGCCCTTCCGAAGATTCTGGATCCGGATGTGTATCCCTATCCGAAGACTATGGCGTATTTGGCACAGGCAAAGGAAATCCTGGGGGCAGAAAAGCTTTTGTGGGGAACAGACGCTCCTTTTGCAGCGACAAAAGACAGTTATGGGCACCTTTGTGATTATCTGGAGAAGGGCAGTGTTTTTACGAAAGAGGAATTGCAGAAAGTGTATTATGACAACAGCCGGAAGGTGTTTTTTTCCTGATGTTTTTACAGCAGGATAAGGCGGAGCGCTGACGTTTAAAATTTATGTGGAAGTTCTTACGGTTTGATTTTTTGAAAATTTCAGGCGGCTTTAGAGAAAGGAGAAGAAAATGATTCGAAGAAAAGAAGAAATCCGAGGCACCAGAAAGCAGGCTCCTTTTCAGGGAAAAGGCGATATTACGGTTCGTGAACTCTTGGAAGGACCGGGAGAAATGTATCAAAAGGGGAGGGTGTTTGCCCATACAACGGTACATCCCGGCGCTGCCATCGGATATCATGTTCATGAAAATGAGTCGGAGACTTATTACATTCTCAGCGGCAGAGCAAAGCTGAACCATAACGGGAAAGAGGTTCTTTTAGGCCCTGGGGATGTGGCGTTTACCAGCGATGGGGAAGGCCATGGAATCGAGGCTGTGGGTAAAGAACCGGTAGAAATGATCGCCTTGATTTTATACCATCATCAGAAGACAGAGCCGTCATAATCACCAAAAAAACAATCGATTGCAATGAGAAAAACCTCAATAATTAGGTGGATTTCACAAGAAACCAAAAGCCCCTTGCCTGGCTGGATAAAATCATGTATAGTAAATAAAAAGACAGCAGCCCAGGCTGTGCTGCCGAGCAGTCAGTGAAAAAGCAGCAGGAATGCACTGCCCGTAAAAGGCGGAAACGCTGCGGGGGCAGCTAGATGTTGAGGTGTTAAGGAACGTGACGATATATGATATAGCCCGGGAGGCCGGGGTGGCGGCCAGTACGGTATCCAGGGTGATTAACAACCGGCCGGGAATCAAGCAGGAGACCCGGCAGAAGGTTCAGATGCTTTTAAAAAAGTATAATTACATACCAGATGCAGCGGCAAGAGGGCTGGTTATGCAGTCTAGCAGGCTGGTAGGGATTTTGATTGTGGATATCCGGGTGGCACATCACATTGACAGTGCCTTTGTCATTGAGCAGGAACTGACAAAGAGAGGATATTGCTGCATTACTATGAGCACAGGGCCAAAGGACGAGAAGAAGGCAGAGTATATCCGCATTTTAGAGCAGCGCCGGGTGGAGGGTGTTATTCTTATGGGCTCCATGTTTGAGACAGAGGCTGTGAAAGAAAGCATTCAAAGCCATCTGCCGAGAATCCCCATTGTGATGGTCAATGGTTATCTGGATCTTCCGAATGTATCAGGAGTGATTGTGGACGAGGATGCAGGGGTGGAGAAATGTGTGGATCTATTGTATTCCAAAGGAAAATCGCGGCTTGCTTTTGTGCTGGATTCTCCGTCTCCAGCCAATTCCCGCAAGCAGCAGGGATATTGTACAGGGATGAGAAAGCATGGAACCGGGGAAGACGGACTTTGGCTGTATGAGATGGAGGAGAGCAGCGTTCAGGGCGGATATGACATAACGATGCGTATTCTCAGAGAACACCCGGATGTGCAGGGAATCATATATACCATTGATTTGGTGGCAGTAGGAGGGGTGCGTGCTGCCTGTGACCAGAAAATTTCGGTTCCGGATCGTTTGGCTTTGATTGGAATTGACAATAGTATTTATGGGGAGATCTGTATGCCTAAGCTGACTACCTTAGATAATCGTCTGCAGGATCTGAGCGAATCAGCAGCTTCCATCCTGCGGGAAGGGTTAGAGGGGAAGGTACAGAGCAAGGTACTGATGATGTTTTCAGAGATCATTGAGAGGGAGAGCACATAAGAATGTTTTTGAAGCAGCGGTAAAGCATTTGGCTTTGCCGCTGCTTTGTGTTTACAGGAAATATTGGAAATACACAAGATTTTTGGAATCGTGATTTGGAAATCGATTTCCAAAAAAGAAGAACGGATGAGGAGGCTGAAATAAATTATAAGATAAAAAGTGTAATAAATGCACAAAAAATATCATGAAAAAATGTGAAATAACACGGATAAAGCATACTTGAAATTCATAAATAATTGTGTTATCATAATATTACAAATTGCAATCGATTGCAAAACAAAGAGGATTTGTCAGGATTACTTAAAATAACAGGCAGACTGCAGGGACGGGAAAAGGAAGCTGAAAAAGACGCAGGCTGTATTGTATGAATGGCAGGATCCGGAAACAAATGAGATTGTAATGCAATCTGCCGGAAACAGTATCTTACAGGAGGAAAAGGCAGAAAGAGATTACTTTGGATACTTAATGTATACAATTCGCTTATTTTAGATATATTTATAGGGAATTTATACATTGTTTTTTGTAAACTATGAAATATTAACAAAAATCCTCTGTAGAATTTGTACAAAACAGAGGAAGAATTGCAGTTGAAATAGGTGCTGAATTGTGATAAAATTCAGGTACAATCGATTGCAAAAATTGTAGATGCAAGAAATGTATCAAAAGTGACAAAAAGTACTTACAATCTTAATGCAAGTAATTAAGAAAAAGGAAAGGAATGGATTAAAACAATGTTAAGAATCAAGTATGAAGAACTGTTAAAGGAGTTTGAGCGCGTACTGATCAGCAGAGGTTTTAATGAGAAGAATGCATTGGATGCAGCCACAGTTTTTGCACAGAACAGCTTGGATGGTATTTACAGCCATGGGATTAACCGTTTCCCTCGTGTAGTAGAGTATTTGGATAAGGGAGAGATCAATCCGGATGTGGTAGCCACCTGCGAGATGTCTATGGGAGCTATTGAGCGGTGGGAAGGGCACAGAGGCTTTGGCCCGCTGAATGCAAAGCAGGCTATGGATCGAGCCATTGAGCTGGCCAGGCAGTACGGTATCGGAATGGTGGCATTAGGCAACAGCAACCACTGGATGCGCGGTGGCAGCTATGGATGGCAGGCAGCCAATGCGGGATGTATCGGTATCTGCTGGTCTAATACCATGCCGAATATGCCGGCATGGGGCGGTAAGGACAGAAAGATCGGCAACAATCCATTGATTCTGTCCGTGCCTAAGAGCAATGGAGATCATGTGGTAGTAGACTGTGCAGTGTCTCAGTTCTCCTATGGCAAGATTGAGGAGGCAAGGCTGAAGGGCCAGAAGCTTCCGGTACCGGGCGGGTATGATGAGGATGGCAATCTGACCACAGACCCAGGAGCCATTGAGAAGACTTGGAGAGTGCTTCCCATGGGATATTGGAAGGGCAGCGGTATTTCTATCCTGCTGGATCTGATTTCCACGGTTCTGACCAATGCCAACTCTGTTCAGAAGATTGGAACCTTTGGAGACGAAATAGGGCTGTCACAGATCATGATAGCCATTGATCCGGGTAAGTTCCAGGATACAGAGACCACGGATCACATTGTGGATGAGCTGGTGGCGGACATCCGGTCATCGGTTCCGGCGCAGGAAGGCGGCAAAGTTTTCTATCCAGGAGAGATTGAGATTGGAACCCGGAAAGATAACCAGGAGAACGGCATCCCGGTCATCGAGGAAAAGTGGAACGCGATCCTGGCTATGTAAGAGGAGCTGTACCAGATCATTCAGAAGCGTTCTTTGCGATACCGCCAAGAGGAACAGCGGTTCGTAAAAATAATAAGAAAGAGAAAGGGAACTATTATGAAGAAGAATTTATCACTGTTATTAGCAGGAGCTATGGTAGTGGCATCACTGGCAGGCTGCGGACCGACCCCGCCGGCAGCAGCCCCGGCACCGGCAGGCGGCGGAGATGCTGCCGCAACAACGGCAGCGGCGGCAGGAGGCGGGGATGCGGCAGCACCGGCGGCGCCTTCAGCAGATGCAGAGCTGAATCTGATTATTGCTTCCAACCAGACCTCCTTAGATAACCCGTATTCTTACGGCATGGATAAGTTCAAAGAGGTGCTGGAAGATATTTCCGGCGGCAAGATTGCTGTAACCGTACATAAAGGAACCTTAGGTGAGAATGAGAATGAGCTGATTGAGAAGCTGGAGATGGGCGCTGCTTCCATGGTAGTGGCTTCTCCGGGATTCATGACTTCTATCGGTGTGCCTGAGGTGGATATTTTCTCCCTGAACTATCTGTTTAACAGCTTTGACCACTGGGAGAAGTGCTTAGACGGTGAGTTTGGCGAAAAGATGAAGGCAACGGTCAGCGAGAAGACCGGCAACAATTTCCGGATTATGGCTTATTGGTCTTCCTCCGTGCGTGACTACTACGGAAAGAAAGACATTACCAAACCAGAAGATTTAAAGGGCATGACCATTCGTACCCAGTCTTCTCAGGTACAGCAGGATTTCTGGAAAGCCTGCGGCGCGATTCCTACTTCCGTGGCATGGGGCGAGCTGTATCAGGCTCTGCAGCAGGGTGTTGTAGATTCTGCTGAGAACGATTATACCAGCTTTATGCTGAAGGAGCATCACAAGACTGATAACGGTAAGCACATTGCCGAAACCCATCATGACTATACCACTCGTCTGCTTCTGATGAACGGCCATTTTTATGATGGTCTCACAGATGAGCAGAAGGCATGGATCGATGAGGCCGTTGTGGCTTGTACCGAGGAGGAGCGTCAGGTTGTTTACCGTATGTTCAAGGAGTCCAAGGAGAAGGTTATTGCTGACGGCGCAGTTGTAACAAACTTTGAGGATCTGGACATTGACGCATTTAAGGCTCTGGCTCTGCCGATTCAGGATAAGTTTGCGGCTGATAACAACATGACCGCTGAACTGGAAATGATTCGTGCAGCAGAATAAAAAGTAAACGGACAATGATTTGATTTTTTAAAGAATACAGCAGTCACCTGGGAGACTGGGTGGCTGTTGTTCCGCTTAAACGTATGTAAAGAAACTGTTAAAATCCTGTTTTAATTTTAACAGGAAACCTTAAAGGAGAACGAAAATGAAGAAAGCAATTGAGATGATGCAGAAGATTCAAATTGCAATCGGCGGACTCTTCCTGTGCATATTCCTTCTCACGGTTGTGTTCCAGATGCTTTCCCGGTACATTGGGATTGCGGCCACCTGGACGGAAGATGTCTCCATGTATTCCTTTATTTGGGCTGTGTTTATGGGGTCCGGGGCCATGGTGTATGAGAAGCGGCACTTTGCATTCACCTCCATCAGTGATATGCTGAAGGATGGGCCGGCAAAGAAAATCCTGTCTATCGTGATTTCTCTTATTATGTTGTATTTTGCCGTTTTAATGGCTTACTATGGCTTTTTGGTTACAAAACAGTTCTGGAATTACACTTGGGTTAATATCCCGTCCTTTAAGAGAGGGCCCACCTGGCTGTGTCTTCCTCTGTGCGGCATTACTTCTGCGATATATTTGGTGTTCCAGATCATCGATGATATTGGGAACCTGACGAAAGGAGGAAATAAATAATGGGTGCAATATTAGTCATCATGTTTATTCTTTTCGTGGCGCTTGGCGTACCGATTTCCTTTGCTTTGGGCGTGGTATCCTTTACTGGTATCGCTTCCTTGGCTCAGATTCCTAACACGGTCGTGTTTTCCAAGATGTTTAATGGCTTGAACAGCTTTACGCTTTTGGCAGTTCCGCTGTTTATTCTGGCGGCAAACCTGATGAATGAGGGTGAGATTACAGAAAAGCTTATTGACTGCTGTAATGCGCTGGTAGGCCATTTCCGCGGCGGCTTGGCATATTCGAATGTGTTGGTATCCATGATCTTTGCCGGTATTTCCGGTTCCTCTCAGGCAGATACAGCCGGCGTGGGTAAGATCTTTATCCCGGCTATGGAGAAACAGGGTTATGATAAGGGAACTTCTGTAGGCGTGACGGCGGCGTCATCCACATTAGGCTCTATCATACCGCCTAGTATTACCATGGTGGTATATGCAGGTATTGCCAATGTCAGTACAGGCGCATTGTTTATGTCAGGTCTGGTTCCCGGAATCCTATTGGGTCTTGCCATGATGGCAGTGGTAAAGCTGTATTCCAAGAAGAAGAACTTCCCCAAGTGTGAGAAGGTTTCTCCCAGGGATGCCATGCGGCTGGTATGGCAGTCCATGCCGGCATTGCTGACGCCGATTATTCTGATTGGCGGTATTGTATCCGGTCTGTTTACTCCTACGGAGTCAGCGGCATTTGCCAGTATGTATGCTCTTTTGGTAGGATTGTTTTTCTACCGCACTATTAAAGTAAAGAACCTGCCGAGGATTTTGATTGAGACCATGAAGATGTCTTCTCTGTCTCTGTTTGCTCTGGCCACGGCCAATGCATTGGGTGAGCTGCTCAGCTACTATCAGCTAAATGTGATCGTGCAGGGCTTCTTTGCCAATATGGCAGGAGGCTGGCTGGTATTTTTGCTGGTTGTGGTGGCGTTCTTTATGTTTGTAGGTACATTCATGGATGCAGTTCCGGCGATGATCCTTTTTGTTCCGATTATTCTTCCGGCTGCTACTGCTTTGGGGATCAGCCCCATTATCCTGGGCCTGATTATTGTGGTTACGCTGGCTCTGGGCCTGGTTACTCCGCCTTATGGACTGTGCCTGCTGATTGCATCTTCGATCAGCGGAATTACGATTGAGGATGCATTTAAGGGGACTCTTCCTTATTTCCTGTCCTCTATTTTGGTACTGGCGCTGCTGGTGCTGTTTCCCATGGCGTGGCTGGCCCTTCCGGCTATGCTGTTCCCGGGACTGTTCTAAAGGCAGTTTTGGAGAATGCTTGGGTTAATGAGTATTTTGAAGATGTGATTTGAAAATGAAGAAGCCGGTCTGCTCTGTGAGGAGGCCGGCTTTGCTGTATACTTATAATAAACGAAGCTTTTTTGAGAGAATCAAAATCTTGCGTCCAAAGGGCATCTGGGGAAGCTCCTCCTCTGTGACCACCCTTAAAAGGAGAATGAGCACGGCGTAGACCATCATGGCAAAAGGAACCGTGACAAGCATGGAGATGGAATTTTTCTGAGTCAGAGAAAACGTTCCGTAGTAAATGCCTAGTGCAGCGCCTCCCATAAAGAAGGAAGCCAGTAAGGGAAGCAAAAATGTGGTCAGGATCTCCTGGCGGTACCGGAGCGCCCTTTTGATGGAAAACCAGTTGAGAATACAGACGACCAGGGCAAAGGTAACATTGCCGATTACCAGTCCGTACACATTCCAGTCCAGATAGGCTAACATGACATATACCAGGATCATGTGCAGAACCAGGGAAATGGCGGAATGGCTGACGGATTTGCTCATGCGGTCGATTCCCTGCAGAACCGCGTTGGTAACAGTTGAGAGGGAGAAAAAAACCACGGCAGGAGCGCCGATCCGCATCAGGTTGGCAGAAAGCTCCGAGTTATCATGAAAAATCAATTCCATAATAGGGCCGGCTAAAACCCCCATGCCCACGGCGCAGGGGATGGCAATCAGCATGTTGAATTTGATGGTCATGCGGATCTTGTATCGGACCTCCTTCAGCCTGTGGCATGTCCGGGACTGGACGATACTGGGAATCATGGAGGCGCCTAAGGAGGAGGCAATGGCCACCGGTACATTGGAGAGGAGCCGGTATTCACCGCCGTAGACGCCCAGCAAAGTGGCTCTCTGGGTTTCGGTCAGTCCTTTTGCGTCCATGATCTGGCCAAACATGGAATTGTCAACAGAGCCGCTGAGCTGGTAGACGAATTGGCTGAGGATAATGGGGGTCAGGGTGAGAAACAGGGCAGAATATACATTCCCCCAGGTTTCTACATGGATTTTTTGAGGGCGGCGGAGTGTGCGGGCATTCCTTCTCTGGAAGCAGAGCATACGAATGGCAAGATAAATAAGCGCTGCAACAGCGCCGCATAAGGTTCCTAAGGTTCCGCCGGCCGCGCCGTAGGACTTGGGATTGGGCCGGGAGGCAAACCAGACCATAAAGGCATAGGAAGCGGCAATACTTACGGCAGCATGGACTACCTGTTCGATGATTTGGGAGACAGAGGTAGGAACCATGTTGCCTTGTCCCTGAAAATAGCCGCGGATGACGCCCATAATGGAGAAGACGAAAATGGTGGGAGCCATAACCTTTAAAGGAAGGGCGCTGCTGGGACTTTTAAAGATGACCGTTGTGATAAAGTCGCCGCCCAGTAAAAGGAGAAGGGTCATCAGACCTCCTGCAGCAGCGCTGACAGTCAGACCGCTGAAAAAAACCCGACGGATGTCCTGGTATTGTCTGCGGACCCGCCTGGCAGCAATCAGCTTGGACATGGCAAGGGGAAGGCTGTAGGAGGAAAGGATCAGCCCGATATTGTAGATCTCATAGGCAGTATTGTAATAGCCGATTCCTTCCTGGCCTAATATCCGGATCATGGGAACCTTGTAGAGAAGTCCGATAAAACGGACCAGGATGCCTGCAATGGCGAGAATGCTGCCCTGAAGCAGCAGATCGCCGGCGTTGGTGTCTTTGGGGATGTTCTTTGAAGCGGGATGTTTTGCCATGGGACAGTCTCCTTTCCGTGTCAGTTTAAAGTATAGCGCAGGTTGAGTTGGTTGGCAAGGGTCTGAGTAACGGATATTGACATACTTTTCAAATCCGGTTAGAATAGTCATAAAAAAGGAGGCAGAGGGTGTACGATTTTGAAGTGGCGTTTTTTCTTTATAAAATGTCGAAAATTCAGTCGGTTTTTTTTGACAGCCAATATAAGGCAAAGGCGTATTTTGCCGCTGCAATGGCGGTAGATGCGTATGACCGTTATATAGAAGAAATGTATGAAAAAAATGAGCTTCGCAAAATTCCTCATGTGGGAAGTAAAATCGAAGCCTGTATTATAGAAATATTAGAAACAGGCCAACTGGCCGAATTAAAAACATATGAAGAAACCTTTGGTATTTATGATTATTCATTGCTGCTTAGCTTTGGTCTTTCTGATAAGCTTATTAAAAACCTTTGGGAATTATCCGTTTCCAGCGGGGAGGATTTGCTGGACCCAGAACAATGGAACCGATTGCAGGCATTGCTGGATAAAAAGGATCAAGGCAGGCTGAAACATTTTAAAGAAAGCTATATGGCTGACAGGAGAGCTTGTTGATGTGTGTGAAAAAATCCATCAGATAGAAATAGAAGTTTTGGCAGATCGGGAAACAGATTATTATATTCAAATGCTTCAGACATTTTCCAGAGCAGGGAAGATTTGCCAGGTTGAGTAATGCCGGATTCAGGGGGAAACACAATTTGGAATTCCTTTTAACATTTTATGCAGCAAGGCAGAATTGAAATATGCGGCGGGATTGCATCAGGAAAGACTACGCTGGCCAGGATCATGGAAAAGGAAGGGTTTTGCGCGGTTTATGAACGCTATCAGGATAACCCGTTTTTAGGAGAGTTCTATAAAAATAAGGGTGTTGACTGTTCGTTTGAAACAGAGATGGTGTTTACCCTGCTGCACTATAAAATGCTTCGTGCCATATCTGAAAATAAACAGCTTGTCAGTGATTATTCATTACTGCAGGATTTGGCGTATGGAAAGGCTAATTTGAAAAAAGAAGAATTTGCAGTTTTTTATCAGATGTATCAGTACTTAATGCAGCAGATCGCGTTGCCTCGGATGATTATTTATTTAAAGTGCCGGACAAAGGTTCTTGCGGAAAGAATTGCCGATAGGGCACGGGAAATGGAACAGATGGTGGACATTGATTATTTGTCAGAGAGTATTCTGGCCTTGGAGGCCTGTCTTGAGGGAACGTCTCGCGTACTGGTCATTGAGTCGGACAGGGTAGACTTTATTAATAAGGATCGGGATGAAACCGTTAGAAAAATTAAGAATTTTTATTTTATGGGATGAAACAAACAGTCCTTATCTGAGAAATCAGGTAGGATTGTTTTTTTTATGCTGTGACTGCTGTTAGGAGATAAGAAAATTGCTGTATACATGAGATATCCCAGGTCATATTGCAAATGAGGACATTAATGAGAGCTGGAGTATTTGGCTCATGATTAATCGGTGAAATAATTAGTCATGGCGTGAACAATGACAGATGAAATCAGTTTGGTGAAACAGATAAGGTTTGAAAGGTAGCGTGAATGGAAAAGTTGTGTTAAAATGATTGCATTCGGGTTATTTTTTCATGTTTCTTTTGACTTTGCTATCATTACATTTAAGACAGACTGGCATGAATATCTAAAAATTCGAAAGCTATAATGGGAAGCTTATCAGAAGGGAGACTTGTTATGTGGAAGAAATGGAAAAAGGGGCTTGTGTGGCTTCTGATGGTTATGCTGGTGCTGGGGACAGCAGCAGGATGCGGGACAGCTTCAGGGGGCCAGCCGGAAAGGGCTCTCGTGCAAGAACAGAAAGTGGAGGAGACTGTACAGGGCGAGAAGGCCGCAGAAGCGCAGGAAATATCGGAGGCTGGGGAAGAACCAGGTGAAGGAAAGGAATCGGAAGACTGGGGAGAACCGGAGGAATCCGGCGGGGACGAGAACCGGAAGGAATCAGAGGACTCCGGCGGGGGCGGGAATCAGAAGGAATCGGAGGAGTCCGGCGGGGGCGGGAATCAGAAGGAATCGGAGGAGTCCGGCGAGGGGGAGAACCGAAAGAAAACAGAAAAATCCGAACAGGGGGAAGATCAGAAATACTCAGATGAAACAAATTCATCCTTAAATGGAGATTCGATTGAGATTGAGGAGGACGGCACTTATATTTCAAAGGATGAGGTGGCGTTGTACCTTCATATTTATGGGTATCTTCCGGATAATTATATAACGAAGAAGGAAGCACAGGATCTGGGATGGGACAGCAAGAAAGGAAATTTGGATCAGGTGGCGCCGGGAATGAGCATTGGGGGCAGTTATTTTGGAAATTATGAAGGAATGCTTCCGGAGAAAAAGGGACGAAAATATTATGAGTGTGATTTGGACTATGAGGGAGGCTATCGAGGGGCTAAACGATTGATTTATTCTAATGACGGCCTGATCTTTTATACGGAAGACCATTACAAGACATTTGAACAGCTATATTAGGGGGAAGCTGGTATGAAGAAAATATTGCTGGATTTTTATGTGACCAAGACCCGGGAACAGGTACAGGATTATATGGCGCTGATGTTGGAATTTCCGGACTATTATGGGAAAAATCTGGATGCGCTGTATGATATGCTGACAGAGCTGAGTGAGGATACCTGTGTGGGGGTGTTTGGAACAGAGGACGGACCAGAGAGGGATGAACGGCTGATAAGCTATCTGAACCGGGTCATCCGGGTTTTTCAGGATGCCCAGGAGGAAAATCCGCATTTATGTGTAATTTTTCAGGAGCTTGAGAAAAATTTTCAGAATGGTGAAGGAGATAGATTATGAGGATAAAGCCTATGCGGGATATCAGGATCCGTACAAAACTGATGGCATTGGGGGCAGTCTGTGTTCTTGGACTGCTGATCTTGGAGCGGGAATCAGTTTTTACTGCGTCTCGCATTAAGCAGGCCGGGGATGAGACATCTGATATCTGGATCAATGCAGTGATCGCGGCAGAGGAATTAAACACGGCAACATCTGATTACAGGATCAAGGAGAGCCGTCATGCAGTTACCACAGATCCAGAACTGATGGAAGCGCTGGAGCAGGAGATGAGACGGATCCGGGGGGAGATTGAGGTAAAGTTTGAGGAATACCGGCAGCTTCCCACCTGGGATTCTGATCAGGCATTTATGGATGAGGCCGAGGTAGCCTGGAACGGGTATCTGGAATACAGTGAGAGACTGATTGAGACCAGTAAAGGAAATGACAGGGAAAAGGCTACTGCCATGATGATGGGACATTCCCAGGAGCTGTTTGAAAAGGCCAGCAGCCTGTTTTTGGAGGCAGTGGCTCATGATAAGCAGGCGGCGGAGGTTCAGAAAAATCAGGCAGAGGCATTATATGACCGAATGTATATGGTGAAGCTTTGGGTCATTGGAATCGTCACATTGATTATGGCAGGGCTTATCTGGTATCTGATCCATGCCATTGAAGGGCCGGTACAGGCCCTGATGGATGCGGCGCGGCGGGTTACAAATGGAAATCTGGATGTGCGTCTTAACTGCAGTTCCAGGGATGAGCTGGGAATCCTGGAGGATGCAATGAATCAGATGATTCAGCGCCTGGAGGACATTGTCAAGGATGAGATCTATTTGTTCCGGGAGACGGGAAGTGAGAATTTTCAGGCAAGGTCTGGCTGTGAGCAGGCATACCGGGGGGACTTTGCACCGATTCTGTATGGCTTTACCAGCCTGCAAAGCCGCTTAAAGGAGATTAAAAGACGGCAGAGGGAAAATGAGACTTCTATGGAATCCGAGCTGAGGAAGCAGCGGGCGGAAATAGAGGAGCTGCAAAAGGAACGGCAGCAGCAGCGGGAGCGGGCAGCCGGGCTTCGTGTGGAACGGGAAAAGCTGGCAGAGCAGGCTGCCCGTCTGGAGGCAGAGCTGAAGCGGGAGACCGGGAAGGCTGCCCGTCTGGAGGCGGAACTGGAGCGGGAGACCGAGCGGGCAGCTTGGCAGACAGCGGAGCTGGAGTGGCGTAAACGGAATGAAAAGCCGGTTTTCCAGGATGGAGAGCCAGAGGCACAGCAGCAAAGCCAGCATATGATGACAAAAGATGAGGATGGATCAGAATGAATCAGGATAAACAGGCAATATGGATGCTGCAGACGAAAAGGGCGGATTTTGATGGACTTGCAAAGCGTTTTAACGTCAGTCCGGTTACAGCCAGAATTATCCGCAATCGGGATATAACAGGAGAAGATGAAATTAATCGGTATCTTTATGGAACTTTGGCGGATCTATATGATCCTCATCTTTTAAAGGATATGGATCGGGCTGTCTGTATTTTAAGAGAAAAAGTAGGAAAAGGCTCAAGGATTCGGATTGTAGGGGACTATGATATTGACGGAATCTGTTCTGCGTATCTTTTGTACCAGGGGCTGAGGCGGTGCGGCGCAAAGGCTGATTACCAGATTCCGGAAAGAATCCGGGACGGGTATGGGATCAATGAATCCATTATTCAGAGAGCCTATGATGATGGAATTGACACAATCATTACCTGTGATAATGGGATTGCGGCGATGAATCAGATCTGCATGGCCAAGGAGATGGGAATGACCGTGATCATTACGGATCATCATGAAGTGCCCTTTGACGAAAACGGAAAAGAGCTCCCTCCTCCGGCAGACGCGGTTGTAAATCCAAAGCAGGCAACGTGCTCTTACCCTTTTAAGGGAATCTGCGGAGGAGTGGTGGCTTATAAGCTGGTTCAGGCTTTATATGAGGCGTTTGGAGTGCCGGCAGGGGAATGGGAGGACATGCTGGAGTTTGCCGCTATTGCTACAGTGGGGGATGTAATGCGGCTGCAGGATGAGAACCGCATTCTTGTGCGGCAGGGGCTGAAGAAGATTTCAGAGACAAAAAGCCTTGGGCTTAGAAAGCTGGTGGATGCCTGCGGGCTGGACATCCGGAATCTGACCGCATATCATATTGGTTTTGTGATCGGCCCTTGTTTAAATGCCAGCGGACGCCTGCAGACGGCAAAGCTGGCGTTAGAACTGCTTTTGTGCCAGGATGAGCAGAAGGCAGCTTCTATGGCAGATGAGCTGAGGGTATTAAATGAGGAGCGCAAGACTATGACCCAGAAGGGGGTGGAGGAGGCTGTCAGACAGGCAGAGGAGCAGTATAAAGAGGATTCGGTTCTGGTGATCTTTCTGCCGGATTGTCATGAGTCTGTGGCAGGAATCATTGCAGGGCGGGTGCGGGAAGCCTGGAATCGGCCAACCTTTGTATTGACCAGGGGAGAGGGATGTGTAAAGGGCTCTGGCCGGTCTATTGAGGCGTATAATATGTATCGGGAAATGTGTGGGGTGCAGGAGCTGTTTTTAAAGTTCGGCGGGCATCCTATGGCTGCAGGATTTTCCATAGAGGAAGGTCATGTAGAGGAGCTTAGGAGGCGGTTGAATGAGCAGGCAGACTTAAAGCCAGAGGATTTTATTCCCAAAGTATGGATTGATGCAGCTATGCCGTTGGAGTACATATCATCAGGACTGGTGGAGGAGCTAAAACTCTTGGAGCCATTTGGGCAGGGGAATGAAAAGCCTCAGTTTGCGCAGAAAGGGCTGCAGATCCGCAGTGCACGGGTGCTGGGAAAGAACCGGAACGCGGTGAAGCTGTCTCTTGTGACAGAAAAGGGACTGGCTATGGATGGGATGCTGTTTACAGAAGGAGATCGTTTTCTGGAGGAGCTGGGGGAAAAGAAGATGATGGATGTGGTGTATTATCCGGATGTGAATGAGTATAATGGGAGAAGGACGCTGCAGATTGTGATTAGGGAGTATAAGCTGCATTAGCGGGTTCTGCATAAGTGATGTTCATATGCGAACGAATGCCAAGTATTTTTTTGTGAGTGCGGCGCAGAAGAAGCTGCAGAAAACCCGGGGGAAACGGCAGGGGAGTAAAATGGCAGGATAATTCTTGACATGGATTGCTGAACTGTACTATAATCAGACACATCAGAAAAAAGGGCGCTGGAACAGAGAACCAGTGCCTTTCGGTCAGAAAAGGAGAATATTATGGTAAATGATATTATGAGGCTTATTACGGATTATGACCCGGAGGTGGGTAAGGCTATTGAGCAGGAGGCGGCTCGTCAGAGGAGGAATCTGGAACTGATTGCTTCGGAGAATATTGTGTCGGAGCCGGTTATGATGGCAATGGGTACGGTTCTTACCAATAAATATGCAGAGGGATATTCGGGTAAGCGGTATTATGGCGGCTGTGAATATGTGGATGTGGTGGAAACTATTGCCATAGAACGGGCGAAAAAGCTGTTTGGGTGTGATTATGCCAATGTACAGCCTCACTCCGGAGCCCAGGCCAACATGGCTGTGTTTGTTGCGATGTTAAAGCCAGGGGACACGGTTATGGGAATGAATTTGGATCACGGCGGTCACCTGACCCATGGAAGCCCGGTGAATTTTTCCGGCCTGTATTTTAACATTGTGCCCTATGGGGTTAATGATGAGGGCTACATTGATTATGATGAGCTGGAGAGAATTGCCGTTGAAAGCAAGCCGAAGCTGATTGTGGCAGGTGCCAGTGCTTATGCCAGGGAGATTGATTTTAAACGGTTCCGCGAAGTGGCGGATAAGGTGGGAGCCTTTCTGATGGTGGACATGGCTCACATTGCCGGTTTGGTGGCTGCAGGTGAGCATCCCAGTCCGATTCCCTATGCTCATGTGGTGACAACTACGACCCACAAGACCTTGAGAGGGCCAAGAGGCGGTATGATTCTTGCCAATCAGGAGGCGGCAGACAGGTTTAATTTTAATAAGGCTATTTTCCCAGGGACTCAGGGAGGTCCTTTAGAGCATGTGATTGCAGCAAAAGCAGTCTGCTTTGGGGAGGCGCTGAAGCCGGAGTTTAAGGCATATCAGGCCCAGGTTAGGAAAAATGCAGCAGCATTGGCAGAGGCTTTGACAGCCCAGGGCTTTAAGCTTTTGACAGGAGGGACGGACAACCATCTGATGCTGGTGGATCTGCGGGGAATGGAGGTGTCCGGCAAGGAGCTTCAGAACCGCTGTGATGAGGTTTATATTACGCTTAATAAGAATACGGTACCCAATGATCCCAGAAGCCCGTTTGTTACTTCCGGAGTGAGGATTGGAACCCCGGCTGTTACCTCCCGCGGATTAAAGGAGGAGGATATGCCGGTGATCGCAGAGTGCATCTGGATGGCGGCCACAGACTTTGAGAATAAAGCAGATGCCATTCGGGAGCAGGTGACAAAGCTTTGTGATAAGTATCCGATTTATCAGTAGGCCTTTAGCGGTATTTAAAGCGGTATTCAAATCCGAAAAAGTACTTGCAATTAGTGGCATATTCTGTTAAAATATTAATTCGTGACACATTATTCCTTGCTCTTGACAGAAAAATCAAGGGCCAGAGACCACAAGGAGGTAAAGCAATGAACAAATATGAGTTAGCAGTTGTTCTGAGCGCAAAACTCGAAGATGAAGAAAGAGCAGCCGCATTGGAGAAGGTGCAAGGTTATATTACCCGTTTTGGCGGAACCGTGACCAATGTGGACGATTGGGGCAAAAAGAGACTTGCCTATGAGATTCAGAAGATGAGAGAAGCTTTCTATTACTTCATCCAGTTCGAGACAGCGGATTCTAACTGCCCCAACGAAGTGGAAGCCCATATTCGTATTATGGAGCCGGTGATCCGATATCTTTGCGTAAAGCAGGACGAGCAGTAAGATAGATAGCAGTCCAAAGAGCGGGCTGTTATAGGAGCAGACGACCAGCTTAAAAAGGAAGAGTGATGGTATGAATAGAGTAATTCTTATGGGTAGACTGACCAGGGATCCGGAGGTAAGATATTCGCAGGGTGAACGTTCCATGGCAATAGCCAGATATACCCTTGCCGTAGACCGCAGAGGCCGTGCCAGAAGTCAGGATGGCGATCAGGGGCAGAATGCGGATTTTATTAATATCGTGGCATTTGACAAGGCAGGGGAGTTTGCCGAGAAATACTTTCATCAGGGGATGAGGGTTCTGGTTTCGGGCCGCATTCAGACTGGCAGTTATACCAACAGAGAAGGTCAGCGTGTTTATACCACAGATGTTATTGTGGATGATCAGGAGTTTGCCGACAGCAAGAATGCAGGCGGCGGGGGCAATGGCGGTTATGATTATCAGCCTACCTCCAGGCCGGCTCCGTCCAGCGCGATTGGCGATGGCTTCATGAACATCCCGGATGGTGTAGAAGATGAGGGATTGCCTTTCAACTAAGCAGACCGGCTTCCAGTTGAGAGACATGGATTAATCGAAGAAGGAGGCAGTACCAATGGCATTCAATAAATCGGATAAGCCCGAAGGCGCTAAGGTAAGAAGAGGCGGCGTTCGCAGAAGAAAAAAAGTATGTGTATTCTGCGGTGAGAAAAACGGCGTTATTGATTATAAGGATACAAATAAGCTGAAAAGATATGTATCAGAGAGAGGTAAGATTCTTCCCAGAAGAATCACCGGAAACTGTGCAAAGCATCAGAGAGCTTTGACAGTTGCAATTAAGAGAGCCCGCCATATTTCTCTTATGCCATATACATGTGATTAATATAGGATAGTGAAAAGCCTGAAGATGTTAGTTCTACATTGGTAAGTGTTTACAACAACTTATCATTAATACTGATAAACAGGGTACAGAGTAAGATATATGGAGAATGTTATGATTAAGCATAACGTTCTCCATATTTTAATATTAAAATTTCTCATTTTCTGCGGATATGAAAGTGAATTTTTTGATATCTTCAAAATTGTTATTTTCTGCATAATATACCGACTGCTTTTGCAGAATAAATAAAAGAAACTCTTGATGATTGGACATCATCAAAAGAGAGTTAAATCTGCAGTGGTTATAAAGTCCGGACTGTTTTGATAAGAAGATGATTGTGCCTTTTGAAAAATATTGACATATTTAAGTAAATTAAGTATACTAAAGTTAAAGTATATTAAAAATCGGTGGGTAAATTAAATGAAAAAAACAGTTCGTTTGTCTGATATAGCAGAGAAGCTGCAGGTAAGCACGGTCACGGTTTCTAACGCACTGGCAGGGCAGAAGGGGGTCAGTGAGGAGCTGCGGGCAAGGATTAAGCAGGTGGCGGCTGAGATGGGATATCAGACCAGGGGAAGCAGCGGAGGGAACGGAAAAAAGATACTGAACATAGGGGTGATTATCGGAGAAAAGTATTTGGGACCTTATCCCTCTTACTATTGGAAGGTTTATCAGGAGCTTTCGCTGATTGCAGGGCTGCATAGCTGTGTGATTTTGTTCGAGGTGCTGCGCCATGAGAGGGAGGACGCGCTGCAGCTTCCGCTGTTTGCAATGGAACAGCAGGTTCAGGGTGTGATTGTGATTGGCGAGATCAGCAGAAAGTATCTGGAGTTTTTAGACAGTCAGCCGGATTTGCCTATGGTTATGGTGGATTTTATGATGCGGGGGCTTCGGGCTCCTTCTGTAATGGCAGATAATTATTATGGAATGTACAAGATGGTGAATTATCTGATCGAGCAGGGGCACAGGGAAATCGCGTATGTGGGAACTCTTTTGGCTAGTAACAGTATAACAGACAGGTATTTTGGATATCGAAAAGCGCTTTTGGAAAACGGCCTGGAGCTTAATCGGGATTGGGTGATTGACGACCGGACCATGGAAGGGCAGATTGGGAACATTCGCCTGCCTGAACGGATGCCTACAGCCTTTGCGTGTAATTGTGATTTGACTGCCAGTGAGATGGCGAACCTTTTGAAAAGACGGGGATATCGGATACCAGAGGATATTTCTATTGTAGGTTTTGATAATTATCTTTATGAGGGGCTATGCGACATTTCGATTACCAGCTACGAGGTGGATATTAAGGAGATGGTTCGGTGTGCGGTTAAAATTATTGTCTCTTTAGTAGAGCATAGAACAGCTCCGTCTGACATGAGGCTGGTGTCAGGCATTGTGGTGGAGAAGGAAAGTGTTCGGCACATTCCATAGGGAGATATGGTAAAAGTAGGAAGTCTTTTTGTGAGAAAGGCTTCTTTTTTTGTGCGTTTTTCAATGTGAAGAAGCAGGGACAGATGCTTAAAAGGCGTTGAAGAAGACAAGAACAAAAGAAATTAAATTAAAAAGATTAATATTATTAATGAAATATCAAATTAATTAAGTAGTGTTTCTTAAAAATAAGTATGAACAGAGATTAAAACTAGTTATATCGTATAATTTTTTGTTAAAATATAGTATAATATTAACAAAAATACAAAACAGCTTACTTTTCTATTGAAATTAAATTAAATCAATATTATAATTAAATTAAAATTAAACAAGAAGGGCGGATTAGTTTATGAAAATCAAGAAAATGGTTGCTTTGGGGACAGCGCTGACAATGGCACTTTCGTTGGCAGCGTGCGGAGGATCTGAGGAAAGCGGGGGCACAGCAGCAGTGAGTATTCCCAGCATAGATTCGATTGAGCTTGGAAGTGATTATCAGGATATCACAGCATCCATCAAGGTTCTGACCAATCGGACAGATGTTGTGGATACGGTTTACAAGGGATATGCGGATCAGTTTATGAAGCTGTATCCCAACATTACCGTGGAGTATGAGGCGGTTACAGATTATGAGCAGGCGTTGAACCTGCGGCTTCCCACAGGGGATTGGGGTGATATCTGCTATATCCCTACATCAGTGGCCAAGAGTGAGTTGTCCGAATATTTTGCTCCTTTAGGGGAGTTTGCTTCTCTGAATGAGATTTATAATTTTTTGGCAGACAAAAATTATGGCGGCATCCAGTATGGGATTCCCAACGGAGGGACAGCAGGAGGGGTTATTTATAACAAACGTATCTGGAAGGAGGCGGGAATTGAAATACTGCCTGCAACACCAGATGAATTTCTGGATTGTTTGCAGAAGATAAAGGATAATACCGGAGCGATTCCGCTGTATACGAATTTTGCGGCAGGATGGCCCATGGGAGCGTGGGATCCATACATTGGGATTACGGCTACCGGCGATCCGGATTTTATGCTGGGTAATCTGCCCCATACCAAAGACCCATTTGCAAAAAGGGACGACATGTCAGGACCTTATGCGGTTTACTATGTGCTTTACGAGGCAGTCAGCCGGAAACTGGTGGAAGATGATCCGGCCAGCAGTGACTGGGAGGCTTCTAAGGGGATGATCAACAAGGGCGAGATTGCAACTATGGTTTTGGGATCCTGGGCAGTGGAGCAATGTAAGGGTGCGGGGGCTACGCCGGAAGATGTTGGGTATATGCCATTTCCCATTACAGTAAACGGCAAGCGGTATGCTTCAGGCGATGGAAACTATTCTTACGGCATCAACAACAAGGCTTCAGAGGACAACCAAATTGCTTCCATGGTTTATCTGAAATGGCTTTTGGAGGAATCGCCCATATTTGTGGATGAAGGCACAATCCCGGCTTTAAAGTCAGAACCCCTTCCGGATTCCCTGTCAGAGTTTGACGGTGTGGAAATTCTCAGCAATAATCCGGCTGCTGAAGGGGAAGAAACCTTGTTTGACGACGTGAATAATGAGAGTGAAGTAGGTATCAATAACAATGATTATCCGGACTGCGAGATTTTGGAGAGCGCTCTTTATGGGACAAAGGATCTGGATACGCTGATGGCAGAGTGGAATGCCAAATGGACAGCAGCGCAGGAGAGCTTAGGTGTGGATATTTTGAAATACTGATTGGAATAGGAAGCGCAGTCTGATTGTCTGGGCTTTTACGAGAAAGGAAGATGCAGGATGGAGAGAGGCAGAAACACCGTAGCAGGGAAGAAAACATTTGCAGAGAAGATGAAAAGCAGAAAGGCGCAGCAATTTTTCGTGATCGTGACCTTTCTATTTGCTCCGCTTTTGCTGTTGATTGTGTTTACATACCTGCCGTTTATGAGAATGGTGCAGTTCAGCTTTTACAATATGAAATATATTGGGCCGAGGAAGTTTGTAGGGCTGGCTAATTATGTGGATGTGTTTCATCGGACAGAGATTTTCCGGGCTTTGCTGGTAAGTGTGTATTATATGGGCGGTGCTGTGGTTCAGTTGGTGCTGGCATTGTTCTTTGCCACTCTCATGGTATTTAAGGTCAAAGGAGAATCGGTATTTAAAGCGGCTCTGTTTTTTCCTTACCTGATATGCGGTATTGCAGTGGGATTTATTTTTAAATTCTTCTATGCCCGTGGGTTTGTGTTTGACTCGCTTTTACAGATGCTTGGAATGAAGCTGGATAATATTCCTTATTGGCTTCAGGATCAGAGCATCAACAATATTGCTTTGGCGGCAACATCTGTCTGGCGGTATACAGGGCAGAATATGATTATGTTTTTAGGTGCAATGATGTCAGTGGATACAGATCTTTATGAAGCGGCAGCTCTGGACGGGGCAAATAACTGGCACAGGTTCCGCTATATTATTCTGCCGAGCATTAAATCGATTATTGTGCTGAACCTGATTCTTTCCATCAGCGGTTCTTTAAGTGCATTTGAGCCTCCTTATGTTATCACCAACGGCACCATGGGAACAGGCACTTATTTTGTAATTATGAACCGTTTGGCCCATGAGAATCAAAAGGTAGGCCTGGCCTGTGCCATGGCAATTGTATTGTTGGCAATTATTATTCTCTGCACGGTTGCTCAGAAACTGTTCTTTGCCTATGTGTTTGATAATGGGACGGATGATGAATCCAGGGCTGCCGTAAGAAAGAGGAAAAAGGCCGAGCAGAAAAGAAAAGCACAGAAAGGAGCAGCGGCGCGATGAAGAAAAAGAAAGGGATTTCCCTGGTATTTGAGATTTTAAAATATGTTTCCCTGGTGTTTGCAGGATTGTGTGCGCTGATTCCGGTGTGCGTGTGCATTTTGACAGCGTTTAAGACCAATGAGGAATATGCGTCTACTTCGGTTTTGGATTTGCCGCGGTCATTTCTCAACTTTGAAAATTTTGTGATTGCATTTCAGAAGGCGAATATGCTGCGGGGATTTCTGAATACGGCAATGGTGCTGGTGGTTGTGCTGACGGCTTCTGTTTTTATGGGCTCCATGCTGGCTTATGTGCTGAACCGGTTCCGGTTTCCGGGACGGGCGCTGGTGCAGAATCTGTTTATGTTTGCGGCGCTGCTGCCGGGGATTGCCATGCAGGTGACAATCTATCAGATCATGTATTCTCTGGGTTTTGTGAACCATCTGTATGGGTATATGATTGTGCTGATGGGGACAGATATTATTTCGATTTACATATTCCTGCAGTTTTTTGAAAATCTGCCGGTGTCCTTAGATGAGTCGGCGATTATGGATGGATGCACGTATTTCGGAGTGTTTTTTAAGATTTTATTTCCTCTTTTAAAGCCTGCGATTATGACCTCCGTACTGCTTAAGGGTGTGAGTGTCTATAACGAATACTATGCTTCCAATCTTTATCTGCAGGCTCCGAAGCTAAAGACGATCTCCACAGCGCTTTATACATTTACAGGTCCATACGGAAATCAGTATAATTATATTTGTGCGGGAGTGCTGATAACGATTGCGCCGATTTTAGTGCTGTTTTTGATATTTCAGAAGAAGGTGTATGGAGGGATGGCAGCAGGAGCCGTCAAAGGATAAAAGAGGACATTCAGAAGTTTGGAGGTGTGCAGGGGTGAGGAGAGGAAGGAAAAAGGTCAGAGGGCTGGCAATATTGGCAGCAATGGTTTTGACAGAGTCCTTTATGTGCTTAGGGACTGCTTTTGGAGATCCGGGAGAAGTGACCAGGGTATGGGACTTTGAGGACGGGGACCAGGGCTGGGTATATGATGACAGTTGGGCCGGGGACAGCTACCAGGGGGAGGGGAGCTGTGAATATGACGAGGAAAAGGGAATGCTTTGCTTAAAGCTGGACTATTCCCAAAATGTAAATAACAGCTACAGCCAGACCGGAATCTGCCTGGCAGAAGCAGAAGGAATTGATTATTCCCCTTATAAGGTTTTGAACTTTGATCTTTATTATGACCCGGCGGCATTTACTACAGGCCAGTTGTCGGTTAAGGCATTTTCTAATAATATTTTCGGGGATCAGAACTGTAAAGTGATGGAGACGCCGGCAGAGGAAATAAATGGAATGAAACTGGTGAATTTGTCCCTGAGCTGTGATGAAAAGTATACGCAAAGGGAAAAGCCGGGGAAGCTGCTGCTTTTAATCATTGGGGAAAATACGGATTATCACGGGGAAATCTGGCTGGACAATATTACCCTGAGTAATGTGAAAAAGGAGAAATTCCTGGTGGAATCAACGATTCCGGTAAAAACAGAAACCGTGATTTCCGGAAGTGAGGGAGCGCTTCGTGTAAATGGAGTTGATTTTCCTTATGAGAGGGAACTGAGGCTGGCGGATCCAAAGGCAGATCCTTCTGTGGCAGCTCTTTATCAATATCTAAAGGCAGTGGGAGAGGCAGACGCCGCTTTATATGGCCATATGGAGGATACAGTGCTGAAAGCAGGGGCGGCAGAGCTGTCGGATTCGGACACAGAGGACATGACCGGTTCTTTGGCAGCGATTGTGGGTATGGACTGCGGTGGTTTGTTCGGCGGGTTTGCCGGCAAATATAACGAGCGCCATCCGGGGGCTAAGATACCGGATACCAATGAGGGAAATATTAAGGCGGCAGCGCTTTTCAGCAATGAGGCGATTGACAGAGGGGCAATGATTACCCTGTCAAGCCATATGCCTAATTTTTCCGGAACTATTAAGCTGGAAGGGACTTTTGCAAACAGCTATGACGGATTTGATTTTACTCCTGCAGATTCTTATGTGCTCACGGGGAACTGCGCCAATCAGATTCTGCCGGGCGGGGCATTTCATGAGGCATATTGTGCGCACCTGGATGTGATAGCGGATTATGCAAAGCAGGTTAAAGGCCCGGTGCTGTTTAGGCCCCTTCATGAGAACACAGGGAGCTGGTTCTGGTGGGGGAAAGCATTCTGTGATGCGGAGACTTATAAAAGCCTGTATAAGTTTACCGTGGAATATTTAAGAGACGAGAGAGATGTTCACAATCTGCTGTACCTGTACGGGCCTGGTTCAGAGGCCGCCAATTTGGCTGAATATGAGGAACGGTACCCTGGTGATGAGTATGTGGATCTGGTAGGGTTTGACACCTATGACAATAATCCGGCGCCGGATTCAGAAGGGTATACCTTTTTGCAGAGCTTTGAAAACACCCTGAAGCTGACGGATGCCTTTGCTAAGGAGCATGGAAAATTGATGGCTGTGACGGAGACCGGAATGTCATCCATGAAAACGGGAGGAATCCCGGAGATGGGCAACAGGAGGCCGGAATGGTATACGGAAGTGCTGGATATTATGACAAAGCCGGAGTATGACTGCTGTTATTTTATGCTGTGGTCTAATTACGCAAGAAGCGGAGGATATTATACGCCTTTTGTGGTGGAGAAACGGGATGGCGGGAAGCTGTTCGGTCATGAGCTTTTAGATTCTTTTATTGCTTCCTATAACAATAAGAAAAGTATTTTTGCCAATGATCAGGCCCAGGTGATGAGGGATATTCTTGAGGGCGGATTTGAAAAAGCAGAGCTTCTTCCCTATAACCAAGTTACCGGGTACATTACGGAGCCGGTGGCAGGGGTAAGGGTATTGGAGGAACAGGTTTTGAAAGCCAGGCTGAACCAGGAAGTATCAGGAGCAGAGTTCAGGCTGGAAGGGGGAGGAGAGCAGATAGTCATCAGCGCAGAGACAGAAGGGAAGCAGGCAGAGGCTGTGCTGGACAAAGGAACACTGGAAAAGCTGGGAGAAGCGGCGGACGGAAAAGTCGGATTGTATGTAAATGGGGAAAAGCTTCAGGAGATCCGGGTGATCTACAATATTGCCCCCAGAACAGAAGACCCGTTGCTGGTAGATGATTTTGAATCTTATGCAGGGCTTATGAATCTGCTTCTTGATAGCTGGAGCAGCAACAAGGACAGCGGATGTGAGCTGAATATCAGCCTGTCTGACGAGATCCGGTATAATGGGGAATATGCGCTGAGGTTTGATTATATGGAGACCCGCAATGGATGGGCGGGATGTGAATTTCCCAAAGAGGCAGACTGGTCAAAGTGTGATGCGCTGCAGTTTTTTATAAAGCCGGACGGCAATAACCAGAAGACCGTGGTTCAGATCAGCACGGCAGGCGGAGGCTCCTATGAGGCATATCTGCAGGAATATCCAGAGTACGCTTCTACCACAGAGCCCATGCTGGTGACTATGCCTTTTAGCGAGTTTCAGGATAAAAACGGAAAAGGAAGCTTATCGTCAGAGGCGGCGGCAGATGTGTCAGGCTTTGGTCTGTGGGTGAATGCCATCAAAGATTCGCCGGCAATCGATGAAAACGGCGAGGTTCGCGGCGTGCTGTACTATGATGACATTAAGGCTGTTGCTTCCGGGAGGTCTGCGCCGGAATTTGCAGTTATGGAGCAGGGGGCAAAAGAGCTTGGGGAAGCAATGGATAAGGAAGCGGAAAAAGGACTGGAGCCTGGAAACGGGACAGAATCAGGAACAGAACCAAAGGGAAGCATTTCCCTTGCAGACTGTCTGCTTCCGCTGGCTTCCGGAGTGATTGCTCTGGTGGCGGCTGCCTGTGCAGTGGCTTTAATGACAGAGAGGAAAAAGAGATAACCGTTAAGAGAGAATATAGGCAGGATGGATTTTCAGGAGGGAAGGAATATGAAGCATATTGCAAGGCTTTGGGGAAGTATGCTGGCAAAGAGGACATTATCCATGGTGCTTTGTCTGGCCCTGGCAGTTACCTCCGGAGGAGTGTGCATCGCTTCCACCAATAGTCTGGTTCAGGAGACAAAGGCTGCTAAGGAGGAAGGCGGACAGACGGAGAGTGAGCCAGAGACAGAGGCGGTTCTAGAGGAAACAAAGAAAGATGCCCAACCAGAGAAGTTTGGGGAGGAAATGCTGGAAAACGATGTAAACGATGAGACTTTTGAGGAGGAAGATACCAGGTGCCTTCATGAATTTACGGCGCTTTGGGTGGGCTATGAGTGTAAACTGACGGATTATGTGGATGGCTATGAGCCGGGAGATGAGGTGAGAATTACAGCTTCCTTTAATAAGGCAGTAACAAGCCAAATCGGCCTGTATATTGACGGAGCCTGGAACTCTTTCCGAGGGGAAGGAAAAAAGAGAAACATTACCCTGGTGCCGGACAGTGACTATCTGAATATTCAGATTTCCGATTTAAAGGGAATGTCCAGTGTGAACCTGACAGAGATCTCTGTGGAGATCGTGCGCAAGGGGGAGGCGGATACAGGAAAATACCTGCATAAGTTTACCGGGCTCTGGCAGGGATTTGAGACCAGGTTTTCGGATTTTAATCCGGATTATGAACCGGGGGATAAGGTTCGGGTGAATGTAACTTACAGCAAATATGTTTCCAGCCAGCTTGGAATGAATCTGAATGGAGAGTGGAGCACCCTGGTGGGAGACGGGAAATCCATCACCAAGGATGTAACGCCAGATAATGATTATCTTAACATCCAGATTACGGATATGTGGGCTAACTATAAGGTGGGAATTGTTTCTGTTAGTGTGGATATTTTGGAAAAGGGGCCGGGGGTTTCCAGTTACAGCAGCGGAAGCGGCCGCCTAACCCCTACTCAATATACAAAGCCGGGAGATTATGTGCTGTTTTCCGGAGAAGCCAATGAAAAGTATGAGACCAATGACGGATGGATACTGGATTGTGCGGATACAGACTGGGTCACCCTGAAATATTCCTGCATTGAGGATCATGAGAACTGGGGTATTCTGGGATGGGGCGCTACCGTTGACGGAGAGTGGGTAGACGGGCCGGGCTACAGTGCGGACAGTTCAGATTCCACCAAGGAGGTAACGCAGATTTTCAGTGTGAAATATCTGCGCCGGATGATGAAGATCACACCGGAAAGTAATGTAAGCTATGTGAATCTGGGAGCGTACAGTGACGGGCGGATTGAGGAACTGTCCCTTCATGTGGGAACAGAGATTCCGAGGGAGGATTCCTTGTTTAAGGACGGGGCGCCAAATCAGGCATGGGTCTGCACGGATATTGAGAGAATCCTGGATGCGCCGGACGAGAAATACCTTTGTGTTCAGTATACCTGTGCTGCTTCAGATTTTGAGGGATGGACCGTACTTAGCTGGGGCGCTTCTGTGGATGGGGAATGGAGAAACGGAAAGAGTTACAAGGCGTCTTACAAGGAAGCCACAAGGGTTCACAGCTTTAGTATGAGGATGGATGCATTTCGGAGCATGCTGCATTTAAGCTGGGATGCAAAGGTGGATTCGATTCAGCTTTCTGCATATAACAGCGCCAGAATCCTGGATATATGGATTGCAGATGAAAAGCTGGAAGATGCAGGGGATTCCAAGAAGGACAAAATAGAGAAAGAGGGAAAATATTATTCTTCCAACAACAATACTTATTATGACGTATCACAGAAAGAGGGAACGGAATATCCCCAGGATATTGAGCTGGGGCCATGGGAGTGGACATCTGGCGATAAATCTCTGAAAAACGAGCAGGATATTATCGATGCGTTAAAAGAAGGGGTTTATATTGTGGTAGAGTATGAGGCTGAAGGCGGAAATGAACCAAACCTTCAGTTTACCATGACAGACAACAAACAGCAGGGAGTGACGCCTACTTACGTATCCAATGGAACGGCGTTATTTTCTTATCAGGATATTCAGGATTTCCTGTCCAGCTATCTGGTGCCATGGGAGGTCAAAAACCTGCAGATCAGTTCCGGAGACGGGAATATGGTGATTAAGAGTATACGGATCGTGGTGGATGACAAGGAACTGAAGGAAGAACCCATTGCCGTTTTGACGAAGTCCTGGGCAACCTATGGAACGGAGATCAGCAAGTGGCACTCAGACTATGAGGTGGGAGATACCGTAAAAGTTACCGTGACGTTTGATAAGAGCGCTTCAGGAGCCATTGCTTTTGATATCGGAGGAGTGTGGAATAACGGAGGATACATAAAAGGCAAGACGATCAGCCGTACCGCAACGCCTGATAAAGATCATATGGATATCCAGATTGGCCAGATGCCTGAGAACAAGAGCCATGTAAAGATCATG
The DNA here is from genome assembly GCA_910586205.1 of uncultured Lachnospiraceae bacterium. GTDB lineage: Bacteria > Bacillota > Clostridia > Lachnospirales > Lachnospiraceae > Brotaphodocola. Next base: position 78,179 of record CAJUGD010000006.1, on the reverse strand, counting down.
GATATTAAGGTTGAGATCGCCGGAAAGAGGAATTTTAATGACTATGTGGTGACAGAGGGAAGCCGCATTGCAGGAGCGCTGGCTTCTTCCATGAAAGAAACCGCTACGGCAATCTTAAGCAGCGAGGAGATTAACAAGGGAGTTAAGGCAGTCATTGTGATGGAAAATACTTCCTGTTCAGATGCAGAGACAGACCAGATAAAGAACTTATTTGGCAGCCAGGCGGATCAGATTCAGATTGCAAAGGTGTCAGACATAAGAGTGTATAAGGAAAATGACGGAGAGAGAATCAGGGTATCAGAGACAGAGGATCCTATCCGAATTAAGATTCCTGTACCTAATGAGCTGAGGAAATCAAACTATGATTTTGCGGTGATAAGAAATCATAACGGAGAGCTGACTTATCTGGAGGATCTGGACGGAAACAGCGATACGGTTACATTTGCAAGCAATAAATTCTCGGATTTTGCGGTCGTGTATGCAGAGCCTGGAGTTTTTGATCAGATGAGCGGGGCCATAAAAGTGTTCCGCAGCCAGTGGAGTGGATGGGAGACCAGTTTCAGCGCTTATAATAATAAATATAAGTCAGGAAAACCAACCAAGATTACTTTAACCTTTGATAAGGATGTAAGGGCTTTTGTGGATTACCATAAGCCGGATTGGACCAGAGTGGAAGGAACCGGTACCGGAAAGACCTTTACTGCTTCTATTACCCCTGCTGACGACAGCCTGACTATTGGGATTGCCGATCTGGACGGAAACGGGACAGTAAAGCTGGTAAATGTAAAGGTGGAACAGGAGACAGAGAGGATTAAGCAGTTTACTGCAGTAAACGACCGGTTTGCAACCAGCTTCAGTGCATTTAATGAAATGTTTGTAGAAGGGTATCCGGTGACTGTGAAGCTGACTTTTGATAAGGAGGTTGCAGGATGTATCGGTTATCATAAGAATGGGACATTAGAGGAGATTACAGAGTCTCAGGGAGCGCCAGGCAAGGTGTTTACAAAGACGTTTACTCCGGGAGATGATAATCTGTATGTGTGGATAGCAGACATGAACGGAAATGCTTCTGTGAATCTGACAGAGGTTGAGGTAGTGCAGTCTGTGACCCCGATTTATACATTTACCCATTCTTGGGGCGGAGAGGGTGACACTTTCAGCGGGAAGATTTCTGATTATTGCAGTGATTATGAGACCGGAGATAAGGTGAGGATCACGGCAGTATTGAATAAAACGTCACAGGTGAAGATTCTGACAGACTCAGGAGGTGAAGGAAAGGAAATAACAGATACAGGCGTAAGGGTGAACCTTATCACTGTACCTGCAGGGGATGGATTCAGCATTCAGGCAGGAGATGACAGCAAGCTTCCTTTGGGGATTTTGAATGTAATAATAGAGATTGTGGAAAAGGCAGATCCAGATCCAGCAGAAGCATTATTTACCTTTACCCAGGCATGGGGAGGGGATAACAGCACGTATGAGACCAGCTTCAGCGATCACATGGAGGATGGGGCATTATTCCAGCCGGGAGTGGAGACAACCGTGACTATGACCTTTGATGAGACAGTGGGCGTGAAAGTGCAGAGTTATGGAGGAGAAGGGATCGAAGCAGAAGGCAAGGATAAAACCGTGCAGTTTACGGTGATACCCACAGAGGATCGTTTCAGCATCCAGGTAAAGTCTGTGCCGGGCGGAAAAGTGAACTTGCTGTCCGTGAAGGCAGAGCAGAAGGAGGAGCCGGCAGATGCTTTGTTTACCTTTACCCAGGCATGGGGAGCAGATAATAATACGTATGAGACCAGCTTCAGTGAACATATGAAGGGCGGAGAATTGTTCCGGCCCGGAGCAGAGACAACCGTGACCTTGACCTTTGATGACACAGTGGGAGTAAAGGTACAGAGCTATGGGGGAGACGGGATAGAAGCGGAAGGGGTAAATGGAACCGTACAGTTTCAGGTGAAGCCAACAGAAGATAAGTTTAGTATTCAGGTAAAGTCTGTGCCGAGGGGAAAGGTGAATCTCTTGTCTGTGGAGGTGGAACAGAAGGAAGAACCGACAGAAGCATTATTTACCTTTACCCAGGCATGGGGAGCGGATAACAATACGTATGAGACCAGTTTCAGTAAACATATGAAAGATGGAATGCTGTTCCAGCCCGGAGCAGAGACAACCGTGACCTTGACCTTTGATGAAACGGTAGGAGTAAAGGTGCAGAGCTATGGGGGAGACGGGATAGAAGCGGAAGGGGTAAATAGAACCGTACAGTTTCAGGTGAAGCCAACAGAAGATAAGTTTAGTATTCAGGTAAAGTCTGTGCCGAGGGGAAAGGTGAATCTCTTGTCTGTGGAGGTGGAACAGAAGGAAGAACCGACAGAAGCATTATTTACCTTTACCCAGGCATGGGGAGCGGATAACAATACGTATGAGACCAGTTTCAGTGAACATATGAAAGATGGAATGCCGTTCCAGCCCGGAGCAGAGACAACCGTGACCTTGATTTTTGATGACACGGTAGGAGTAAAGGTGCAGAGCTATGGGGGAGACGGGATAGAAGCGGAAGGAACAAATAAAACCGTACAGTTTACAGTGGCGCCGACAGAGAATAATTTTAGTATCCAGGTAAAATCTGTGCCGAACGGGAAGGTGAATCTTTTGTCTGTGGAAGCAGTGCAGGAAGTTGAGACATTATTTACCTTTACCCAGGCATGGGGAGGAGATAATAATACATATGAGGCCAGCTTCAGTGAACATATGAAGGACGGGGAAGTGTTCCGGCTCGGAGTGGAGACATCCGTAACCCTTACTTTTGATGAAACGGTAGGAGTAAAAGTGCAGAGCTACGGAGGAGACGGGATAGAAGCAGAGGGAACAGATAAAACCGTGCAGTTTACGGTGACGCCGACAGAGGATCGTTTCAGCATCCAGGTAAAATCTGTGCCAGGCGGGAAGGTGAATCTGCTGTTTGCGGAGGCAGAGCAGACAGGAACGGCATTTTCTCTTGACGAAATGATTATGTCTGAAGAACCTATTTATGGATTTACTCAGCCGGAAACGGTTATTCTCAACTTGGCAGATTACTCTGATGAGTATGAAAACGGGCTGGGGGTGGCAGTAGAGATGAATTTATTCTCTGACGGAAATTTCTATGCGATTGTAGAAGATGCGGATCATATGACAGGCAAGGCGAAAATTCCGGATAAAGAGAAGGAGGATGGGAGCAATGTATGGGGTGCGCCTGCCGCAACTGCTTCAAATGCAACGGCAGCAGACGTTTCGGATGAAGAAGATATACCAAAGGCCACTGCATCCAATGCAACGGCAACCGCCTCTAATGCAAAAGCGGCAGCCAAATCAGATACAGGCAAAAAGACAAAACAAAACCGTGAACCTATTGTTTTTAAAAGTGATGCAGATGGCATGATGACGATCAAATGGTCAGGAAATCCACAGTCAGGAGCCATTGCGGTGACCATTCTGGAGATGGACGGAACACAGGTAAACGTGGATTGTATTGATGTAGAGGAAAAGGGCGGGTCATCAGAGACGGGATCAGGTGAAGGTTCAAAATCAGAGGAAATAGAGCTTATTTTGGATCAGGAACCTGCAAAGAAGGAGGAAAGCAGAACCGAAGATGAGGACAGCAGCCAGGATGAGCCGGAAATACCAGATAGGAAATCGCTCCGCCTGGCAGAACATTATTAAAGGAGAGTCCTGCCAATAGGTGGACATTCAAAAAATGTTAGCGTGCTCTAAGACGACATTACATTCAAGGACTATGGCAACATAGTCCTTGAAATATTTTACAGGAAAATTATATGGCTCATACTATCCTCAACAGGTGCGTATTTATCTTTCGTTTTTGCCAAAAGGAAGGTGGTCATGATGTATCTGACTTTTTCCGGTTCAAAATTGGTTATAGTGGCTATAAAACCTGCGGAAAATAGTGTAAAACTAACAAAAATGAAAAGAAGGTTTAAAAATATGTTGAAATTAAATTAATTTAAAGATATAATTAAATTAAATAAAAGAAAAATTACAGAATCTTGATAAAGAGGGAGGATTTAAGGGGAAAAAGAAAGAAAATAGAACGGGGAATTTCAGGAAAACAATGGAATATCGGCTGGATAATGAAAACAAAAGGAATGAAATTCTTGCATGAGATTAATTGTATTTTAATTGAATTTAATTACAGACAAAGTAAATTATGCATAAAATAAATAGTGAACAAAGTAAACAGGAAGTGGTTCAGTAACAGATGGTTTCAATCGTCACTTATTTCAGGAATCAGGAGGATGTATAGCATGAGAATTGAGCATTTGGAAAAGGAAGGGTTGTTCCGGCTGACAGCCGGGAACATGGAGTATGTGATTGGGATTGCAGATGAAAAGTTTGTGGGGCATGTATATTTTGGAAAACGAATAGAGGATAACCGGTGCGGATGTCTGATGAGGACAGAGGAGGCTCCCTTTGTGCCATCAAAGAATCTGCGGGACAAATGTTCCTTTGCGGATGCATTTTTGGCAGAATATTCTACCTGGGGGGTGGGGGATTACCGGGATAGCAGCCTGAGTGTGAGAAGCGAGGAAGGATTTCGGGGCTGTGAGCTTCATTATGAGGGCTATCGGATTTTGGAGGGTAAGCCAAAGCTGCCGGGGCTGCCGTCTACCTTCTGCGGGGAAGGAGAGAAGGGAGCCGGGATGACTCTGGAGCTGGACTGTGGGGACAGGGTTCTGGGACTGAAGGTGATTCTGCGGTACAGTGTGTTTGAGGACAGTGAGGCAGTGATCCGCAGTGTTCAGCTGGTTAATGAGGGAGAGAAGTCATTGTATCTGGAACGGGCATTGTCGGCCTGTATGGATATGGACATGGAGGAGGGGGATCTGCTGACCCTGGCTGGCTCCTGGGCAAGAGAGCGTCATATGGTGCGGCGGCCTCTGGCCTTTGGAAAGCAGTTGGTCTCCTCTTTCCGGGGGGAGTCAGGGCATCAGGATCATCCCTTTCTGGCAGTGATGGGGCGGGATGCAGGGCAGGATCAGGGGGAGGTTTATGCCATGCATTTTGTGTATTCGGGGAATTTTGTGGCAGAGGCAGAGATGAGCCAGTTTGGCAGTGTAAGGCTTCTTATGGGGATTAACCCGGAGGGCTTTGAGTGGGTGTTAGAGCCGGGAGAGAGCTTTGTGACGCCGGAGGTAGTGTGTGTGTATTCGGATGAGGGGTTAGGGAAAATGAGCCGTATTTTCCATGACCTGTACCGGGGGCATTTGATTCGCAGTCCTTATCTTCACAAAAAACGGCCGATTCTCATCAATAACTGGGAAGCCACCTATTTTGATTTTAATACGGAAAAGCTTTTGGAAATTGCTAAGGAGGCAAAGCGGCGGGGCATTGAGATGCTGGTCATGGATGACGGCTGGTTTGGAGACCGGAATATTGACGAGGGTTCTCTGGGAGACTGGGAGGTCAATGAGAAGAAGCTGCCGGGAGGTCTTAAGCATCTGGTGGATCAGGTGAGGGCTTTGGGGATGGAATTTGGTATCTGGTTTGAGCCGGAGATGGTGTCGCCGGATTCTAAGTTGTACCGGGCCAGACCGGACTGGACCATTCACATTCCGGGGAGAGAGCCGGTGCAGAGCCGTGCCCAGTATGTGCTGGATTTGTCCAGGACAGAGGTGGTGGACTATGTGTATGAGTCAGTGGCCAGGATTCTGCGGAGCGCGCCGATTTCCTATGTGAAATGGGATATGAACCGGCAGATGACAGATTTGGGAAGTGCCTGTCTGGGGCGGGAGCGCCAGGGGGAGCTGTTTCATCGGTATGTGCTGGGGGTGTATGAGCTGCAGGAGCGGCTGATGAGGGAATTTCCGGATCTGCTTTTGGAAAACTGTGCCAGCGGCGGCGCCCGTTTTGATCCGGGGATGTTGTATTACAGTCCTCAGATCTGGTGTTCGGATGACACGGATGCCATTGAGCGCCTGGCGATTCAGGAGGGAACCGCTCTTTTGTATCCTTTGAGTACCATAGGCGCCCATGTGAGCGCTTGTCCCAATCACACGGTGGGGCGGGTGACTCCTTTTAAAACCAGGGGACATGTGGCCATGGCAGGGACATTTGGGTATGAGCTGGATATTACCAAGTTGACGGATGAGGAAAAAGAGCAGGTAGAGGAGCAGGTGAAAATGTACCACCAATTCCAGCCTCTTGTCCGGGAAGGGGATTATTACCGGATCGCCTCCTGGGGGGATAATCATAAGTATGACTGCTGGCAGGTGGTTTCTAAGGATAAAAGGGAGGCCTTGATGACTTATGTGCAGGTGCTGGCAGAGCCTAACTGGCACAGCCGGAAGATTCGGCTTAAAGGGCTGGATCCGGAGGCAGAGTATCGGCTTGAGGTAATCGGAGCAGAAGCAAAGGAAGGGCAGGCTTTGACCGGCCGGGTGTATAAGGGGACATTTTTGATGTACGGAGGTCTGCTGCTTCCCCGGATGGAAGGCGACTTTACAAGCACAGTGATTCACCTTTTAGCAGGTACCGCGAAGCGGTGCGTGCCGGAGAGCAAAGCAGCCGAACAAGAATGAAATTTAGCAGGTACCGCGAAGCGGTGCGTGCCATTATAATAGGAGGAGATAGGGATGAAGATTATTGCACCAGCAATCAAAAATATGCCGTGGCAGGAGCCGGAGACAAGGACAAAGGATGCGCCGGTCTGGCGGTATCGGGAGAATCCGATTATCGGGAGGAATCCGGTGAAGGGAGTTGCCAGGATTTTCAATTCTGCGGTGGTTCCCTATGAGGATGGGTTTATCGGCGTGTTCCGTGGGGAGCAGGTCAACGGGGTTCCCTATATTTATCTGGGGAGAAGTCAGGATGGAATCCACTGGGATTTTGATGAGGAAAAGATTCATTTTGTAGATGGGAACGGAAATGAGTTCATGCCCAAATATGCCTATGACCCCCGTCTGGTGAAGGTGGAGGATACCTATTATGTGATCTGGTGCCAGGATTTTTATGGGGCAGCTATCGGGATGGCAAAGACTAAAGATTTTAAGGTGTTTGAGCGGCTGGAGAATCCCTTCTTGCCCTTTAACCGGAATGCAGTGCTGTTTCCCAGAAAGGTAAATGGGAATTTTATGATGCTGTCCAGGCCCAGTGACAGCGGCCACACGCCCTTTGGGGATATTTTCCTCAGTGAGAGCCCGGATCTGGTGTACTGGGGAAAGCACCGTCATGTGATGGGCAAGGGAGAGGAGTGGTGGCAGGTATTAAAGATCGGCGGCGGCGCTGCGCCCATTGAGACGGACGAGGGCTGGCTGTTGTTCTATCATGGGGTGACAGGAACCTGTAACGGCTATGTGTACAGCATTGGAGGGGCAATCCTGGATCTGGACAATCCCTCGGTTGTAAAATACCGCTGTGAGAATTTTTTGCTCACTCCGGAGGAGTGGTATGAGGAGCGGGGGTTTGTGCCCAATGTGTGCTTCCCCTGCGCCACAATCTGTGACCCGGCAGACGGGCGGATTGCCATTTATTATGGGGCGGCGGACAGCTATATCGGTCTGGCTTTTACCAGAGCGGATGAGATTGCTGCTTATATTAAGGAGCACAGCAGGCTGACGGAGAGTGATAAGGAGGTTGGGATCCGGTAGGCCAGGATTTCAGGGATGAGATATAAGACCCTGCTGCTTATATGCGGTTTCTGCTTTTTCGGTATTGCCGGATCGATTCTTCAATGGTTGTATAGTCTCGTTCAAACAGCTCATGGCTGATTTGTTCGTGGAGAAGCTGTTCAGGAACCAGTGAGAGGATTTTTTCTATGACAAAGGCTTTGCTCTTTTCCCGGTATTTGGGCATCTGATTGATTTTTTGGATGTGGGCAAGCTCTGGTCTCCACAAAAGGCTTAGCTTGGCGCGAAGGCAGCGGCTGGGATTGGGGGAGGCTTCCCGCAGTATGTAAAAATCCACTCCTGCTTCTTCCTGCTCGATGGTGATAATGCCCCACCACGGCGGGACGTGTTCGGCAATGTGAGCTCCGTGGCGAGATCCAACAGCCACATAATTGTAGTCAAAATACCGGTCATAGTCTTTGACCTGCCTTTTTAAGCGTGCATAGGTATCGGCATCGCTTTTGATTTCGATTCCTGATAAGTCCAAAGGCCGTACCAGAATCACATCAGCGCGGGATCTTCCCACCTGTTTTTCTTCTATAATGCGGGTTTTTCCGTAGCGTTCTTCCAGAAAGTCAAATAATGATTCTCGGATATCTTTATCGTATAGCATAGGGGTTCTCCTGTCTGTTAAAGCAGTTTGATGGCCTGCCGGGAAATGAATTGTCCGTGAAAGGTTTTGTTTTTCCTATAAAGGTATTTTAACCGGGCAGGATAGTTATATCAAGAGATTTATAAAATAATTGTTACCGTTTACGGCGATCTGGGCGGTTGTTCATGCCATGGCTAATCACTCCTGTGATTCGTCATGGCATGAACAGCTATAAAGCCAATGCATATTCCCTATCGCCGCAGGCGCTTTTAAATGGGATAAGCAATCCATCAGGGAAGTGGTTGCATTTGGACCTGACGGAAGGTATAATAGGTTAGCAGCTTTGTAAATACAAGTTGAAAAAGAAGGAATGAACAACTTTATTAAAATATTGACGATTTGTTTGAGCCGGGCAGGAAAATGAGAAATAACGATAACAGATAAGAAATGCAGGGAAGGACAGGAAGGATATGAAGGTACAAAGGGAAAACCGAGGCGTGACAGGGGCTTATTCTGTGATTCAGGGATTTTTTTGGATGAGCTTTGCGGCTGTGATGGGCTTTTCCAGCGTTTATCTGCTGGGATGCGGACTCACCAGTTCCCAGGTTGGTCTGGTTTTGGCAGTTTCCGGCATTGGGGCATTTATCATTCAGCCGGTGTTGGCAGGATATGCAGATCAGCCCAGGGCTCTTTCTTTGAAATGGATTGTGCTGATTTTGTGTGGGCTTGCGTTTCTGATGTCTGTGCTTCTTTTCGCAGTATACCAAAAGTCGGCACTTCTGACGGGGGTTTTTTATGGATGCTGCGCGGTATTTTTGCAGCTTTTGATGCCTTTTATCAACTCTTTGGGAACAGAGGTGATCAGCCAGGGGATTCGGCTTAATTGGGGGCTGGCCAGAGGAATCGGGTCAGTAGCCTATGCAATGCTGTCCTATGTGATGGGAATCTTGACGGCCAGAGCAGGGATCATTGCTGTGCCGGCGGGAATTATGGCTGGCTATGGACTTCTGATTGCCGGAGTGTGGGTTTATCCGTTTTGCAGGAAAAGGGAGGGAGAAGGAAAGAAGGAGACAGAGAAAGAAACGCCGGGGAGGGCTCTCTCTCCCGTGGCATTTTTGAGAAAATATCCGCGTTTTGCCGCTGTGCTGGGAGGAACTGTGCTTTTATATGCGAGCCATGTGCTTCTTAATAATTTTCTGTATCAGATTATTCAATCAAAGGGAGGGGGAAGCCCGGATGTGGGCTTTGTCATGTCTCTCTGCGCGTGGGTAGAGCTGCCCCCGATGTTTTTATTTTCTTATATGCTGAAAAAAGCGGGAAGTGATGTTTGGTACAGGCTGTGTGGTGTCTTTATGGCCGTGAAGGCGGTTGCCTCCTTGCTTGCTCCCTCAATGTCAGTCTATTATCTGGTGCAGGTTCTGCAGCTTGCTGGCTGGGGACTGATAGCGATTGCCCCGGTCTATTATGTAAATCAGGTGATAGGAGCGGAGGATGCCATCAAAGGACAGGCATATATGGGAATGAGCTATACGGTGGCAACTGTGCTGGCTTCTTTGGCTGGTGGCTGGCTGATTGATGTGGCTGGGGTTTCAGTCATGCTGGCTGTGGCATCTTTTGCCGGGGTGGCGGGAGCAATGGTGGTGATTATGTTTACAGAGAGAATACAATCGTGAATTAAGTGCCTGTGCTCTGCTCGGAAATTTGTGCGATGAAGTCAAACTCCGCAGAATAAATCTTCTATCAGATTGTGTTGTCGGCAGAAGGCCATGCCACTGCATCGCCTTGCTGGTGAAAATTTATGCCTGATAAAGCGGGGGACGCTGTCCTGTGGGGGTTCACCAGATATAATCCGGTCAAGACACCAGGATATCGTCTCCGGATTATCTGAGTATGTGAAATTTTTCTGTAATAACTAAGAGGTGATTGTATGGCAGAAAGTCAAAATATAGAATGGAAAGAGTCTTGGCGAGATGAGTATCTTAAGTGGATATGTGGTTTTGCAAATGCGCAAGGCGGCAAGATTTATATTGGAACAAATGATGATGGCACAGTGATCGGTGTCCATGACAGTAAAAAATTACTGGAAGATATTCCGAATAAAGTTCGGGATGTTCTTGGTATTATTGTAGATGTTAATTTGATGACTAAAGATGGAAAAGACTACATTGAAATTTGTGTGAATTCGAACAGTTATCCTGTCAACTACAAGGGTGAATATCATTACCGAAGCGGGAGTACTAAGCAGCAGTTAAAGGGACAGGCGTTAAATCAGTTTCTGTTACAGAAAACGGGAATTACATGGGATAGCGTGCCGATTCAGGGAGTAACTATACAAGTTTTAAGAAATGATAGTTTCGATATTTTCCGGGAACAAGCAATACGCAGCAAACGAATGGATAAGAAAGACATTGATGCCACGAATGAACAGTTATTAGACAATTTGAATTTGTTTGAAAATGGCTATTTGAAAAGAGCAGCTATTTTGTTGTTCCATCATAATCCAGAAAAGTGGATACCAGGAGCATACATCAAGATTGGTTATTTCGAATCGGATTCCGAACTGCGTTATCAGGATGAAATTCACGGTTCGCTAATTTCGCAGGCAGATAAAGTGGTTGATCTCATTTTTACGAAATATTTAAAGGCAGATATTTCGTATCAAGGAGTAACAAGAGTGGAAACATACCCTTTTCCGAAAGAGGCAATCAGGGAAGCTGTTTTTAATGCTATCGCACATAAATTTTATGGAGCATTAATTCCAATTCAAATCAGTGTGTATGTGGATAGGATTTATATTGCAAATGATTGTATTTTTCCAGAAGATTGGACGATCAATGATTTAATGGGAAAACATCGTTCAAGACCCTATAATCCTCTGATTGCCAATACATTTTTTAGAGCTGGTTTTATCGAAGCATGGGGACGTGGAATTGAAAAAATCAAGGATAGCTGCAAAGAAGCCGGAAATCCTATGCCAGAATATACAATTAAACGTGAGGACATTATGGTTATGTTCAAGACCTTGGTTAGCAACACTAACCAAGCTACTGACCGAGCTAACCAAGGTAACGATAATTCCGTAGTTACACGCATCTTGAAAGTGATTCAAGAGGAACCATCGTTGTCTCAGAAAAAGATTGCCAATGTCATTGGAGAAAAGTATAGTACAGTTAAGTATTATATGGAATCTATGAAAAAATCTGGAATTATAAAAAGAGAAGGTTCCAGCCAAAAAGGTAAATGGATTATTCTATAACTACATTTCACACAATTTCACAATAAGATTGCTCTGCGGATACAGCCAGTCCGTAAATTCTTTTGGGCTGGCTGTTCCTGTTTTACAGCCTTTTTCTCGTAAACGTAAAACCATTCGCCTCCACTGTAAACCCTCTAATGTGTATCTGTAAATTCAAAATTTAGAATTTTTATAATTGTACGGTATACTTGTTCCTGCAAGAACATCTTCAATTTTTTCTAAAATAAGCCAATCGTCCATATTTCCCTGATGTTCAAACGCAAGGGGAGCGATTTCCCTGACATCTTCAAATTCCACTAGGCACAGACATTTTTTATGCCACCGTACTTTTTGCTTATCGGATAAGTTTAATTTACTCTGATTATCGGCAAGAGCTTTTATGATTTCTTCATCTGACAGTTTCACAAAATTTTGCACATCTTTTACAATAGCGGTTGCCGTTACCTCTCCACTTCCTTTTTCCATGAAATAAAGGCGCTCACCTGCAAAAACTCTGCTGTGGGGAATTTTTCTTCCCGCTGCCCCGCGCGCAATCATTGTCTTTGTTCCTGCTAAAATTTTATCTAATACTTTTCCCCCTTTTTTGCCTGCGTTATCGCAATAAACTAAATGTACCATTTTTTTAATCCTCCTGTATAATTGGTATCCATATTTGACTTAAGTAGCTGCTGTCATATGCATTTCCGTTGCTGTACCATTCTATTTCCGGGCATTGTGCGTGCTGAAACGGATATTTGACAAGCCATTCTTCATTAAGATATTGCCAGCCTTTTTGTATTGCCTGCGGAACACAACCTCTGCAATTAAAAATTGCCCATGTGGCATTGGGAAAGATCCCTTTGGGAGCAGCCGTATCCATGGAAATGAGTTTTGCAAAAGTACCATCACGTTGACATGTGTTCCAAAATTCTGGTATTTTCCGGGAAGGAAGATTATTTTCGCAAGACATAAGGATACTTTTTCTCACTAACCGAAAACCGCCTTTTTGTTCAAGCTTCCATGAATATTCATAGCGTTCGGATATCTGCATTTTCGGAACGACTTTTAAGACAACATTCCGATTCCGAGCCTCTCTTGGTGATACTCCATGAAAAAGCTGAAATGCTTGTGTAAAGGATGTGGGAGAATTATAACCATATTTGTAGCTTACGTCAATCACTTTCAAATCCGTGCTTTTCAAATCATACCCGGCTAAAGTTAATTTTCGTGAGCGAATATATTCAGCAAAGCTAATACCATTCATATATGAAAATACCTTTTGAAAAAAGCCGAAAGAGCATTCTGCAATTTTTGAGATTTCTTCACGGTCAATGGATTCTTCTTTTCGCTGTAAATGATTCTCCACATATTCAATAATTATTTGAAGTTTTTCATTCCATTCCATATTGATTTCCTTTCAGTTTGGCTTATATGTTTGACGGATCTTATTTTAGCAAATGTTTTTTGACGCTTCCTCTTATTTTTGGTTCTGTATGGATAGTATAATACATGGACGGGGTATTTGCGCAAAAAACACATGGAAAATGAATGAGCTCAAAATAGCGTTGAAAGAAATTAAATTAAGTAAAATTTTATGATATATGATGTTTCTTTCGTATACATTAAAAAACACAAAAAACTGCTTGATTAATTTTAAAGCAAGATATATAATTAAATTAACTTAAGATATTGCATAAATAAATTAAATAATTATCCTTCATGACATAATGCTTGCAGTCCTGGAGCAAGGATTGTCAAAAAGAGATAGTGAAAAAAGGAGGAGAAACGGATGGTACAGCAAATTGAGAAGCATTTGAGGAAAAAGCTGATTCCCTTCTGGGAGGAGTTGGCAGACTGGCATAGAGGTGGCTTTTATGGGTATCTGAGCTATAACCTGGAATTGGACAAGGAAGCGGTGAAGGGAGTTATCTTAAACAGCCGGATCTTGTGGTTTTTTTCCAATGCTTATCTCACATTAAAAGACCCGGAGCTGCTCAAATATGGGGAGCATGCCTATCTGTTTTTGCGGGATTTTTGTCTGGACAAAGATTTCGGAGGGGTGTACTGGTCTATGAGATGTGACGGGAAGGCAGAGGATGAGACTAAGCATACCTACAATCAGGCATTTGCAGTGTATGCGCTGTCCTCTTACTACCAGGCCAGCGGGAATCAGGAGGCTTTGAAGCTGGCTTATGAGCTTTACACGTTGATTGAGACCCGGTGCAGGGACGAGGAGGGATACGGGGAGGCATACAGCCGGGATTTTGCGCCTGTATCCAATGAAAAGCTGTCAGAGAACGGGGTGATGGCAGCCAGAACCATGAACACGCTTTTGCATGTGTTTGAGGCTTACACAGAGCTGTACCGGGTGGACCACCGGGCGGATGTGGGAGATCATATGCGGGAAATGCTGGATGTGTTTGCAAAAAAGGTGTATAATCCGGAGAAGAAACGGCAGGAGGTGTTTTTTGACCGGCAGTGGAATTCCCTGATTGATCTTCATTCCTACGGACATGATATTGAGAGTTCCTGGCTGCTGGACAGAGGCTGCCTTGTGTTGGGGGATGAGGCATATTCCCGGAAGCTGGAGCCGGTGATTCTGGAACTGGCACAAAAGATTTATGAGCGGGCCTACCGGGATCACAGTGTGATGAATGAGTGTGAGAACGGGGTGGACAATACGGACCGGATCTGGTGGGTTCAGGCGGAAGCAGTGGTGGGATTTTTGAATGCATGGGAAAAATGGCCGGAGAGGGAGTATTTCCTGGAAGCGGCGAAGGATATCTGGAAGTATATTGATCAGGTGATTCTTGATAAGAGAGAGGGCTCTGAGTGGTACTGGCGAGTAGACGAGAGCGGCAGGCCGATTGAGGGGGAGCCGATTGTGGAGCCCTGGAAATGTCCTTACCATAACGGAAGAATGTGTATGGAAGTGATTCGGAGAATGAGATAAAAGATTTTTCTGTTTTTGAGACAAGGGATTTTGGAGAAAGAATGAGGTGAAGATATGATTCATGAGAGATATCAGGCAGAGAAGGAAAAGGTGGAAAGACTGATTGCAAGAAAGAATCAGAAGGCGGATTTTTATAATGGGATTTATGACCGGTTTGTGGATCCGGTTGTGACCAGAGAACATATTCCGGTGGAGTGGCGGTTTGATCTGAACAGGGAGACCAATCCCTGTTTTATGGAGCGGTTAGGCGTCAATGCGGTGATGAACGCAGGGGCAGTGGAGCTTGACGGAAAGGTCTGTTTGGTGGTGCGGGTGGAGGGAAATGACAGGAAGTCTTTCTTTGCCGTGGCAGAGAGCGAGAGCGGGGTGGACGGCTTTCGTTTCTGGGATGAGCCGGTGATTTTGCCTGACACCTGCCCGGAGGAGACGAATGTGTATGACATGCGGCTGACCAAGCATGAGGACGGATATATCTACGGGGTGTTTTGTTCGGAGAGCAAGGATACCTCCGTGAAGGATTTGTCAGCGGCAGTGGCAGCGGCGGGGATTGTACGGACAAAGGATTTGAAGAATTGGGAGAGACTGGAAAACCTGGTGACACTGCGGTCGCCCCAGCAGAGAAATGTGGTGCTGCATCCGGAGTTTGTGGATGGAAAATATGCTTTTTATACCCGTCCCATGGATGATTTTATTGACACAGGCAGTGGCGGTGGTGTAGGCTTTGGGTTGTGTGACGATATCACCCATGCAGTGATTGATGAGGAGTGTATGACCAGCCTCAGGAAGTATCACACGATTACCGAGGCGAAGAATGGGGCAGGGGCAGTGCCGATCCGAACGGAAAAGGGGTGGATTCACATTGCCCACGGGGTACGGAATACGGCAGCAGGGCTGCGGTATGTGATTTATGCCTTTGCCACGGATCTAAACCATCCGGAAAAGGTGATTGCGGAGCCTTCCGGACTTTTGATTGCTCCCAGAGGCCAGGAGCGGACAGGGGATGTGTCCAATGTAGTATTTACCAATGGAGCGGTGGTCCGGGAGAACGGGCAGGTGCTGATCTATTATGCTTCCTCGGATACCCGGATGCATGTGGCAGAGACAAGCCTTGACAGGCTGGTGGATTATGTGTTCCACACACCAGAGGATCCGGGAAGAAGCGCAGACTGTGTGCGGCAGCGGGTGGACATGATCCGGCAAAACCGGAAGTTGCTGGCCGGGCAGGAGTGAGACCGGATTGGAAACAGATTTACAGGAGGCAGAAAATATGGAAGATCTGACAAGGGATGTGGCAGAGCGGTATCAGCTATGGCTGGAATCACCGGCATTTGACCGGGATACCAAAGAGGAGCTGAGAGCTTTGACAGGGAATAACCAGGAAATTACGGACCGGTTTTACCGGGATCTGGAATTTGGGACAGGAGGGCTGCGGGGAGTTTTGGGTGCGGGAACCAACCGGATGAATCGATATACGGTGCGCAGGGCTACGCAGGGACTTGCAGATTATATTACAGAGAGTATTAAAAAAGGCTCAGGTGATGCAGATAAAGCGGTTGCCATTGCATACGATTCCCGCAGAGGTTCGGCTGAATTTGCCAGAGAGGCAGCCCTTTGTCTGGCAGCCAATAAGATTAAAGCTTATGTGTTTGAATCCTTACGTCCTACACCCATGCTATCCTTTGCATTGCGTCATTTGAAATGTATTGCGGGAGTGGTAGTGACAGCCAGCCACAATCCGCCGGAGTACAACGGATACAAGGTTTATTGGGAGGACGGCGGACAGATAACAGCGCCGCGGGATAAAGAAATCATCAAAAAGGTCAATGAAATTACAGATACTAGCCAAGCCCGCACCATGAAGCTGGAGGATGCAATAGAGCAGAATTTTTATCAGCAGATAGGTGCTGAGATTGATGACTGCTATATGGAGGAACTGAAAAAGCTGGTGATCCATCCTGAGATTATCCGGGAACAGGGGAAAGAGCTGAAGATTGTCTATACCCCTCTCCATGGAACAGGAAATCTGCCGGTGCGGCGTATCCTGCATGAGCTAGGCTTTGAGAATGTCTATGTGGTGCCGGAACAGGAACTGCCGGACGGAGATTTTCCCACTGTCAGCTATCCCAATCCAGAAGATAAGGGGGCGTTTGTCCTGGCCCTTGAGCTGGCGGAAAAAGTAGGGGCAGATATTGTGCTTGCCACGGATCCGGACGCAGACCGCCTCGGAATCTATGCCAGAAATACAGATACAGGGGAGTACGAGCCATTTACGGGAAATATGTCAGGCATGATAATCCTGGAGTATATTTTGTCTCAGAAAAAGGCAGAGGGTAGGCTGCCCGAAAACGGGGCAGTGGTGACTACTATTGTTTCCGGGAAAATGTCTAAAGGGATCACTGCATATTATAATGTGGATCGGATTGAAACCTTGACCGGCTTTAAATATATCGGGGAACAGATCAAGATCTTTGAACAGAATCATGAACATGAATTTTTGTTTGGGTACGAGGAGAGCTATGGATGTTTGGTGGGAACCCATGCCAGGGATAAGGATGCAGTAGCCGCAGTGATGGCTTTATGTGAAGCGGCAGCTTACTATCGGTCCAAGGGACTTACACTCTGCCAGGAAATGCGGCAGCTATTTGAAAAATACGGATATTTTCAGGAAGGACTACGCACGGTTGCCAGAATGGGAATCCAAGGTGCAAAGGAGATGAGAGACCTTATGGAAAGGATCCGGTCAAATCCACCTCGGAAAATAGGGGAATACCAGGTAAAGCAGTTTCGGGATTACAAAAAGGGAACCATATTAGATTACGAGACCGGAAAGACATTTCCGTCCGGTCAGCCAGAGTCTGATGTGCTGTATTTTGACTTGGAAGATGATGCCTGGTGCTGTGTGCGGCCTTCCGGGACAGAGCCAAAGGTAAAGTTTTATATGGGTGTCAAAGGAATCAGCCAAAAGGATGCCGAAGAAAGGCTTAAGAGATTGGCTGAGGCAGTCGATTTATAAGTATCAGGAAAATGCGGAGAGCCGTTCAGATATCTGAACGGCTATTTGTGCAAAGAGTGTTCATTTACATACCTTGTTTGTTCCTGATAAAACAGGGGAAGCCATACCCCCTAGAGCGGGGCATGCAATACCTGAGAAAACGGGACATGCAATACGGTAAAACATGGACAGAATGGAGGAAATGATGGGAATATTAAAATTAAAACCAAGCAGCAAGGATTATCTGTGGGGCGGCCGCCGTCTGGCTGAGGATTACGGAAAGGAATGCCCGGGTGAAGTGCTGGCGGAAACCTGGGAGCTTTCCTGCCATCCGGCAGGTCCTTCTTACATTGAAAACGGCGCTTATGCGGGAAAGACCCTTCGGGAGTATATTAATTCCGAGGGAAAACAGGTACTTGGGAAGAATTGTCAGCGTTTTGAGGATTTTCCTATCCTGATTAAATTTATTGATGCCAAGGATAATCTTTCTATTCAGGTTCACCCGGACAATGAGTATGCCCTGAAACATGAGGGGCAATATGGAAAGACAGAGATGTGGTATGTAATGGAAGCCGGAGAGGGAGCTTATTTATATTATGGCTTCCAGAAAGAGATTTCCAAGGAGGAATTGAAGCGGCGGATTCAGGAGGATACGCTTTTGGAAGTGCTTTACGCGGCTCCTGTACATAAAGGAGATGTGTTTTTTATTGAATCCGGAACCATACATGCCATTGGAAAGGATATTTTGATTGCAGAGATACAGCAAAATTCTGATGTGACCTATCGTGTTTATGATTTTGGCCGGATTGGGAAAGACGGCAAAAAGCGGGAGCTGCATATTGACAAGGCTCTGGATGTGACAAAGCGGGAGCCGGTTGTAAGAAATACAAGCTGTTATCCCCATGTGGCGGATTGTGATTATTTTACGGTGGATAAGCTGAATCTGGACGGCGCTGTCATGAGACGGATGGAGGGGAATGTGACAGAGCAGTCTTTTGTAAGTATTCTCTTTTTAGACGGAGAAGGGGAGATTTCCTGTGAAGGAGAACGGCTGAAATATCAAAAGGGGGACAGCTTTTTCCTGGCAGCAGGCAGCGGTGCCTATGAGATTGCGGGAAAATGTGATGCTTTGGTTACGGCAATATCCATGTCTCATTGCTAAAAAGGAAAGAACCAGGTATAAAATTCCTGAATAACAGGAAGAAGCAGAAGGATGAGAGAGGAGCAGAAGAATGGATTTCAGAATGGAACATGATTCGATGGGGGAGGTAAAGGTTCCCGCAGACCGATATTGGGGAGCTCAGACCCAGCGCAGTTTTGAAAATTTTCAGATCGGCATTGAGAAGATTCCCATGGAGGTGATCCGAGCCTTTGCCGTTTTGAAGAAAGCAGCAGCCATTGCCAACCATCGGTTAGGAAAGCTGGATAAGAAGCGCAGCCAGGTGATTGCCCAGGTGTGTGATGAGATTCTGGCAGGAAAGCTGGACGGGCATTTCCCTCTTGCAGTGTGGCAGACCGGAAGCGGGACCCAGTCCAACATGAATGTAAATGAGGTCATTGCAAACCGAGGAAATGAGATTTCCGGGGAAAAGCTGCTTCACCCTAATGACCATGTAAATATGTCCCAAAGCTCCAATGATACCTTTCCCACAGCCATGCATATTGCGGCGGCTGTGTCTATAGAGGATGAGCTTCTTCCTGGTATAGATCTGCTGACAGATACCTTTGGCCGCCTTATGGAAGAAAATGAAGGAATTATCAAGACCGGGCGAACCCATCTGCAGGATGCAACTCCTATTACTTTTTCTCAGGAGATCAGCGGCTGGAAAAATATGCTGGAAAAATCCAGGGAAATGCTGGAGCTGAGTTTGAGAGGGCTGTATGAGCTGGGGTTGGGCGGCACTGCAGTGGGAACTGGTTTAAATGCGCCGAAGGGGTTTGACAGAGAGGTGGCAGATGCTGTGGCAGAGCTGACCGGCAAAATGTTTGTTACTGCCGGGAACAAGTTCCACTCCCTGACAAGTAAGGACGAGCTGGTATTTGCCCATGGGGCATTAAAGGCACTGGCTGCTAATATGATGAAAATTGCCAATGACATCCGCTGGCTGTCAAGCGGTCCCCGCTGCGGCTTAGGGGAGATTTTTATTCCGGAAAATGAGCCTGGAAGTTCTATTATGCCGGGCAAAGTCAATCCTACCCAGTGTGAATCTGTAACTATGGTGGCTGTGCAGGTAATGGCAAATGATGTGGCAGTGGGCATGGCTGCATCCCAGGGCAACTTTGAATTAAATGTGTTTATGCCGGTTTGCATATACAATTTTCTGCAGTCTGTGCGTTTGCTGTCAGATTCCCTCCGTTCCTTTAACAATCACTGTGTGGTGGGAATCCGGCCCAATAAAGAGAAGATGGAGGAGAACCTGCACCGTTCTCTGATGCTTGTCACCTGCCTGAATCCTCATATTGGTTATGAGAACGCGGCGGCAACAGCGAAAAAGGCTTATAAGGAGAACATTTCCTTAAAAGAAGCCTGTGTGAAGCTGGGATTCCTGGACGGAGAGCAGTTTGATAAAATCTTTAAGCCGGAGCAGATGGTATAGACGGCAGGAATATATTTCTGTAAAATCGTTTGAGAAGAAGAAAGAGAAGATAGAAAGATTCTGAGAGTTCATCAAAAGGAGGAATATAAGGTGGATGTAAATCAGGCGTCACTGGATATGCATTATGAATTAGGCGGGAAGATTGAGATTATTTCCCGTAAAAAGATTGAGACAAGAGAGGATCTGTCTCTGGCTTATACTCCTGGAGTAGCAGAACCATGCCGGGTGATTGCAAAGGATTATGAGCAGTCCTTTAAGCTGACCCGCCGAAACAACCTGGTGGCAGTGATCACGGACGGGACGGCTGTATTGGGTCTTGGGGATATTGGCCCGGCAGCCGGGATGCCGGTGATGGAAGGGAAATGTGCCCTGTTTAAAGAATTTGCAGATGTAGATGCATTTCCTCTCTGCATTGATTCCAAGGATACGGATACCATTGTCCAGACCATTTATCTGATTTCCAAAAGCTTTGGGGGAATTAATCTGGAGGACATTGCGGCTCCCAGGTGTTTTGAGATTGAGCAGCGGCTGAAGGAGCTTTGCGATATTCCGGTCTTTCATGATGACCAGCACGGCACGGCGATTGTGGTGGCGGCTGCTTTAATCAATGCGGTGAAGGTGACAGGAAAGAAGATGGGGCAGCTTAAGATCGTTATCAACGGAGCCGGGGCGGCAGGGATTGCCATCGGCAAGCTGCTGATCGGCATGAATTTTGGAAATGTAGTTTTATGTGATGTGAATGGGGTGATTTGTGAAGGGGACGAGGGATTGAATCCCGGGCAGGAGGAGATTTCCCATATCAGCAACAAAAACCGGGAGCATGGCACTCTGGCAGATGCGTTAAAAGGGGCAGATGTGTTTGTGGGAGTATCCCGCCCCAACCTGGTGACAAAAGAGATGGTGGCATCTATGAATCGGGGCATTGTGTTTGCTATGGCCAACCCGGTGCCGGAGATCATGCCGGAGGAAGCAAAGGCCGGAGGTGCGGTCGTGGTGGGAACCGGACGATCTGATTACCCAAATCAGATCAACAATGTATTGGTATTTCCCGGAATCTTTAAGGGGGCGCTTTCTGTCAGGGCAAAAGCCATAACAGAAGAAATGAAGCAGCGGGCAGCCTATGCCATTGCCGGCATGATAAGGGATGAGGAACTAAATGCAGAGAATATTATTCCCTCCCCCTTGGATAAGCGGGTGGCAGATGTGGTGGCACAATCTGTGGCAGAGGCTGCAAAAAATTAAAGGGAATGAATTTTCAGACACGCTCTGGCGGGCAATGAGCCAAGTGCCGTACTTGCATAGGCATTTGGCTCTATTCCAGGTCATCCAGCCCTTCCTCAATCAGACGCATCCCTGCTGTTTCTGTGACCGGAAGCCACGCCGCCGGTATCAAAGGCAATGGGAATCAGGATCTACGGGTGATTTTGGCTGGCTAAAACCTGCCCCAAATAGTTGCCGGCAGAGCCGGGCAAGAAGATGCCCCCCTGAACAGCAGCAGATTTACTTTTCAATCACCCTTTGACAGCTTTCTTAGCTTTTTAGGAGGATTTCATTCCTTTTTCCAACCTGATCTTTGCATTGGCATCCTCCACATTCATCCGTGAAAGCACCAGCATAATCGCCACATCAATGATCAGGGGAAGCCATAAATACATGATATACAGCATACGAATACAGGAATCCGGCTGAACCTCCAGCTTGCCGTCAAATTTACTAAGTTCTAACAGCCAGCCAGCGATAGCTGTGCCAAGACCGCCTCCAAGCTTTACTCCCAGAGAGGTACAGGAATACATGGTTCCGTCCACCCGCTTTCCTTTTGTCAGGAAAGTGTACTCAGAGCAGGAAGCAATCACTGCATTCATATCTCCCTGCCATGGCCCCTGTCCCAAGGCCGCCAGAGCCGTAAACAATAACATAAGTTGTACGCTTCCCATATAACCGGCTACCACCACAAGCGCCCTGCCAATCACGGCAATAATATACCCTCTCAGGTTCAGCTTATACATACCTTTCCATTTGCCCACCAGAGTGGGTGTAAAAATCAATGCGATGATTAAAGGTATATTGACAGCCCACGAGAACACCCCATAAAGATTCTCGTTTTTCAGTACATATGTCATATAGTAGATTCCGGCATTGATCATGGCTCCATAAAGCTGCTGCAAAATATAAACGCCACAGATCATGAGATAGAATTTGTTGGAAACAAGAAGCTTAAAAGCGTCTGTTAATCCGTATTTTTCCTCTTTCGGATTATCATCCTTTTCGGCATTTAATTCTTCCTCGGAAAGCTCCTTTACAGAAAGAGTGGAAATGGTGTTGATAATCAGGCCAGTCACGGAATAGATAATCGCCACGGTTCTCCAGGCATTTGCGCCTCCTCCGCATCTTGCCACCAGGCCAATGGTAATGGACTGGATAAGCAGACTGGTGGAAAATGCAAAGATAAACCGATAGGATCCCATCTGTACCCTTTCTTTGCTGTTTTTGGTCACAAGAGAGGTAAGAGCGGAATAAGCAATATTATTTGCAGTGTAAAACACGCCGTTTAACAGAGTGTAAGCAATAAAAAACCATGTATATTGAGCGGCGGCGCCCCAGCCTGTGGGGACTGCGAAGATTGCAGCCAGTGTGACAGCACAGCCAATATAGCCATACAGCATCCAGGGCCTTGCTTTCCCAAGTTTTGAATGAGTTTTGTCGATCATGGAGCCGAAGAAAATATCCGTAAAGCCGTCAAATAATTTTGAGATTGCGATTAATGTACCTACAATACCTGCCGACAGGCCGATGGTATTGGTCAGATAGATCATGACAAAGGATGAAAGAAATGCATATACTACATTACCTGCAATATCTCCGGAACCGTATCCTACTTTGTTGTACCATTTTAAATATGTCCTTTCTTCCATAAAGATTACCCCCTAATAAGATTTTGGATGATAGATGCCCTTTATGCTTTCAGATACTCCATTTCCGGATTTTTGCATGCTGGAATATCTAAAAGCTGTCTAATCAAATCAACTGTAGAATCAGTTGATTCAATTACTGACCTGCTATGCCGGTTCCCTTCGCAAAAGGCACCAGCTTAAAGGAAAAACAGAATTTTTCATCGTCAAATCGGTACTTATCCATAATAAGCGGCCCGCAGCTGTTTGAGCCGATTCCATTGAGAGCATAATCCACACACAGCACAACACTGTCTGCTTCTTCTAATTCAAAATGATGGGCCTTTTTCTCCAGCTCCTCCTGGGTGTAAACAGAGGCATTAAAAGAGAAACGTTTTTTTGAGGCTGCCGTAAGCCCAAACTGTCCGTTGGAGAGTTCCACATAATCACAGTCATAGTGACTTCCATTTTCCTGAGGACGGATATAATCTTCATGTAATTCATAAACCGTACTGCGGTATAATCCGTGACAGGCTGCTCTGTGCTTATCCCGATAGCTTTCCATAGGTCCATAGC
The DNA here is from genome assembly GCA_910586205.1 of uncultured Lachnospiraceae bacterium. GTDB lineage: Bacteria > Bacillota > Clostridia > Lachnospirales > Lachnospiraceae > Brotaphodocola. The sequence continues at coordinate 54,685 of CAJUGD010000006.1, read as the reverse complement.
CGTAATAGGAAATATTCTCAAGCTTTTTTGAAAGAAAGAGACGCAGGCCAAACCTGGGAAGCTCCGGAAATTCTTTATTTCTCATAACATCGAATACTGCTTCAATACTGCCGTTAGGATCCACAGTCCAGAGTGCTCTGATATCCAGCATTCGGGAAACAGACGGAGCGGAAAGTGACATGGTACTTAAAAGTGTCACACCGTCCTTGGTCTGCGTCACAAACGTGTCATAGGCTCTTGGCAGGGCCTTATCATAAAATGCCCGTTTCCATTCCAGCTTCAGATACATGTCATTGTCTGTGGGAGCGCGCCAGATATTAATCTCCATTGGCTTATTCAGATATTCCCTTCCCACATAGTTTATGGTCTCAAATAATCCGGTTTTTTTGCTGTATGTATAGGTGAATTCATTTCCCTTTAAAATCACCTTACAGTCTGTCTCTGTCACATCGATTTTCCCGTTGTCATCTGTCCTTGGGGCGAGCCATTTTACGGCTGTCTGATTTCTTCCGTCTTCGTTTTCCAGTAAAATTTCGTCAAAACCCAGCATATGCCCAGCGGGAATCATAGGTGATTCGTGAAGGCTTTTATAGATAATCTTTAAATAGGATCTTCCGGATTTGGGAATAGTTACATCCAGATTTACATTGCCGTCCTCATGAGGCGGCAGGGTATATTCCTGAATTTCACCGTTTTGGACACAAATGCCGTCACAGGTTACTTCATAGAGGATTTTGGCATAATTATTTAAATCAGTAAAATCCAGGTAATTGTGAAGCTTCAGATTTTTTGTCTGTGCATCATAGGAGACAACCCTTGCGGGACGATGTACATTTTTGTATTCCAGCAGTCCGGTGTGAGGGGTGCGGTTTGGATAGACCAGGCCGTCCATACAGAAATTCCCGTCATGAATAGTCTCTTTAAAATCACCGCCGTAGAAATACTTTGCCTTCCCGTTTTCAGCTTCCTCCACATAGATGCCGTGATCGCACCATTCCCACACAAAGCCTCCGCACATTTTGTCATTGCTGTGTATCAGTTTAAAGTAGTCTTCCAGATCCCCGGGCCCATTACCCATGGAATGACAATATTCCACGAGCAAAAACGGCTTGCTCCCGTCCTTTTCAAAATATTCTTCAATCTCACTGAAATCCGGATACATTCTGCTGTACAGATCCAGATTGGAATAATCATAGATTTTGTCATTATTACGGTATCTTGCACTTTCATAATGTGTGATCCGTTCCGGGTCATATCTTTTGGTCCATGCAAGGGCCTTCTCAAAATTGCATCCATAAGCACATTCATTGCCCATCGACCACATGATTATACTGGGACGGTTTTTGTCCCGTATGATCATGCGCTGCACCCGGTCCAGAATGGATTCTTCCCATGCAGGATCATCAGCAATCCTTTCATTCCATCTTTGAAAACGATTTTCATCTGTATCTTCCCTGTAATAAATCATATAAGGACCATGGGCTTCTATGTCTGCCTCATCCATAACCATGAACCCATATCGGTCACAGAGCTGATAAAAATAAGGCGCATTGGGATAATGGCTGGAGCGGATCGCATTGAAATTGTGTTGTTTCATCATGGTAAGATCCTTTTTTAGCTGTTCCATGGTGACGGAAAAGCCGGTAACAGGATCTGAATCATGACGGTTTACCCCGTGAAGCTTGATGCTTTGTCCGTTTAAATACAAGATCTTATCTTTGATCTCAATGGTACGAAAGCCTACATAATCAGTGATGGTTTCCTGATCCGTGTCAATAACAAGGGTATATAAATTGGGAGCTTCAGCACTCCACAAATCGGGAGAAGTTACTGTCAGGGAAATACGGTTTGATATGACCTTGCCGGCTGCCATGATACGGTTTTGCTTGTCATAAAGAGTAATGGCTGTGTCAACCGGCTGGCCGGTATAAGAAAACTCTGCCTTAAGTTCCCATTCCTTTCCATGAACGGCTGTGGTGATTTGATAGTCATTCACACACTGTTTAGGACGTTTTAAAAGATACACGTCTCTGAAAATCCCGCTCATCCGGAATTTGTCCTGATCCTCCAGATAACTGCCGTCGCACCATTTTAAGACAAGGACTGCCAGCGTGTTTTTTCCTTCCTTTACTGCCTGGGTGACGTCAAATTCGCTGGTTGCATGAGATACCTGGCTGTATCCCACATAAGCTCCGTTCATCCAGACATAAAAACAAGAATCAACGCCCTCAAAGTTTAAGTAGGCATTCGGCGCCTGGCTGTTCCCCTGATAATCAAACTCATGCACATAGGCGCCGCAGGGAATATCCTGGGGAACATAGGGCGGATCAAAGGGAAACGGATATCGGATATTGGTATACTGATGAGAGTCATATCCATTCATCTGCCAGAGGCCGGGAACCTTTTGTTCACGGAAATCTGATGTGTCATATCCTGGCTCAAAAAAATGCTCTGTCACATCATAGATGCTGTCAAAATACCGAAATTTCCAGTTTCCGTTTAAAAACTGAATGCGGTCAGACTTTTCTCTGTGCTCTGATAAATGATCCATTCGTGTGGATGCAGGGATGTAATATGCCCTGGCAGGCATCATACCATCGTGGAGCATGGATAGATCCTCATAGTATCTAGGTACAATCATGTGAAAACCCCCTTTAAATTTTTATTTTCTCCGTTTGTTTTATGGTTCCATTATATGGGTTTTTGTATCTGAAGTCCATAAACAGGATTGGACAAAACATGCATAAAATGATACAATATAAAAATCAAGCCATGTGGAGGTACCCCCAATGTATATGAATCTTGCCTACCTTAACAATTCTCTTGTGGATTTTAAAGACAAGTCAAAGCCCTTGATTGTAGGGAGCTGCGGTACTTATCGCCTTTATACGCGGCCAAAGCTTCCCACCTATCGTCCAAGGGGAAGATTAGACTTTCAGATTCTTTATGTATGTGCCGGTGCTGCACATTTTCATTTTGATCATGTAGAAAATGATACGGTTGTCACTGCCGGACACATGGTTGTCTACAGACCAAAGGAGCTTCAGAAGTATGAATACTATGGGACAGACAAGACCCAGGTATATTGGGTCCATTTCACAGGCAGCAATGTAAAGAACATTTTAAGAAGCTATGGGATAAAAGATGATATGCGTGTTTTTTACACAGGAACGTCCCTGGAGTATGAAAGGATATTTAAGCGGATGATATCCGAGCTGCAGCAGTGCAAGACGGGTTATCAGGAAATGCTGGTTATACTTCTGCGCTATCTTCTGATTCTTGTACACCGCCAGGTTACAAGAGAGCATATTTTAAAAAATGAATATCTGGATAATGAGATGGACTTGGCGGCACAATATTTTAATGATAATTATAATACTGACTTAAGTATTGAAGAATATGCCAATTCCCGCGGTATGAGTGTAAGCTGGTTTATTCGCAATTTTAAAGAGTACACGGGCAGTACTCCTCTCCAGTATATTGTTTCTATCCGCATCACAAATGCCCAGAGGCTTTTGGAGACCACAACCTACACGGTGACAGAGATCGGACATATTGTGGGATATGAAAATCCGCTGTATTTCAGCCGTATCTTTCACAAGCAGAAGGGAGTTTCACCTTCCGGGTACAGGAAGCAGCATTGTATGAGGGAATATATTATGGAGTAAAAATCAAACCGATGCCACCCGGAACAGTAACAAATTCACAAAACACCGAACAAATGTTTGCAAAATAAAAAGAGATATGATATAATGCAGTATTATATTTAGGTATAATATAAGGATAAAGGAAAGGTTTAAATTATGGCAAAGCAGTATATCAAAATACGGGGCGCCAATGAGCATAACTTAAAGAATATTACACTGGATATCCCTCGGGGGGAGCTGGTGGTGCTCACAGGCTTAAGCGGTTCAGGAAAGTCTTCTCTGGCATTTGACACAATTTATGCAGAGGGGCAGCGGCGATATATGGAGTCATTGTCTTCTTATGCCCGGCAGTTTTTGGGCCAGATGGAGAAGCCGGATGTGGAGAATATAGAAGGGCTTTCCCCTGCCATATCCATTGACCAGAAATCTACCAACCGGAATCCCCGTTCCACAGTGGGCACGGTTACGGAGATATATGATTATATGCGCCTTTTGTATGCCAGAATAGGGATTCCCCATTGTCCCAAGTGCGGGAGAGAGATTAAGCGGCAGACCGTGGATCAGATGGTGGACCAGATTCTTGCCATGCCGGAAAGGACCCGGATTCAGCTTCTGGCTCCTGTGGTGCGGGGAAGAAAGGGAGAGCATGTAAAGCTTTTAGACCAGGCACGGCGGAGCGGCTATGTCCGTGTGCGGATTGACGGGAGCATGTATGAGCTCTCTGAGGAGATCCGGCTGGAAAAGAATATTAAGCATAATATTGAGATTGTAGTGGATCGGCTGGTGGTCAAGGAAGGGATTGAGAAGCGGCTGACAGATTCCATTGAGACTGTGATGGGACTGTCGGATGGTTTGATGATTGTGGATGTGGTGGATGGAGAGCCCATTAATTTCAGCATGAGCTTTGCCTGCCCGGACTGCGGAATCAGCATTGAGGAGGTGGAACCCAGAAGCTTTTCCTTTAACAATCCTTTCGGGGCCTGCCCGGACTGCTTTGGCCTGGGATATAAGATGGAGTTTGATGAGGAGCTGATGATTCCGGACAAGTCTTTAAGTATTTCTCAGGGAGCGATTGCAGTTATGGGCTGGCAGTCCTGTACGGATAAAGGAAGCTTTACCCATGCGATTTTAAAGGCTCTGTCAGAGACGTATGATTTTAGTCTGGATACGCCCTTTGAGGAGTATCCGAAAAAGGTTCATGACGTTCTGATCTATGGAACAGAGGGACAGGAAATCAAAGTTCACTATCGGGGGCAAAGGGGCGAGGGAGTTTATGATGTGGCCTTTGAGGGGCTTCTGCGGAATGTGGAGCGGCGTTACAGAGAGACTTTTTCGGAGGCATCTAAGGCAGAATATGAGACATTTATGAGGATTACCCCTTGTAAGGCGTGTAAAGGCCAGAGACTGAAGCAGAGCTCCCTTGCCGTGACAATCGGGGATAAGAATATTTATGAGTCCACAGTGATGTCTATTACCGCGTTTCGCGCCTTTCTAGAGGATCTGCGGCTGACGCCTATGCAGGAGTCTATCGGAGCCCAGATTTTAAAGGAAATTAAGGCGCGTCTGGATTTCCTCTTAAATGTAGGGCTGGAGTATCTGTCCCTGTCTCGGGCTACAGGTACACTGTCAGGCGGGGAGGCTCAGAGGATCCGGCTGGCTACCCAGATTGGATCCGGCCTGGTGGGTGTGGCGTATATTCTGGATGAGCCCAGCATTGGTCTTCATCAGCGGGATAATGACAAGCTTCTTGCCACCTTGACCCATCTGCGGGACCTGGGCAATTCTGTGCTGGTGGTGGAGCATGATGAGGATACCATGCGGGCAGCAGATTATATTGTGGATATTGGGCCCGGTGCGGGGGAGCATGGAGGGGAGGTAGTGGCAGCAGGTACCGTGGAGGATATTATACGCTGCGAAAAGTCTGTTACCGGCGCTTACTTAAGCGGGAGGATCTGTATCCCTGTTCCTAAGGAGCGTCGGACGCCTGCAGGCTATCTCACCGTAAAAGGAGCGTCAGAGAATAATCTTAAAAATATTGACGTGTCATTCCCCCTCGGCGTGATGACCTGTGTGACCGGGGTATCTGGTTCCGGTAAAAGCTCTCTGGTCAATGAGATTCTTTATAAGTCTTTGGCAAGGAAGCTGAATCGGGCCAGAACCATACCAGGGAAATTCAAGAAGCTGGAAGGGGTGGAGATGTTAGACAAGGTGATTGCCATTGATCAGTCGCCGATTGGAAGAACACCTCGTTCAAATCCAGCCACCTATACAGGCGTGTTTGACATGATTCGGGACTTATTTGCATCCACAGCCGATGCCAAAGCACGGGGCTACAGCAAGGGCCGTTTCAGCTTTAATGTAAAAGGAGGGCGGTGCGAGGCTTGCAGCGGAGACGGAATCATCAAGATCGAGATGCATTTCCTGCCGGATGTGTATGTACCTTGCGAAGTATGCGGAGGGAAGCGGTATAACCGGGAGACTTTGGAGGTGAAGTATAAAGGGAAAAGCATTTATGATGTGCTGAATATGACAGTAGAAGAAGCCACCAGGTTTTTTGAGAACATTCCTTCCATATATCGAAAGATTTCCACCCTGAATGATGTGGGGCTTTCTTATATTCGCCTGGGTCAGCCGTCCACAGAACTTTCCGGGGGAGAGGCACAGAGGATAAAGCTGGCCACAGAATTGAGCAGGCGCAGCACGGGAAAGACGATCTATATTCTGGACGAGCCAACCACAGGACTTCACTTTGCTGATGTTCATAAGCTGGTGGAGATTCTCCGCAGGCTGTCAGACGGGGGAAATACGGTGATTGTCATTGAGCATAATCTGGATGTGATTAAGGCGGCAGATTATATTATTGACATTGGTCCGGAAGGCGGAGATCGAGGCGGCACGGTAATTGCGCAGGGAACACCGGAGGAGGTGGCAAAGAATCCGGTTTCCTATACAGGACAGTATGTAAAGAAGATGCTGGAAAAGCCGTCCATGGGAAATTGATAAGAAGTCCTCTTTAGGGCGCTCTCTGTACGGAGAGCGCCCTAGTACTGTCCAGACACGCTCTAAAATCTTGTATTTTCATGTTGACAAATGAGGAAAAAGTGATATTATATACATATGAATAATTGTTCATATGAACAATTGAATTAAAAAGCAGGAGAATATCAGGAATTTTTGGATTTAGCGGTGCGCTTACTGCCAAATGAAGAAAATATACCAGAAGCGCTCCTGAATAAAAGACAGGGAGGGAAGCCATGACAAAAGACGAGAGGGAAAGGATTCGTCAGGAGATAGAGGAGGGAACATGTGAATTTATGCATGTTCATGAACAGATTGTGGATCGGGTGGAAAAGGTAATGCCGGATGAGCAGCAGTTATTGGACTTATCAGAATTTTTCAAGGTATTCGGAGATTCTACCAGAATCAAAATCTTGTATGTATTAAGCCAGTCCGAAATGTGTGTGTGCGATATTGCCACACTGCTGCAGATGGGGCAGTCAGCCATCTCTCATCAGCTGCGGGTGCTGAAGCAGATGCGTCTGGTTTCCTTCCGCAGAGAAGGAAAGACTGTATTCTATAGTCTTGCAGATTCACATATTCAGACCATATTAGACCAGGGAATGGAACATATTAACGAGTAGAGGAGAATAAGAACATGAAGAAGATTATTAAATTAGAAGGATTATGCTGTGCCAACTGTGCAGCCAAGATTGAGGAAGGTGTGAAAAAGATTCCTGGTGTTAAGGAGGCGTCTTTAAGCTTTATGACCCAGCGGCTGACGATTGAGGCCAAGGAGGGGATGGAGGACACTGTAGTGGAAGCAGCCAGGAAGATTACCCATAAGATTGAGCCGGAGGCAGAGTTTAAGGTATTGCGGTAGGCAGGATGGATTGCTGCCTGCTGCAAATCAGCAGTCGGCAACAAATACAGGAGGCAGTTATGACAAAGAAACAGAAAAAGATGGTCTTCCGTCTGGCAGCCAGCGCAGTGTTTTTTGCTGCTGCTGTTGTTCTGGAGAAAAGCAGTGCATTGGCCTGGATTCCTTTTATTTTGTCATATCTTTTGGCAGGATATGATATTCCGCTGAAAGCATGCAGGAATATTGCAAAGGGGCAGGTGTTTGATGAGAATTTCCTGATGACCATTGCTACCTTTGGAGCCATTGTGGCGGGGGCTTTGGAGGAAGCGGTGGCTGTGATGCTGTTCTATCAGGTAGGAGAACTGTTTAGTGATTATGCGGTCAATAAGTCTCGCAGATCCATAAAGGAGCTGATGGACATTAACCCGGAGTATGCCAATCTTTTGAAGGACGGTATTGAGGAGCAGGTGGATCCTTATGAGGTGAATGTGGGAGATACTATTGTGATTCGTCCGGGGGAGAAGGTTCCTTTAGACGGCATCGTGATCCGGGGTAATTCCAGCCTGGATGCCAAGGCTCTGACAGGGGAATCTGTCCCTGTTGAGGTGGGGGAAGGGTCTAATGTGGTCAGCGGCTCTATTAATCTCAATGGTCTTTTAGAGGTAAAAACCACCAAACTATTTGATGATTCAACGGTGGCAAAGATTTTAGAGCTGGTGGAGAATGCAAGCTCCAGAAAGGCAAAGGCAGAGAATTTTATTACCAGGTTTGCCAGGGTTTATACGCCGATTGTGGTGATTCTTGCGGTGATGCTTGCGATTATTCCCCCGGTAGTTTTAGGAGACGGCTGGGGAGTCTGGGTGTACCGGGCATGCAGCTTTTTGGTAGTGTCCTGTCCTTGCGCTTTGGTGATCTCGGTGCCGTTAAGCTTTTTTGGCGGGTTAGGGGCTGCGTCAAAGCAGGGGATTTTGCTAAAGGGGAGTAATTATCTGGAAGCTATAGCCTGTTTGGACACAGTGGTTTTTGACAAGACCGGAACTTTGACCAACGGCAGATTTCAGGTCAGTGATGTGGCTCCGGTACATGGAGAGCGGGAGAGGCTTTTGGAGCTGGCAGCTTTAGGAGAATATCATTCGAATCATCCCATTGCCTTGTCCGTAAAAGAAGCTTATGGAAAACCAGTGGATCCGGAAAGAATTAGAGCAGTGGAGGAGATTCCCGGACATGGGATTCATGCGCAGATTCAGGCAGACGGCGGCTGGCATGAGCTGTATATCGGAAACCAGAAACTGATGGAACAGCAGCAGATTGTCATTGATACGCCGTCAGAGATTTTCGGCACTGCTTTGTATCTGGCGGACGAACGGGGATATTTGGGGGTAATTGTGATTTCAGATACCATCCGCTCAGATGTTCCGGAAGCATTAAAGGGACTTCGCAGCCAGGGCGTCCAAAGCCTGGTCATGCTGACCGGGGATAAGGAGGATGTGGGAAAGGCAGTGGCAGAAAAACTTGGTATTGACCAGGTGTATGGAAACCTGCTTCCCGGAGGCAAGGTGGAAAAGGTAGAACAACTGCTGACGCAAAAGCCCTTTGGGAAAACTCTGGCCTTTGTGGGGGACGGAATCAATGACGCGCCGGTGCTGGCCCGTGCGGATATTGGAATTGCCATGGGAGGAATCGGATCGGACGCAGCGGTGGAAGCTGCAGACGTAGTGATTATGGATGACGAGCCTTCAAAGATTGTGGATGCCATACAGATCGGAAAAAAGACTATGGGCATTGTCCGTCAGAATATTGTCTTTGCCATTGGCGTAAAGGTATTGGTTCTGGTGCTGGTGGCATTGGGATATGCGTCTATGTGGGCGGCTGTGTTTGGAGATGTGGGGGTTTCTGTGCTGGCAATTTTAAATGCTATGCGGGCGCTTTTATACAAAGGGAAATCAGCCCATTGACAAATTCTTTGTAAACTGTTATTATCAAAACGTGGAACGAGGGTGTTGCATAAAGATCATTTTGCTATGATTTTTTGCCGCTCTCGTTTTTTGCTGTTTTGAGAACAGCGGTTTTTAGGAATGGATTCATTTTTTGGAAAGTCGAGGAAAAAGGAGAAGAAGAATGAGCAGATACAGTAAAAAAGACATTCTGCGTCTGGTGGAGGAGGATGATGTGGAGTTTATCCGCCTTCAGTTTACAGATATATTCGGAATGCTGAAAAATGTGGCTATTACCTCCAGCCAGTTAAAAAAAGCGCTGGACAATCAATGTATGTTTGATGGCTCTGCTATCGAGGGATTTGTGCGCGTCGAGGAGTCAGACATGTTTCTTCACCCGGATCTGGATACCTTTGAGATTTTTCCATGGCGGCCTCAGCAGGGGAAGGTAGCGCGTCTGGTGTGTGATGTATACCGTCCGGGGGGAGAACCCTTTGAGGGGGATCCGCGTTTTGTCTTGAAAAAGATATTGAAACAGGCAGAGGATATGGGGTATACTTTTCTGGTAGGGCCGGAGTGTGAGTTTTTCCTGTTTCAGACGGATGAGGAGGGCAAGCCTACCACAAAAACACATGAGATGGCAGGATATTTTGATGTAAGCCCTATTGATATGGCTGAAAATGTGCGTCGGGATATTGTGCTGAATCTGGAGGAAATGGGGTTTGTCATAGATGCGTCTCATCATGAGATTGCGCCGGCTCAGCATGAGATCGATTTACAATACGCAGATGCCTTAAGTACTGCGGACAATATTATGACTTTTAAGATGGCTGTGAAGACCATTGCAAGGCGTCATGGGCTTCATGCTACTTTTATGCCTAAGCCAAAGGCCGGAGTCAATGGCTCAGGAATGCACATCAACATGTCTTTAGCAGACAAGGACAACAGAAATGTGTTTGTGGATGAGGCGGATCCTTTGGGACTTAGCCGTGTGGCCTACCAATTTATGGCAGGGATCCTAAATCACATAAAAGAGATTACCGTGCTGACCAATCCTCTGGTCAATTCCTATAAACGTCTTGTGCCGGGATATGATGCACCTATTTACATTGCATGGTCAGCAGCATCTAACCGGAGTCCTTTGATACGGATTCCATCTTCCAGAGGGAGCAATACCCGGATCGAGCTGCGCTGTCCGGATTCAGCCGTAAACCCATATCTGGCATTGGCTGCATGTCTTGGGGCAGGACTGGACGGAATCCGAAATCAGATGGAACCGCCTGTTAGTGTGGATGATAATATTTACACCATGACAGAAGAAGAACGGAGACAGCGGGGAATACAGTGGCTGCCCGAGACTTTGGGGGAGGCGCTGGAGCTTTATGCAGGCAGCAATTTTGTGAGAGAGCTTTTGGGAGATCATATCTTTTATAAGTATTTTGAGGCGAAAAATGCGGAGTGGAAAAAGTTCCGGGCCGAGGTAACGGACTGGGAAGTAGAGGAGTATTTGTACAAGTTCTGATTTTACAGTCATCTGCCGGGAGGTGAGAGTTTGGCAAACGTAATTGTGGCGTTTTCGAAACCAGAGGATGCCCGGAATATTAAGAATATTTTGACAAGAAGCGGGTTTTTGGTGGCAGCAGTCTGTAATTCAGGCGCACAGGTTTTGGCCCAGGCAGGGAATCTGAACAGTGGTTTGATTGTGTGCGGATATCGTCTTGCGGATATGCTGTACAGGGAGCTTTATGACAATATGCCGCCGGAATTTGCCATGCTGATGGTTTCCTCTCCAAGCAGACGGGATGTCCAGGCGCCGGAGGATGTGGTGTGCCTTCCTCTGCCTCTCAAGATTTACGATCTGGTTTCTACATTGGAAATGATGAGCCAGGCTCAGGCCAGACGCCGGAAAAGGCAGAGACAGAAGCCTAAAAAGAGAAATGACCAGGAGAAACGGCTGATTGATCAGGCGAAAAAGCTTTTGATGGAGAGGAACGGGATGAATGAGGAGGAGGCTCACCGCTACATACAAAAGTGCAGCATGGACAGCGGGACTAATCTGGCAGAAACGGCACAGATGGTGATCAGTCTGATCAACATATAGAGAAACAGAAAATATCGATAGATGCCGGTATGGTACATATATCGGAAGATTCCGCACAGAACCGTATCAGCAGAGGAGGCACAGATGAAATTTACAAAAATGCAGGGTATTGGAAATGATTATGTGTATGTGAATTGCTTTGAGGAACAGGTAGAAAATCCGGAACAGGCAGCGCGTCTGGTCAGTGACCGACACTTTGGAATAGGTTCGGACGGTTTGATTTTAATCTGCCCCTCCAAGGTGGCCGACTGCAGGATGAGGATGTTTAATGAGGATGGAAGTGAAGGTTCCATGTGCGGAAACGGAATTCGGTGTGTGGGAAAATATGTGTATGATCATGGGATTGTGGACCGTCTTCAGATTACGGTGGAGACAAAAGGCGGCATCAAGACGCTGGACATGGAGGAAAAGGACGGAAAGATTGTGTCGGTTCGGGTAGATATGGGAATACCAAGACTGATGAGCAGACTTCCGGAGCCAATCCTGGTGGATGGCAGGGAACAGGAATTTATAGAGATCGATGTGGGTAATCCTCATGCTGTATATTTTTGTCAGGATATAGACGGGTTGGATTTGCAGAAAATCGGCCCGGCTTACGAATGTCATCCAAGGTTTCCGGATAGGGTGAATACGGAATTTACCCGTATCATAGACAGAAAGCATATCCAGATGCGGGTGTGGGAACGAGGGAGCGGGGAGACCTGGGCCTGCGGTACAGGAGCTGCAGCCTGTGCTGTGGCTGCCATGATGTCAGGGCTTGTAGAAAATTCGGTGGAGGTACGGCTGAAGGGCGGAATCCTGCATATACAGTGGGATAGGGTCGGCGGTCATGTGTTTATGACCGGCCCGGCAGTGGAAGTGTATTGCGGGGAGATTATTATATAGATCTTTTTGCAGCAATTTAAATAAATTATACGGTGCAGGGGTTAAAAGGGCAGGCTTCCTATTTTGACGGTTTAAGGAGGAGAAGAATGGATGATATTGACAGAAAAATATTAAAATTACTGCAGGAAAATGCAAGGACATCATTAAAGACCATTGCTGAGAGTACATTTTTATCATCTCCGGCAGTTTCGGCACGGATCGAGAAGATGGAAAAGGACGGGATTATTTCCGGGTATCATGCTTTGGTAGATCCGATTAAACTGGGATATCACATCATTGCATTTATTAATCTGAATGTGATGCCGGAAGACAAGCCAAAGTTTTATGATTATGCAAAGGATATTCCTAATGTTCTGGAGTGCAGCTGTGTGACGGGAGAGTATTCTATGCTGATGAAGGTGGCTTTTCAGAGCACTATGGAGCTGGATATATTTATCGGGCAGCTTCAGAAATTCGGGAAAACCTGTACCCAGATTGTATTTTCCACGCAGGTAGGGCCAAGGGGAATCAATGTGGAGGATTAAAGAACGCTTTTCTGGAACATGCAAGAAGCAGGCTCTTTCCACATACTGTAATAGCAGAGCAGTATGCGGAAGGAGTTTTTATTTTGGCAGAAATAAGAAAAGTGATGATTGATGCCGGGCATGGAGGACCAGAGCCTGGGGCCATATTTCAAGGAAGGAAGGAAAAGGATGACACCCTTCGTCTTGCATTGGCAGTGGGGGAGATATTAAGCAGAAACGGTGTGGATGTAATGTATACCCGTGTATCGGATGTCTACCAGTCGCCTTTGGAGAAGGCACAGATTGCTAATCGGGCGGAAGCAGACTACTTTGTATCGATTCATCGGAATGCCATGCCGATTCCGGGGACTGCGTCAGGAATACAGACGTTAGTCTATGAAAATGAGGGAGTGGCCGGACTGATGGCTGAAAATATTAATCGGGCTCTGACGAAAACAGGATTTGCAGATTTGGGAGTGATTGAACGTCCTGGTATTATTGTACTCCGAAGAACCCAGATGCCTGCAGTGCTGGTGGAAGCAGGTTTTCTGGACAATCCAACAGATAACCAGATGTTTGACCAGAATTTTGATGCGATTGCCCAGGCCATTGCAGCAGGGATTCTGGAAACCATCCGGGAGGAAGATCAGGAGCCGGAGTATTATCAGATTCAAGTGGGGGCATTTCCTGATCGGGAGACAGCGGACCGGATGGTCAGGAGTCTTGGGGAACAGGGATTTCCGGCCTTTGTGGTGTCCGATGACGGGATGTACAAGGTGCGATCCGGAGCATTTTTAAACCTGGATAATGCAGCTCGGCAGGAACAGCTATTAAGGAGCTATGGCTATAACACCTATATGGTAAGGGAGGCAGCGCGGCGATAAACGCGCTGCCAAGAAGATGAATCTGACTTTACATTTCCGGAACCGGAGTGGGACGGTCCGGGTCAAACACATCTTCGGCGCGGAAAAGATCTGCAAGCTTTCGTTCCCGGTCTTCTTCTTCAGCAGTGATGTCTTTCCACATCCGGTAGCCATCTAAGTTTCTCCGGCCCTGACGCAGATAATTATCGCCAATCTGAATCCAGGCTTTATTGGAGTCTACATTGCAGAAATAGCGGAATCCAGCATTGTATAAGTAGGTAAACCGTTCATTTTCTGCAGTGTAAGGACGCCAGTCAGCAATATCATTGCCAAAAGGATACAGGATAATGTCAATAGGGCCAATCAGGCTGTCTACCTGCTGTTCCCACTTGTCAGTATCTGCCTTAAAGCGGTCCATTTCAATCTCTCCCATCATCAGATGACCCCAGCTATGAGAAGCCAGCTCCCAGCCATTGTCTTTTAAACATTGAGCCACTCTTGCGGCATCTCGGCAATCTTGTTCATAGGTTTCGGAATCGGCATATTTGTCAGAGGTTCTGTAACCTAAGATGCCTTCATATCCGGTAAAAGCAATGACAGCTCTGGCTCCTTTGTAGGAAAAATCAGGATGCTCCTGAATAAAGTCTTCCAAAATAGGTACCAAATCGTAAGAGCCGGTGGTGACAGTGCCGTCATCCAGTTTCATCTCACAGGTGGGCTTTCCGTCTTCACCAACAATAATGCGGGAGGCAAAGCCATCGCCATCCATATAAGGATAGTAACATACATCATCCTGAGACATGACAAAGGGATGTTTGCCCTCTGGAAGCAGGATCGTGCCGGGCTTCATGACCGTATTGCCGTTTTCATCGGTGGTTTCATAGGCTAAGTCATGCATCCGCACCAGTACATAGCCCTTGTCATACATAGTCTGGAGAATTTTTTCAAATTCTCCCGCAGTGGTCATAACCTGATTGTAGCCGACGGAATCATTTTCTCCGTCAAATGCTTTCTTATTATCCATAATGAGAGAGTGAAAAAATACATGGGTGACTTCACTGAGCTTTGCTTTTACCAGGGTGGATTTTTCTGCTTCATAGGCAGCAATGGCCTCCTGAACGGAAGGGTCTGACGCCAGCTTGCTGTCAGATTGAAGCAGGGCAATGGCGGCATCATAGTCATAGCCGGATGCCAATAGCCTGGCCTCAGTCAGCAGCTTGCCTGCCGGAGAGTCTACAATAATAACAGGCTCTGTGCCGGGAGCAGGGGAATCTTGCGGGCTGGTATCGGCGTCTGGGATATTGATTTCGATTTTAACAGGTGCTTTGATTGGGGACTCAGATATATTCGTATTGGAGGAATCCTTTGAGGAAAGGAAGAAACCGATACCACAGGCAGCGGTTACAATCAGGCAGCCTGCGGCTGCAGCCAAATGCTGCAGATGCTGCTGATACCAGGAACCATTGGGGGTTTGGCTGGAATTGGATTTATTCATATTAAGCTCCATCTATATATAAGTTTGAATGAAATGTTAGTTTTGGGGGGCAATAAGCCGGTAAGCGGCAAAATGCCTTTTGACCTTTACATCATAACATAGATTTTGGAAAATGACCATACATTAATGTATAGCAGAATGAATTGAGGGATGATATGAAAAGGATTCTGATTGCATTGTGTACGGGCAGTCTGCTGCTGACGCCTCCGGAGACAGCAGGGACAAGAAAAGAGATTTTAAAGGCTCCGGAGGCTGTGGAAACGGCTGTGGAGGCAGAGGCAGGCACAGATACGGTTCAGGGACCGGATATTTCTGCACCCAGCGCGGTTTTGATGGAAGCATCCACCGGAAAGGTAATTTATGAGAAGGATGCTGACCGGCAGCGCCGCCCTGCGAGCATTACCAAGATCATGACGCTGATTTTGATTTTTGATGCCATTGATTCCGGAAAGATTAAAATGACGGATGAGGTAGTTACCAGCGCCTATGCAAAATCCATGGGAGGTTCTCAGGTGTTTTTGGAGGAAGGAGAAGTACAGACTGTAGAAACCCTTATAAAATGCATTGTGGTGGCTTCCGGAAACGATGCTTCTGTGGCAATGGCTGAGTACATAGCAGGTACAGAGGAAGAATTTGTAAAACAGATGAATGAGCGGGCAGCAGGGCTTCAAATGGCAGGAACCCATTTTGAGGACTGCTGCGGTCTGACGGATTCTGCAACCCATGTGACAACAGCACGGGATATTGCAATAATGTCCCGGGAACTGATAACAAAATATCCTCAGATTCACAATTACTCTACCATCTGGATGGAGAATATTACCCATGTGACAAAACAGGGAACCAAGGAATTTGGCCTGTCCAACACTAACAAGCTTTTGAAAATGTCTGCAAATTTTCAGGTGACAGGTCTAAAGACCGGATCCACCTCCTTGGCAAAATACTGTCTGTCAGCCACAGCCGAAAAGGATGGAGTACGGCTGATCGCAGCTATTATGGCAGCTCCTGATTATAAGGCCAGGTTTGCGGATGCGCAGACTTTGCTGAATTATGGATATGCCAACTGTAAGTTGTATGAGGATCTTGAGATGCCAGCTTTGCCGGAGATTGCGGTACAGAATGGCGTCGAGGATACAGTTCCTGTAAAATATCAGGGAGGATTTTCCTATTTAGGGGTGAACGGAGAGGATTTTCAGGCCATAGAGAAAAAGCTGATGCTGCCGGAGTTTTTGGAGGCACCGGTTATGCCGGGAGACACTGTGGGCGTGCTTCGGTATGAGTTAGGAGGTAAAGCTCTCGGGGAGGTGCAGATTTTGGCAGACGGACAGGTGGAAAAAGCCGGATACCGAGATTATTTCAGAAAGACAGTGGAAGCGTGGCTGATGAAAGGTCACATTGCCAGTGAACAGTAACAACGAAAGCAGCGGTATCAGAGTGAGGAAGGATGGGATATTGACACGCCTTCCTCTTTATAGTAGACTAAAAACAGATTTTTACTGCTGACATGGAAGCTGATTCTGACATGGAAGACAGGACATAACAAAGCAGGCGTTTTGTTTGTTTGAGGAGAGAATTTTTGCTCTGTTTTCGGCATGTAAAAATGAGCGGACATTTAGTGTACTGTCTGCACGTTCGTAAGTACTGACAGGAAGGACTGCGCTGTGAAAAGGCAGAGCGCAAAAGGCTAACCAGAAAGAGAAAGGAGCCTGTAAAGAATCTGCAGGAAGATGATTATGAATCAGAGCATGTATGACCCGTTATCTAAACGGGCGGAGGAATTTATCAGCCATCAGGAGATCCAAGAGACTTTAGCCTATGCTTGGGAGAACCGAAGGAACCGGAAGCTAATTGAACATATTTTGAAAAAGGCTGCAGAGAGGAAGGGACTTAGCCACAGGGAAGCGTCTGTGCTGCTGGACTGTGAGCTGGTGGATTGCAACCAACAGATTCAGGAGCTGGCCCAGCAGTTAAAAAGGGACTTTTACGGCAACAGAATCGTAATGTTTGCTCCTTTATATTTATCGAATTATTGCGTCAATGGATGCGTATATTGTCCTTATCATAAGAAGAATCAGCATATTGCAAGAAAAAAGCTGACCCAGGACGAAGTGCGCAGGGAAGTGATTGCACTGCAGGATATGGGGCATAAGCGGCTGGCATTGGAAGCCGGGGAGGATCCGGTCAATAATCCTATTGAGTATATTTTAGAATGTATTGACACAATTTACGGCATTCATCACAAAAACGGCGCCATACGGCGGGTAAATGTGAATATCGCAGCTACCACAAAGGAGAACTATCAGAAGCTAAAAAATGCAGGTATTGGCACCTATATTTTGTTTCAGGAGACGTATCATAAGGAAAGCTATGAGAAGCTTCATCCCACAGGTCCCAAACATGACTATGCTTATCACACGGAAGCCATGGATCGCGCTATGGAGGGCGGGATCGATGATGTGGGGCTTGGAGTTCTTTTTGGCCTGGAGCTGTATCGGTATGAGTTTGCCGGGCTATTGATGCATACAGAGCATCTGGAAGCGGCCTTTGGCGTAGGGCCTCATACCATCAGCGTGCCTCGGATTAAGCGAGCGGATGATATTGATCCTAATGTGTTTGACAATGGGATCCATGATGATATTTTTGCTAAGCTGGTGGCGTGTATTCGGATTGCAGTACCTTATACGGGGATGATCATTTCCACCAGGGAAAGCAAGGCATGCCGGGAAAGGGTTCTGAAGCTGGGTATTTCTCAGATCAGCGGCGGTTCTCGTACCAGTGTAGGAGGCTACGCAGAGCCGGAGCCAGAGGACGACTGTTCAGAGCAGTTTGACGTCAGTGACAAGCGGACGCTGGATGAAGTTGTGAACTGGCTGATAAGCTTGGGATACATTCCCAGCTTTTGTACGGCATGTTACCGGGAAGGCCGGACCGGAGATAGGTTTATGTCTCTGTGTAAGAGCGGCCAGATTGTTAATTGCTGTCATCCCAATGCCCTTATGACCTTAAAGGAATATCTGATGGATTATGGTTCAGAGGGTACGAGAAAGATCGGGGAGGAGCTGATTGAAAAGGAGCTGCTTCACATTACGAATGACAGAGCGCTGAAGCTGACAAAGGAGCATTTGCTGAGGATTGAGGAAGGAAGACGGGATTTCCGGTTTTAACGCACAGAGAATGTACATACAGAATGGAGAAATCTAATAGCGGCAAATATGGGAAAACGCTTCAGAACAAAAGCACACAGGAGAGGAGATACATGAATGCCGCCAATCAGTTTTTTAATTAAGCCGGCATCCGGCAGTTGTAATATGCGGTGTAAATACTGTTTTTACGCGGATGAACAGGTTAACAGAGAGATTCAATCTTATGGAATGATGACTTTAGAAACCATGCATAGGATTGTGGATAAAGGATTGGCATTTGCGGATGGAGACTGTACCTTTGCTTTTCAAGGAGGAGAACCGACACTGATTGGCCTTGAATTTTTCCGGGATCTGACTAAATATGCGGCAGCACACCCGAACCCTAGAAGGGTAAGGATTCACTTCACGATTCAAACCAATGGGTATGTGATCAATGAGGAGTGGGCTGGATTCTTGAGAGAACATCATTTTCTGGTAGGAGTTTCCTTAGATGGGACAAAGGAAATCCATGACCGTTATCGATTAGATGCAGCAGGTAAAGGGACCTGGAGCCGGGTGATGGGGGCAATCCGCCTGCTGGAGAGCCATCAGGTGGATTATAATATTCTAACAGTGGTTACAGCAGCCACAGCAAGAAATGGTCAGAAAATTTATAATTTCTTCAAAAAAAACAGAATGGGATATCAGCAGTATATTGAATGTCTGGATCCGATTGGAGAGAAGCCGGGCGGCCATGAATATTCTTTGACGCCGGAAAGATACGAGACATTTTTGAAGGACGTGTTTGATGCCTGGTATCTGGACAGAAAAAGCGGCAGGTATGTGTATAACCGGTATTTTGAGAATCTGATGATGCTTCTCAACGGTCAAATGCCGGAGAGCTGCAATATGCGCGGTGTTTGCGGCAGACAGTGGGTCATTGAGGCAGATGGAAGTACCTATCCCTGTGATTTTTATGTACTGGACGAGTGGCTTTTGGGAAATATAAATACAGATAGCTTGGAACAGATGGAAAAAAGGCGGGAGGAGCTTGCATTTGTAAGAAGATCAGAGAAGATTCATGAGGATTGTCGTTCTTGCCGGTGGTTTGAGCTATGCAGGGGAGGCTGCAGGCGGAATCGGGAACCAATGACAGAAGATAGCAGCGGGCGGAATTATTTCTGCAGTGCGTACCGGGGATTTTTTGAATATGCATATCCACGGCTGCATGAGATTTATCAGATGACGGTAGGAGGAATGAGGCGCTTCTAGAAATTATTGAATACAAATAGAGCCATTTCTTGAAGTTTTTTGTTGCTAAACCATATAATTTGATATAAAATAGATGGAAATGGACAAACAGGCTTGTTTGCTAAAAACGGAAAACAAAAGGGAGGAGATCAGCCATGTACGAAACCGTAAAAATAATAATTGATATTGCTTTTGTTGTAGTTGCAGCAATCGCGATCTTTTCGGCCATTAAGAAGAAAAAGAAATAGTGGATTACGAAAGGGCAGGAGGAAAATCCTGGCCTTTCCTTTTGCCGGGAAATGGGACGAGGAAAGATGATAGGACAAGGAGCAGCAGAAGTGGATTATAGAACTGTAATAAGGTATCTGACAAAGGAGATAAAAGAAAATGCTTGCAGATTATCATGTACATACAAAATTCAGTGATGATTCGGTTTATCCTATGGAAGATGTAGTAAAAGACGCCATAGAATTGGGGCTGGATGAGATTTGCTTTACAGATCATGTGGATTATGGAATAAAAGAAGATTGGGATAGTGGGAAACCTATAATCTACAAAGGAGGAGAACCCCTTGCCAATGTGGATTATCCAAGATATGCAGAGCAGATCCGAAAGCTGCAGGACTTATATGGAGACAGGATTACCATCCGTCTTGGCTTGGAGTTTGGTGTACAAACGCACACAATACCGCAGTTTCAATCTCTTTTTAACAGATATCCTTTTGATTTTATTATATTGTCGGTTCATCAGGTGGCGGATAAAGAGTTTTGGACTCAGGATTTTCAAAAGGGAAGGTCTCAGAAAGAGTATAATGAAAGCTATTATGAGGAAATGCTGTATTTAGTTCATCATTTTTCTGACTATAGTGTACTTGGCCACATGGATTTGATTGTGCGGTATGATGAAATGGGAATTTACCCTTTTGAAAGGGTAAGGCCGTTGATAGAGGAAATTTTGAAAAAGGTGATAAAGGATGGAAAGGGAATTGAAATTAATACATCTTCCCGCCGCTATGGGCTGGCTGATTCCACACCATCAAGGGATATTCTGAAACTTTATTATCAACTGGGAGGCCGGATTATTACCATCGGAAGCGACAGTCACAAGCCAGAGCATCTGGGCGCCTATATACAGGATGCAAAGAAGCTGCTGAAAACCATAGGGTTTGAGAGCTTTTGTACTTACAAACAAATGCAGCCAATATTCCACCCTTTGTCATTTGACGAAGGCTGAACGTGTGCCCTGTCAGGACAGGGTGTCCATAGAGAGAGAACGATTATAAAGGAGAAGTAAAATGACAAACAAAGAACGCAGGGACGCTCAAATGGCCTATATTTCTGATGAAAGTGTTTTTGAAGAACAGAAGATATGCAGAAAAAAACTGCAGAAGCTGAATTTTATGGACCGTTCTGATTTTGACGGGATTGGGAAAGCCATTCAGGATCTTTTTGGCAAATCAGAAGGAGCTTTTGTCAACCCGCCGTTTTTTTGTGATTATGGGACGAATATTGAGGTAGGGAAGAACTTTTTTGCTAATTATAACTGTACAATAATTGATGTGGCAAAAGTGAGGATTGGGGATAATTGTCAGTTTGCTCCCAATGTGTCAATCTACACAGCAGGCCATCCCATTCATCCGGTAAGCCGCAATTCTTTGTACGAATATGGGAAAGAGGTAATCATTGGAGACAATGTCTGGATTGGAGGAAACACTGTGATCTGTCCAGGCGTACATGTTGGAAGCAACACGGTTATCGGCGCCGGAAGTGTGGTTACCAGGGATATTCCGGATTGGTGCGTTGCAGCAGGAAATCCATGCCGCGTGATTCGGAAGATTACAGATGATGATATGAGGAAGCTATTTCGGGACGAGGAAATCGACGAGGAAGCCTGGGCAGAAATTGTAAAAGGAATGGGGGGAATGCAGGAATGAGAAAGGAATGGAAATATCGTTTGTCATGTGGTTTCTTGGCGTTGGCAATGGCTGGAATAGAGCCGACATGGATCTATGCGGAACAGAATCATGTGTCGGAAAGCCAGGAGAGTGTATCAGAGGAAGAAAGCGCAGCCCAGAGTCAAGAAAGTTCATCAGAGGAAGAAGGCGCAGCCCAGAGCCAGGAGAGTGTATCAGAGGAAGAAGGCGCAGCCCAGAGCCAGGAAAGTTCATCAGAGGAAGAAAGTGCTGCACAGAGTCAGGAGCCTTCATCAAGTACAGAAGGCGCTTTACAAGAGCAGGAGTTTTTTGCGGAGGGAGAAAATCTGCTTACCACAGATGAGCAGATAGACGCTTATTTTGACGGAGCTGTCTTTGTAGGGGACTCGGTTATGGTGGGATACAGTAATTATGCCATGAGGAGAGGAGGACCTTTCCTGGGCAGGCTGCAGTTTTTGTCAGCAGTCAGCTTTTCTGCATTTAACGCTTTGCGCCCGGTGACTGCCAAAAGTACACATCCTTTGTATCAAGGGCAAAAGAGATATATATGGGAATCCCTGGCAATGATGCAGGCAAAGAAAGTGTTTATTTGTTTTGGTCTGAATGATATTGATATGGGACCTTTGGAGCGGACCGGGGAGCGTTATGCCCAGGTAATTGCAAATATTAAGAGCACCTGCCCGGAGGCAGAAATCCACATTATGAGTATGACTTATATGAGGTCAGCCAGGGCAAAGGGTCGGCTGAACAATCCGTCTATTGCCCAGTTTAATGAAATGATGAGACAGATGGCTTTAAATAACGGCTGGGGTTTTGTTGATATAGCCAATCCCCTGGCAGATGCCAGCGGGCAGCTTGCATCCCAGTACTGCAGCGATAATTATGTCCATCAGACAAATGCAGCCTACGATGTATGGTCCCAGGTATTGAGAGAATATGCGAAATCTCAGTTAGAAGGAACCTCTGCTTATACTGTAGGAGGAGAAAAAACACCAGAGGAGGATGTGCCTGAAGAATCTCAGGAGAAAACTGCAGAAGAACAAGAGACGCCATCAGAGCAGGAAACAGATGAGACGCAGGGATCCAGGGTTATAGGGCCAAAAGAAAACAGGAATCAAGGCGGCCCTGGTGTGCCCAAGGAATCGGAAGAAAGTACAGAGATGGCTGAATCTTAAACAGAAGCGATTTTTTACAGGTATTTCATCAGAAAAAGCATGTTCTTTTCCTTATATTTTCTTGTAAAATAGAAGGAAAATATAAGAAGGAGAGGAAAAATGCTGTATCCAAGGGAAAATGAAGTGCGTATGATCTCAGATTTGTCCGGAATCTGGGAGTTTAAGCTGGGGGATGAGAGAGAACCGGGGGAGAGCTGCGGCAAGCTTTGCCAAATGGAGCCTATAGCAGTTCCGGCCTCCTATAATGATCAGAAGGACGAGCGGGCCTATCGAGAGCATTACGGTTGGGCCTATTATCGAAAAATCTTTGCGGTGCCTAGATGCTGGCAGGGACAGCGGGTAATTCTTCGGTTCGATGCAGTGACTCACAGAGCAAAGGTGTATTTGGACGGAACGTTTATGGTAGAGCATCAGGGAGGATTTCTTCCCTTTGAGCTGGACATTACAGAATTGGTGCCTGCAGGAAGACGGGCGGAGCTGGTGGTGGCTGTGGACAACCGGGTCAGCCACAGCACCCTTCCTGTGGGAAATGAAGGGAGCACTGCCTTCTTCGGTTCGGACAATCCGGGAGTGCCGTCTGTGGAGGCGGCGAAGGCATGGAGAAAGCCGGGAAATCTGCCGAATTTTGACTTTTTTAATTACGCAGGAATCAATCGTCCGGTTCGTATGTACACCACCCCAAAGACCTACATTGAAGATATAACGTTAGTTCCGGATATTTGCGGGCAGGACGGAATCGTAAAATACCAGATCCAGATCAAGGAGACGAAAGAAGAAGCAACATCCTTCCCGATTCATGTGGATATTGCAGATGATCAAGGGAATATTGTTGCCAGCGGTGACGGGAAATCCGGTCAGATCATGATCCCCGCAGCCAGGCTTTGGTGGCCCTGGCCAGGAGAGCCTTATCTCTATACGGCCATTGTCACCTGTGGGGAGGATCGGTATGAGCAGCCCTTTGGCATTCGGACTGTCCGGGTGGAGGGAACACAATTCCTGATTAACGGTAAGCCCTTTTATTTTAAGGGATTTGGAAAGCATGAGGATTCGGCGTTTCATGGAAGGGGGCTGGATCTCTGCCTGAATGTGAAGGATATTAACCTAATCCACTGGCTTCACGCCAATTCCTTCCGAACCAGCCATTATCCCTACGCAGAAGAAATGTATGATTTGTGTGACCGGGAGGGAATCGTGGTGATTGATGAGACGCCGGCAGTGGGAATCGCATCGGTTGACGGGCAGGATCCCTACAAAACCTTTCCCATTCGCCGGCATCATGAAAAAGTACTGCAGGACATGATCCACCGGGACAAAAATCATCCCTGTGTGGTTATGTGGTCCATGGGAAATGAGCCAGACACAGAGCATTTCCCCGAATCAGCCTATGAGTACTGGCATTCTCTCTATGAGCTGAGTCATAAGCTGGATCCGCAAGACCGTCCGGTCACTTTTGTCTGCTGCCAGAATAACTATGAAAAGGATCTGGTAACAAGGACAATGGACGTGGTATGTCTAAACCGTTATTACGGCTGGTACAATTTATCCGGTGATCTGGAAAGCGCCTGCTATGGGCTTAACAAGGAGCTGGATTTCTGGGAAAAGCAGAAGAAGCCGGTAATGATCACTGAGTATGGGGCAGATGCCATTGCCGGGATCCATGAATGTGTGGCAGAGATGTTCAGCGAAGAATTTCAGGTGGAATTTTATGAGCGTCAAAATGCAGAGTTTGATAAAAGAAGCTTTTTTATTGGAGAGCATGTGTGGAACTTTGCAGACTTTGCCACGATTCAGGGATGTATGCGGGCAGATGGCAACAAGAAGGGGCTGCTGACCAGAGACCGGCGCCCGAAAATGGCCGCCCATTATTTTAAAAAGCGGTGGAGCCGGCTGCCGGATTTCGGGTATAAGAGCTAAAGGAATGATGGAACAAGAAATGATACAAAGCCAGTAAAAAAGATTTTGGCTTTGTATCATTTTTTTACTTGTTATTTCCTTCTGTCCGCGTCTGCAGAAAATCTCTGGGAGACATGCCCTCCACCTTTTTAAATACCTTGCTGAAATAAAAGGCGCTCTCAAATCCTAACTGGTCCGCCACCTCATAGATTTTCAGACCTTCCTCCAAAAGCAGGGATTTGGCCAGGGAAATTTTTCTCTGTGTGATGTACTCAGAAAAACCGATCCCGCAGTTCTTCTTAAAAAGAGCGCTCAGATAATTGGGGCTTAAACCGAATACAGCGGCCACCTCGTTTAAGGTGAGGCGATCCTCCAAATGGCTGTTAATATATTTTTGTACGCTGGCCGCCACATGGTCCTTGTAAGTTTTGCGCTTGTTTTTCAGAACCTGGCAGAGTCCGTCCCGCAGGGTATTGAGCCACTGAGCAATCTGAAGCACATCCTCCTGCTTGTAAAGGGAGCGGTATCCTTCCGGGTAGGCGGTAAAGATTTCCTGAAGGGTATCCTCCCCATCCGGGAGAAGGGAGAGGGCTAAGTATAAAATATTGCAGGTGCCGTCCATGGCCTGAAGGAAACGGTTAGGGTATGTTAAAAACAGGTCTGCGATCTCGGTCAAAGTCTTGTGGAGAATCTCTGTGTCAAACTCCTCAAAAGCCTGGGTTAAAGCATTTTTAAATAAAGTGATGTTAAAGGCATTCCTGCAGGAATCCTCCCCGGAGCGGGAGAAGAAAATCACAGGATGCTGACGGCTGACCAGATTCAATGCCTGGCGGGCTTCCTGGTAGGAGATGCTGATTTTTAAGGGGTCATCCACCAGATTTCCGATTCCCACAGAAAGCCATACATTAAAATAGTTATGTACCATGGAACGGGTACTTTCCCAGGCTTCCCGGATGCTTCCAGGTTTCATATGAGCAGCCGTGGGAAAGTGATAAATAACAGCAAAGTGGATCTTGTCTAAGGATATTACATGGCAGGAAACGTGCTTTCCAAGAATCTCCCGGATCATCTGCAGACTGCTGGAATAGAGGTTCATCTGCTTGGCCAGATCCATTTCCCGGGCAATATCGCTGTGGATTTCCCCATGGGAGGCCAGGTAGCAGCCATCGGAAAAATCGAGACGAAGATCCCGCACCTGGATATCAAACTGTTCCCGGCTGTCAAAAAGATTGTGGAGGAGCCGCATGAAAAATTTGTCATGGTAGCTCTGCAGCATGGGCCGTCCTACAGTCTGTTTGTAGGCATTGCTGGCTTTTAACTCCTCGAATCGGGATAGGGCCCGGCGGACAGAAGCGCTTAGGGCATTCTCGTCCAATTCCAGTTTAATCAGATAGTCTGTTACCTGGTAGGTGAGAGCTTCTTTGATCAGGGGAAATTCCTCATAGCTGGTGAGAATAATAAACAGAGGAAGGGAACCCATTTCCTCCCTGCAGGTTTTGACAAGCTTAAGACCGTCCATGATCGGCATCTTAATGTCTGTGATCACTAATTCCGGCGAGTATTCCCGAATCATCTCAAGTGCCGATTGGCCATTCATGGCAGTGCCGCATATTTCAATACCAAAGGCTTCCCATTTTATCATGGATTTGATGCCGATCAGTACCAATGGTTCATCATCTGCTATCAATAGTTTTATCATAATTTCCTCCATTCTGTTCCAATCCTGCTTTACCGGATGCAGGCAGGTTCGGTTGATTTTCCAAAAAACGGCAGGGAAGTGTAATGACCATGGTGGTGTAACGGCCTGGGATGCTTTTGATATGGATCCCATATTCTTCTCCAAAATCATACTGGATCCGCTGATTGACATTGCTGATTCCCACATGGCGGAAGAAATCTGCCTTCGAGCTGGTATCTCCCTTTAAGACCTTTTCTATCATTTCCTGATCCATTCCCACCCCGTTATCTGTGACAGAAATCCGAAGGACATCTTCTGTGTGCTCAGAAGGAAGTAATTGTGCCTGAATCATGATCTTCCCCGGACAGCCCTTGGGTTCAATTCCGTGAAACATGGCATTTTCGATAATGGGCTGCAGGGTAAAACGATGAATCAGACACTGGTACAGCTTTTGCTCCTTCACCTGACATTCCAGGGAGATATTTCCTCCGTACCGGTATTTCTGGATAAGAAAATAATCCTTTACCAGAGCCAGCTCCTCCTGCAGTGTGATGTGGGCCGCTGTGCCTTTGGAAACATTTTTCATCAGGCGTGCCAGGGCGGTGGTCATCTCGGCAATGCCATTGGCATTCTGAATGGTTGCCATCCATTTAATTGAATTTAACGTGTTGTAGAGAAAATGTGGATTGATCTGACTTTGAAGAATCTGGTATTCCAGATCCTTTTTCTGCTTTTCATCCTCCACTTTTTTCTCCATCAGAGTGACCACATTTTCTGACATCTGGTTGATTCCACATCCGATTCGTCCCAGCTCGTCCTGCCATTCAATAGAAAGATCCCGGGAAAAATCCCCCTGGGAGATGGCTGTGATTTTATCTAATATTTTCTGTACCGGCCGGTTGATAATCCGGTTTAAAAGAATGTAGAGAATGGCCCCGATAAAACAGACCGTAAGGGCAATTCCGGCCATCAGGGCAAGATATGTTTGGCTTTGGGCCTGATATGCTTTTTCTGACAGAATCAAAGAAACGGACCAGCCATCCTGGTTCAGTGGACAGGTGATCATCGTCCGGATCCGGTGATCCATAGTTTCAACTTTGCTTGCAGTGGTTTTCTCGTTAAAGACATGTCCCTTAAGACCAGAGAGAATCTGGTATTCAGGGGAGAGCATTTCCTGCAAACAGCCGTCCATCAGACGGTACGTGTGATTCCCCAGATGAATGTAAAGCCAGGAATCATCTTCCAAAGGGAAAGAGCTTAAAAAATCCAGAAAGATATTTTGGGAAACTGACAGATAGCTCCACCCGACCATTCGGGAACCATAGGGACTTTGGATTGGACGAATGATAGGAAGAATCAGGCTGTCATGGGCGGAGACAAGAGGATCCTCCATCAGTCCGGCCCATAGATATGGTTCACTGTGAAGTGAACTCTGGAAAAATTCTTCCTGGCAGAGTCTGTTAATATCTCCCACAGTACCTGCGGCGGCTGTGTCAGAGATCTGCAGGTAGCAGCGGCTTTTAACGGGGCTGATAATTACCCGGGTCAGATATTCGTGGGCATAGGTATTGTGGTATTCCTCCTTCAACCGGTCATAGGCATTTAAGGCTGTGATCCGCAAGCCGGCTTCAGCCGAGGAGATGGAGGGCATGTGATCCTGATTCTGAAATGCTTCTAAGTATCTGGCAATATCCATATTGGAACAGCACCATTGGTTAAAGCTCAAAATATTTTCCATTGCAGAAGAAACATTGCCGGAAAATACCTGCAAACTGTATTCTGCAGACTGAAGCTGATTTTGTCTGAGGAAGGTCTGAAACAGAGAAAAACATACAGACACAGTCAGGGTGGTAAGAGCCGCCGTGACAATAGCCGTGCTGATCAGGATTTTACTTCGGATGGTTTTCGGCATGAAAAAATCTCCTTTGTGAAAGATACCTTTCTGTCTATTAATCATAAGATGTTGTTCTTATTTTGTCAAATGAATACAATCGTTAAAATTTACTGGTTACCAGTAAATTTTACATCTTTTTTGAATGCTATCGTGATTGTTCTTGAAAAATGAGAAAATATGATAGTATTTTTAGTGAAAAATCCATTCAGAAATCTATAAAAGACTCTTATAATGAAAACATAATTAAAAAAATGCACAAGCCTTCTAACGGCTTGGCGATGATGTGCAATGGCGCATGAAGAAACGTATTTCATAAGGGAGGAAAGGATATGAAGAAAAAACGTTTGGTAAGCCTTTTGACAGTAGCAGCCATGATGGGAAGCTTAACCGCCTGTGGCGGAGGCGGAGACAGTGGAAATACTACTGCTGCCCCGGCAGGAGAAGAAAGCAAAGCAGCCACAGAAGCAGAGACCGTGGCAGCAGCAGAGGGGCAGACGGTTATGAAATGGTCCATCTGGGACAAGGATTTGACACTGTATTATCAGCCATTGATCGAGGAGTTTGAAAAACAGAATCCGGATTTGAAGATTGAGATGGTGGATCTTGGAAGTTCTGACTATCAGACTGTACTGGGAACCCAGCTTACTGGCTCTGGTTCTGATTTTGACATTGTTACCATCAAGGATGTTCCCGGCTATACCACCCTGGTAAATAAGGGAGTTTTAGAGCCTCTTGATGCATTTATCTCTGCAGACGGAGTGGATTTGAGCGCTTATAAGGGATTGACCGATCAAATTCAGGTGGATGGGAAGCTGTATGAGCTGCCGTTTCGGAGTGATTTCTGGGTGCTTTATTATAATAAGGACGTTTTTGATGCAGCAGGTATTTCCTATCCCACCAATGATATGACATTTGAAGCCTATGATGCCTTGGCCAGACAGCTCACTGTGGATACTCCCGGACAGGAAGTTTACGGCGCTCATTATCACACATGGAGAAGTGCGGTGCAGCTCTTTGGTATTCTGGATGGAAAGAACACCATCCTGGACGGAAGCTATGATTTCTTAAAACCCTACTATGAGATGGCATTGGCACAGCAGGAGGATGGGGTATGTCAGGATTATGCAACCTTAAAGACCTCCAACCTCCACTATTCCGGGGCTTTCTCTCAGGGGAATGTGGCTATGATGAATATGGGAACCTGGTTCCTTTCTACGCTTGCAGAGAAGATTAAATCAGGAGAGTATACGGACTGTGCAAACTGGGGCATTGTAAAATACCCCCATGCAGATGGTGTGGAGCCTGGTTCCACCCTGGCTACCATCACGGCTCTCTCCATACCGGCCAATGCGCCTCACAAGGAAGATGCCTGGAAGTTTGTGAAATTTGTCTGTGGTGAGGAGGGAGCAGAGATTTTGGCTTCCACCGGAAATATTCCTGCTCTGATGACCGATGATATTGCCGGGATGATCTCTGCCATGGAAGGATTCCCGGAAGATGAAGGCAGCAAGGAGGCGCTGCAGACCGCTAATCTGTATCTGGAGATGCCGGTAAGCAATAAGAGCTCTGAGATTGAGATTGTGTTAAATGAAGCTCATGATAATATTATGACCGGAAACTCCACCATTGATGAGGGAATTGCAGACATGAATGAAAAGGTAGGCGCAGTTCTGGCTCAGTAGAGCAGCAGGGACTGCTGCCGGATAAGGCAGAAGGCAGGGGTCGAAAGACACCTGCCTTATTAAAAGAAATCCGGTGAAAGCGGAAGAAAGGCAGGTATTATGGGAAAGACAAAAACAATCGACCCGGCTGTAGTGCAGAAAAAGCTGCAGGTTTTAGAACCGCGCCTGGCAGAGCTTTTAAGGCAGGCAGAAGCTGAGACCGATCCAAAGAAAAAGCTGAAGCTTGGAAAGCTGGCGGATAGAACCCGGGACAAAATCCGTCAGGCAAAGACCGGTGAACGCTTCAGCCGTCAGATGAAAAGAGATATGGTGGCATATTCTTTTATTGCTCCGAATTTTATCGGGTTTGCAGTTTTTACCTTAGGGCCGGTGATTTTTGCATTTGTACTGGCATTTTTAAGATGGGACGGCAACAATGCCATGGAATTTACCGGCTTAGGGAATTTTGCCCTGATGTTTGGAAATAAACGTTTTCTGGCAGCTCTGCGCAACACGATTATCTACTGTATCGCTACGGTGCCCTTTACCCTGGCGGCAGCTTTGGCTCTTGCGGTGCTGTTGAATCAAAAGATTAAAGGAAGGAATTTTTTCAGAACCGTCAGCTTTTTTCCCTATGTGGCTTCTCTTGTGGCAGTGGCGGCGGTCTGGAACATGCTGTTTTCTCCGGCCAAAAGCGGCCCGATTAACATGATTCTCTACAATTTAGGGATGGCGGCTAAGAGCCTGCCTAAGTGGTCCGCAGACAAAGACTGGGTTATGTTTACTGTGGTGCTGTTCTCTGTTTGGAAAAATATGGGCTATTACATGGTGATTTATCTGGCCGGACTTCAGGGAATCAATGGAGAGCTCTATGAAGCATGCGGGTTAGACGGAGCCAATACCTGGCAGCGATTTTGGTACATCACTCTGCCTCAGCTAAGACCCACTACCTTTTTTGTGACCATTATTCTGACAATCAACTGCTTTAAGGTCTATGATATTGTATATATGCTGGCCGGAGGCAATACCGGAGTATTGAATGAATCGGCCATTGTGCTGGTATACCATATCTATGAAGAAGCGTTCCGCAACTGGAATCTGGGCTATGCAAGCGCCTGTGCCATGGTGCTGTTTTTGATGGTGTTAGCCATCACCCTGGTCCAATTCCGCGGGGAAAAGAAATATGCCAATTAGGGAGGAGCCGTAAATGAAGATCAAAAACAGGAAAACAAAAACCTTGCGGGTGATTCTCTATGTGGTCTTGATCGCCCTGGCCCTGGTGATGCTGGTGCCTTTTGCGTGGATGCTGTCAGCGTCCTTTAAGCTGGATAAGGATGTGTTTATTTTTCCGATTCAGTGGATTCCCCAAAATCCCCGGTGGCAGAATTATGTGGATATCTGGAGCCGGATTCCTTTAATGACTTTTGTGCTGAACACGGTAAAGCTGACTTTGATTGTCACCTTTTTACAGTTGTTGACCAGCAGCTTTGCTGCCTATGCTTTTGCCAAACTGGATTTCAAGGGTAAGGATCTGCTGTTTTTAGCCTACATTGCCACCATTGCCGTGCCGTGGCAGGTGTATATGGTGCCTCAGTTTATGATGATGCGGTCCATGGGACTGGCAGATACCCATCTGGCCATTATCTTTTTGCAGGCATTCTCGGCTTTTGGAGTGTTTATGATGAAGCAGTTTTATGAGGGGATTCCCACGGAGCTGTGTGAGGCGGCCAGGATTGACGGGATGACGGAATATCAGATTTGGTACCGGATCATGCTGCCCCTTTCCAAACCTTCCCTGTCCACACTGACGATTTTTACTTTTGTCAATACATGGAACGATTTTTTGGGACCGCTTATCTATCTGACCACCGAGTCAAAGAAAACCCTGCAGTTAGGACTGCGGATGTTTATCAGCCAGTTTGGCTCAGAGTATGGCCTGATTATGGCAGCTTCTGTGCTGAGCCTGATTCCGGTGCTGATTGTGTTTTTGTCCTTGCAGAAGTATTTTGTGGAGGGAGTTGCGGCCTCCGGAGTCAAAGGGTAGGAAAGGCTTTGATAAAAAGGAGATTTTTATGAGCTGGATTGGACATGGGGAGTTGATGGAGAAGGCAGAGATTTTGCCGCAGGAGGTAAAGGAGGCTCTGGATCAGGCAGCAGAACTGGTGACGGGGAATTTACCCGGGTTTAGGGGCGGTTTTCCCAAGGCATACAGTGAGAATGGATTTTATGAGGCCGGGGAAAATGTGGATTGGACTACCGGATTTTGGACCGGGGAGGTATGGCTGGCTTACGAGCATACAGGGAAGATGGAGCTTTTGCAGGCAGGAAAGCAGCAGATGGAAAGCTTTTTGCAGCGGATTACAGAGAAAAGAGATGTAGAGACTCATGATCTGGGATTTTTGTATTCTCCTTCTTGTGTGGCAGGATATAAGCTGACAAAAAGTGACGTGGGGCACAAGGCGGCTTTGATGGCGGCAAAGGAGCTGACAGGACGGTTTCATGAGAAGGGAGAATTTATTCAGGCATGGGGGCCTTTGGGGACGCGGGAGAATTACCGTCTGATCATTGACTGCCTTTTAAATCTTCCCCTGCTGTACTGGGCGGCTGAGGAAACGGGAGAGGAGCGTTACCGGCAGGTGGCAGACAAGCATATTCATACAGCCCTGTCTCATGTAATTCGGGAAGATTTTTCTACCTGGCATACTTTTTTCTTTGACTGGGAGACCGGGGCGCCGGACCATGGAGCTACTTGTCAGGGCTACCGGGACGGTTCGGCCTGGTCCAGAGGACAGGCATGGGGAGTGTATGGCCTGGCCATTGGGTATCGCTACACCAGGTGTCAGGAATATATAAAAGCGTTTGAGGGGGTGACGGCTTATTTCCTGAGTCATCTTCCGGAGGATCTGGTGCCTTTTTGGGATTTGGAGTTTGGGGATGGAGATGATCAGCCTAGGGATTCCTCTGCTGCATCTATTGCCGCCTGTGGGATGCTGGAGATGTCCAAATATCTGGACAGAGCACAGGCAGAGTATTATCAGGGAATTGCCAAACGGCTTATGAAGGCACTGACAGAGAAATATGCGGTGAAGGATCCGGCTGTGTCCAACGGGCTGGTGCTTCACAGCACTTATTCCAATCACTCCCCCTTTAATACCTGTAATCATTACGGAGTGGATGAATGTAATCTTTGGGGAGACTATTTTTATATGGAAGCCTTGACCCGGCTGTATAAGGACTGGCAAATGTATTGGTGAATCGGATGCAGAGATACCATTTGTAAGAAAATACTGCAGAAACAGAAGGGAATAAAATGACTAAGCGGGAGTTTTTTGCAAGAGGAAGGGAATGTTTTTTTGTAGAGGATCCGGCAGGTGCGGCAAAGTATTGCCGGGAGTATTGGCCAGAGGAATGTGAGCATATAATCCAGATGGCATCTGCGGTGTGCAGAAATGAGTTTTTATTTGATCTGCCGCATGATCTGGAGCAGACCTGGGAGCCGGTCTGTTTTGACCCGGACGGACTGGTGGACTGGGAATACCGTCCGGACAGTGACCGGGAGTTTAGCTACCAGTTTAACCGGCACCGGTTTTTTATCTGTCTTGGCCAGGCATACTGGCTGACCGGGGATGACATGTATGTGCGTCATTTTCTGCGGCTTCTGACAGACTGGATGGAGCGGATGAAGCGGACGGTGGAGACGGAAAAGACTGGTTGGCGGATACTGGAGGCAGGGTTTCGGGGAGAGTACTGGACAAAGGCAATCCGATATTTTGCAGACAGTCCCCTGCTGACGGATTCGGTGGTAGATCGGTTTTATGATTGTCTCGTTGCCCATGGGGAATATATCATAGAAATGCATTCTCCTTACCGGTACATCAGCAACTGGGGAGTGCTGGAAAATCACGGGCTTTTTGAGATCGGAATTGCCATGCCGGATGAAGAAAGGCGAAACCGGTATACCTCTATTGCCATGGAGCATCTGGTAATTCAGGCGCAGATGCAGATCTTGGGGGATGGAGTGCAGTGGGAGCAGTCTCCCATGTATCACAATGAAGTGTTTCACTGTTTTGCGGATGTTCTGATTTTGGCACACCGCAACAAAATCTCTGTACCTGAATCCTTTCTTCAGGCAGTGAGGAAGATGGCTT
This sequence comes from uncultured Lachnospiraceae bacterium, assembly GCA_910586205.1. Classification (GTDB taxonomy): domain Bacteria; phylum Bacillota; class Clostridia; order Lachnospirales; family Lachnospiraceae; genus Brotaphodocola. The sequence goes on along the minus strand of CAJUGD010000006.1, from coordinate 20,643 downwards.
ATGCGAATCTGGCGTGGCAGAAGCCGAATGGCAGGGAATTTATGACCGGGGACAGCGATGACATGGATATCCGGGATTATCTGGGGGTGGCTGCCTGGCTGTTTCAGGATCCGGTGTTAAAGGTCGGAGGCCGAAAGCGGCTGGACTATGAAAGTGTCTGGGACATTGGAGTGGCCGGAGCAAAGGAGTATGAAGGGATGGCGGCGGCAAGACCGGATTTTGTCTCTGCGGCATTGGAGGATTCCGGCAATTATTATCTGCGCAGCGGTTGGGAGCGGGATGCCAATCTGCTTCATTTTAGCTGTGGGACCATGGGGGCCGGTCATGGCCATTCGGATAAGCTGCATGTGGATCTGGTGGTTCGGGGAGAGGATGTGCTGACCGATTCGGGAAGATTTACTTATGCGGCAGACAAAGGGCGGTTTGCCTTTAAAGATCCGGATGCCCATAACACGATTACTGTGGACGGAAAATTTTTTACGGTGTGCAAGGATTCCTGGGAGTGCAGTAAACTTTGCCAGCCAGTGAAGCAGCTTCACCGGTTTACAGACCAATATGCGTTTATTCAAGGCGGACATCTAGGTTATATGGATATGACAGGCGGCGTGTTTGTAAACCGGAAAATTATATGGATCAAGCCGGATTTGTATGTGATAATGGATGAGATGTACAGCGGCGATTCTCACAGCTATGAGCAGTACTGGAATTTCAGTGAGAAAGGAGAGGTGCGCTTAAGTGAGAAACGTGTGGTAAAGCTTCCCCTGCTTCCGGGGCTTGAAAAAGCAGGAAACCCGGATCCGACTCTTCACAGAGACAGACAAGAAGCAATGGAGTACGCTGGTATAAAATCCATTGGAACCAGTGCCGTGCAGCAGGCTGATTTTATCGGAGAAAAAGCTCAGGCCAAATTCTTTTTTATGACACCGGAATCTGGCGGAACGCTGCTTGAAGGAAAAATCGCCCGCCACTATAACCAGCAGAAGGCCAGAAAGAGAATCCAGGTAAAGAAAAAAGGGCAGGGCTTTACTTCCCTTCTGACTGTGATACAGACAGGAGAGACTGGCAAAATGCCAAAGCTCCAGGTGGAGCGGCTACCGGTAAAATCTGCTTTGAAAGGCATTTATTATCCTTTTTCCATGGCAGAAGGAGTGAAGCTTATAACAGAGGAAAAAGAGTATGTGGCCATAATCTGCCACCAGGAGGTAAATTCTCCCACGGATCTGGTGGAGGCAGACGGATGCCTTGGGTACGGAAACGTGATTGTGTTTGACAAGGCCAAGGCGGATAAGGTAGGGACGGTGCTGTGCTGGTAACGGACTGTATGTATAAATTTTTATGTAGTGTAAAACTAATGTACGGACGCATTTGACTGAAAAGAAACGACTATTTGCCTTATATTTTCAGGCAGCGGATTAAAAAAATAACAGCTAAAAGAAAGACCATACATTCCGTAATCGGGAAGGCCATCCATATGCCGGTCATTCCGGCAAGGCGTGCCAGAAAGAATGCCGCCGGAATAATCAGGGCAAAACCCCTTGTGATAGAGATGGATTGTGCCGGAAAAACCCGGTTTGTTGCAGTAAAAAACAGGGAGAGCATAATGTTGATTCCGGCAAAAGGAATGGCTGTAAAATAAAGCTTCATGCCCGAAACAGCAATTTCCTGCAAAAGCACATTGCCATCACTGTTAAATATCTTCACAATGGGTTCTGCAAACCAGAAAAGGGAAGCATAAATTCCTGCAGAAAGTACCAATACACTGACAAAACCATAGTTAAGATATTGACGGATACATGTCTTATTTCCCTCCCCGTAAGATCGGCTGACAAGCGGCTGCATTCCTTGGGCTAATCCGGTATAAATGGCAATTACCACCAGAGAAAGATTGGCGATTACCCCATAGGCAGCGACTCCCGCATTGCCGGCAATTCCCAGAATGATCACATTAAAGACTATGATTACGATTCCGGAGGAGACTTCTGTAACCAGAGAAGAAAAACCCAGGGAGATCCCAGATAAAATGACTTTTATCCGGGGTCTTTCCTTTTTGATATGAAACCCATTCTGCTTTTTGAGAAAATGTGTGGAAAGGATCGTTATACCGATCAATGGGGCAGCGCCGGTAGCAAGGACTGCTCCTAAGATTCCCAAATGCAGAGGAAAGATAAAAATATAATCCAGGACAATATTGGACAAGCTTCCAAATAACATGGACAACATGGGCAGGCGGGGGTTGCTGTCATTTCTCACAAAACAGGCCATCATGTCATTTACCATAAAAGCAGGAGAAAACAGCAATAATACCTTTAGATAGGTATGGGTCATGTCAGCCGTTTCCGCGTCTGCGCCCAGAATCCTGGTGAGCTCGTCAGACAGAAAAAAACTTGCCAGAATGAAAAGACCAGCTATTGCCAGGGTAAGACAGAGCATATTTGTAAAGATCCGATCACATTGATCCTGTGCCTTTTGGCCCCGGAAGATAGAGTACCAGGTAGCGCCGCCCATTCCCAGCATAAGTCCGCAGCCATGGATAAAGCTGAAAACAGGGATAGCCAGATTTAATGCTGCCAGACCAGTCATTCCAAGACCCTTAGAAACAAAAAAGGTGTCAGCCAGAATGTAGCAGGAAAGGCCAATCATTCCCGTGATGTTTAAGGTCGTATATTTTAAAAATTCTTTTAGATTCGATTGCTGCATGGCAGTTCCTCCTGAAGATTTATCCTCAGTGGACAAGGATCGTGTGTCCTCCGGTTCACTGAGAGTATTCTTGTGCGACAAAAAATAAGCGTCTGGCTTTCTATCTTCTAAGACCTAACGATAGGAAGCCTGACGCAAGAATCATTACCCGGTGGCAAGGAAACAGCTAAAATGCGGATATCTTTTTAATGGAAGTATATAAAAAGTGGGGAAGGTTGTCAAGGAAAATTTATACAACTGCAAAATGACATGAGGATCGCATTATCTTTTGGAATAAAGGTGTTGCTGATTCTAAAAAAACATGATAGAATATGGTCATTAAAACAGAATGCAAAGCATTCATAACAACAATCCAATAACAGCAGCAATGAGAAGAACAAGTAGCAGCCCAAAACCCCATACAGAGAGCAGCCGGCTGATGAGAGGCGCATGGAGGCTGGAGTGCGAATACATCTTTGAGCTTCATACCGAACAGGGGAATCTTAGCAGAAGGGAAGCCCCTTTGTAGGATATGACGGTTTTCGGCACCCGTTATCGTGCCAGAGCATAAAAATATAGTATATCATAAAGAAATGATGCTCGCTAAGGTAGGCGGCGCAAGCCTCTTACGAAAAAAGGTGGTAACACGGGAATTTGTCTCGTCCTTTTGTAGAAATACAAGAAGGACGGGGCTTTTTTGTTGGGGTGGTTATAATAGAATGCGTATGTATCATGTGAAAAGGAGATAAGCTTATGAACTGTTATGAAGAACTGGTGGCCCGCGGGTTAATTGCCCAGGTAACGAATGAGGAAGAAATCAAGAAAATGGTAAATGCGGGAAAAGCTACATTTTATATTGGCTTTGACCCAACAGCAGACAGCCTGCATGTAGGGCATTTTATGGCGCTGTGTCTTATGAAGCGTCTGCAGATGGCAGGAAATAAACCCATCGCACTGATCGGCGGCGGAACCGGTATGGTAGGAGATCCTTCCGGGCGGTCTGATATGCGCCAGATGATGACAGAGGAGATGATTGCCCATAACTGTGACTGCTTTAGAAAGCAGATGAGCCGTTTCATTGATTTTTCTGACGGCAAAGCGCTTATGGTGAACAATGCGGATTGGCTGTTAAAGTTAAATTATGTAGAACTTTTAAGGGAGGTAGGAGCATGCTTTTCTGTCAACAATATGCTGCGGGCCGAGTGCTATAAGCAGCGGATGGAAAAGGGTCTGAGCTTTCTGGAGTTTAACTACATGATTATGCAGAGCTATGACTTTTATATGCTGTTTCAAAATTATGGTTGTAATATGCAGTTTGGCGGTGACGACCAATGGAGCAATATGCTGGGCGGAACGGAATTGATCCGCAGGAAGCTGGGCAAGGACGCTCATGCCATGACCATTACCTTGCTTTTAAATTCTGAGGGTAAAAAGATGGGCAAGACCCAGTCCGGGGCTGTATGGCTGGATCCTGCCAAAACCTCTCCCTATGAGTTCTACCAGTATTGGAGAAACGTGGCAGATGCAGACGTGCTGAAATGCTTGCGGATGCTGACCTTCCTGCCGATTGAACAGATCGATGAGATGGATACATGGGAAGGAAGCCAATTAAACACAGCGAAGGAGATTCTTGCATGGGAGCTGACCAAGCTGGTTCATGGCCAGGAGGAGGCCGAGAAAGCACAGACTGCAGCAAAAGCCTTATTCGGCGGACAGGGGAGCCTGGAGAATATGCCGTCTCATTGCCTGAAAGACGATGATTTTACAGACGGGAGAATCGATATCCTGGCAGTGCTGCAGAAATCCGGTCTTGCTTCTTCTCGTTCAGAAGCCAGGAGAAATGTGGAACAGGGAGGTGTTTCTATCAATGGAACCCAGGTGAAGGACATCAAGGCATCTTATGTCAAGGAAGACTTTACCGGGGATGGTATGATGGTAAAGCGGGGCAAGAAAAATTTTATAAAAGTGATTGTGGAATAAAAGACAGACTCTAATGGGAGGACAATAGGATTTGAAAATATTGGTGATCAACAGCGGAAGCTCCTCATTAAAATTCCAGGTCATTGATTCAGACAGTGAACATGTACTGGCAAAAGGACTGTGTGAGAGAATCGGAATTGACGGGGTATTTACTTACCGGACAGAAGGAGGCATTTCTCTCAAAGAACCTACAGCAATGGAGAATCATACCAGGGCAGTGCATACGCTTCTGGATATGCTGGTAGATCCAGAGAAAGGGGTGCTTCAGGACTTTCAGGAGATTGATGTGATCGGGCACCGGCTGGTCCACGGAGGCGAGAAATTTACCGGTTCTGTAGTTATTACGGATGAGGTGATTCAGGCCATGACGGAGTGTAATGATCTGGCTCCTCTGCATAATCCGGCAAATCTGGTAGGTGTGGATGCATGCAGGAAACTGATGCCGAATACTCTGATGGTAGGGGTGTTTGACACAGCATTTAATCAGACCATGGAGCCAAAGGCATTTTTATACGGCCTTCCTTATCGGTACTATGAGAAATATAAAATCCGCCGTTATGGTTTTCATGGAATCAGCCATAAGTATGTGTCCGGGAAGGCTGCTGAGTTTTTGGGACAGAATCCGCGGCAGGTAAAGACGATTGTCTGTCATTTGGGAAACGGGGCCAGTATCAGTGCTGTAAAGTATGGAAAAGTGATTGATAACTCCATGGGATTTACTCCATTAGAAGGGCTGGTTATGGGAACACGGTGCGGGGATGTGGATCCGGGGGCTCTGGAATTTCTGGCTAAAAAGGAAAATCTGGATTTTCAGCAGATCATGGCCATTCTGAATCAGGAGTCAGGGGTGCTGGGAATCTCTAAGAATTATTCCAGTGATTTCCGGGAGCTGAAGGATGCGGAGATCAAATATAATGAAAAGGCAGCCCTGGCAAGGGAAATTTTTGCCTATAAGGTGGCAAAATATGTGGGAAGCTATGCGGCGGCCATGAATGGGGTAGACAACATTGTTTTTACAGCCGGAGTGGGAGAGAATGATTCGGATATCCGTCAGGAAATCTGCGATTATCTGGAGTTTTTGGGAATTACCATAGATGAGGTCAAAAACCGGGATCAGGGGGACGCCTTTAAGATTTCAGACGGGACTTCTCGGGTAAATGTCCTGGTGGTTCGGACTAACGAGGAACTGGAGATTGCCCGGGAGGCTGCTGCAGTGGCCCAGGAGGTGCTTGCCGGATAACCGATCATTGTAAAGCTGCCTAATTGTCTGTTCTAAGGTGAAGCTTTATATGTGGACAGGGGGAAAGCAATGGAAAGAATGGAGAATATAGGATGAATGAAACACTTAAAAAAATAACAGATGTACTCCAATGCAAATATTCTGTATTTAAGAAGGGAACAGATCCTGAACTGGTGGAGCAGGCGTATAAAGAGGCTTTTGAGGCAGGTAAAACAAAGGGCTTTTATCCGGCTATTGTTTCCATGGAGGAGTACGGGATGGAGTGGCTGGAATATGCTGCAGGGGAAGAATATGACAAAGAGCAGGTGATTGCAGGCTGCAAGGATAACGGAAAGGAAATTCTGGAGGAACGCTTTAAAGAATATACGGAAATGTATGAAGAAGACGATCTGAAGGAACTTATCGGTGAGGAAACGCAGGGAGAGGAGAACCATCATTTTTGCGGTTATATATCTTTTCGTGACGGGATGCTGGCAGAGGATACCTTGCTTTTGGAAATTCCGGTGAAGAATCCGTGGGAGATTGCGGCATACCTTCCCATGGGAGGATGGAACGAATATCCGGGTCCAGAGGATATGATATCCATATGTAAATACTGGTATGAAAAGTATGGGGCTGTTCCTGCTGCTTTTACCCAGGATGTGATGGAATTTTACGCTCCATTCGGGTTAAACGGCGTGGACAGTATGGAGGCAGCAAAGGAACATTATGCGTTTTGCACAGATCGGGTTGATCAGGGGACGCGGACTTATAAGCTTTCAGAGCTGGCAGCAGGACTAGCCGGTTCCGATGTGTGGTATTTTTGGTGGGACTAATGGGAAAGGAAAGAAAGAGTGTGTTTCGTACCTGGGCTATGCTGGCCTTGGTTTTGGCAGGGAATGTACTTTATGCACTGACTGTAAAGCTGTTTTTGCTGCCTGCCGGGCTTGTGACAGGGGGAACCACAGGCATTGCCTTAGCTGTGAATCACGGGTTGGGGATTCCGGTATCTCTGTTTGTGCTGATTTTTAATGTGATAATGCTGATTGCCGGGTATATACTTTTGGGGAAAACTTTTGCAATCACTACGATCATCAGTACCTTTACCTATCCGGCGGCTTTGGAGCTGTTTGAACGCCTGATGGGACAGATAACAATCACACAGGATATTCTGCTCTGTACTCTGTTTTCAGGATTGGGAATCGGCCTGTCTTTAGGAATTGTGATCCGGGCAGGCGCTTCTACCGGTGGGATGGATATTCCTCCCCTGGTTTTAAACCGGTATTTTAAGATTCCGGTTTCCGTAAGCCTTTATGTATTTGACATTTGTATTTTGCTTGCACAAGCTTTTTGGAGTACTCCGGACAAGCTTTTATATGGCATTTTGCTGGTTATGGTTTATACGATTGTACTGGATAAGCTGATGCTCATGGGGACTGTGAAAACAGAAGTAAAGGTTGTGACCCGTAAGCATGAGGAGGTGCGGGAAGCGATTTTAAAGAATCTGGATCGGGGTGTGACATTGTTTTATGGAGAGGGAGGTCATCTTCATGAAAAAACGCAGATCATATTCAGTGTGATCTCCAATCGGGAATTGCCTCAAGTGGAAAAATTGATCCGCGCCATAGATCCGGAAAGCTTTATGGTAGTCAGCAGGGTCAGTGAGGTTCGGGGGAGAGGGTTTTCCATGAGTAAAGAATACAGATAGAATGATACAGCGCTGCATAACTTTAGAGGGTATGCAGCGCTGCATTCATTAAGGTTGAAAAGCTTACGGTTCTTCCATCATTTCTAAAAATTCCTTAAAGGCTTCTTTCGCTTCTTCTATGATCCCCTGGTCATAGGTATTCAGTGCTTTCTCAAACTTACGGATCGCAGATTCCACAAAAATTCTGTCTTCTCCAAGACTTTCTTCATATACCCTTTCTCCCCGCAGCAGAAGGTACTTATTCTCCTCCCTGTCTCTGGGATGAATCTTCAGATAGGAGAGAGTTTTCAGCCGCTCCTCAATCTCCTCCGGAGTCATATCCACATCTCTGCCAAAAAATACTTTTTTCATGATTTTCTGGTTAGATACGACTTTTACCTCTACTTCCAAAAGGGAGTTAATATCATATGTGTAAGTCACATCCACGGATTCCTCTCCGGCCTTAGCAGCCGGAATGTCGATCAGCAGCTCACCTAAAGATAAGTTGTTGGCTGCAAAACGGCTTTCTCCCTGAAGAACATTGACACGGATCTTATTCTGGTTGTCCCGGACCGTGTAAAGCCGCTCTGTGCGGCTGGCAGGAATCACCGTGTTTCGTTCTATAATAGGACAGAATACACCGTTTTCAAATCGGTTCTCATCCCATTCCCGGACTACTTCTGTGCCCAGGGTAAAAGGACATACATCCGTTAAAATCACTTCTTTGATGGCATCTCTGCGTTCCTTCATAGCTCCCTGGATAGCAGCGCCCAAGGCTACGGCTTCATCCGGGTTAATATTGGTATCCGGAAGCATTTTAAACAGCTTGCTGACAAACCGACGGATAATGGGGCTCTTGGTAGCGCCTCCTACCAGAACCACCTTATCAATATCAGACAGACGCACATGAGCATCAGCCAGACTGCGCTTGACAGGCTTGCGGATTCGTTCCAGAAGATCGCCGCAGGCTTCCTCATACTTGACAAGATCTACCTCCAGATCATAGACCTTTTCCTCGATCTTACAGTGCATGGTGGATATCCGGTTGTCTGAAAAGCCCAGCTTGCACTGTTCTGCCTGTTTATGAATATGGCGCAGAACCTTTTCACTTAATGAGAGTCGGTTAAGCTCAGGATATTTGTCAAAAAACATGGTCTCCAGCACAGCCGTGAAATCTTCTCCTCCCAGGAAATTATCCCCGGCTACGGCCCGCACCTCTAAAATCGTGTCAAACAGCTCCAGGATGGAGACGTCAAAAGTGCCCCCTCCTAAGTCAAACACCAGGAATCGGGCGGAGTCCTTGTTCTGATACAACCCATAGGCAATGGCGGCTGCAGTAGGCTCACTGATGATCCGCTCCACCTTCAAGCCAGCCATTTCACCGGCTCTTTTGGTTGCTTTGCGGCGCTGGTCGTTAAAATAGGCAGGAACACTGATGACAGCCTCTGTGACTTCCTCGCCTAGATAGCTTTCCGCATCTTCCTTTAGAACCCGCAATACCAAAGCAGACAATTCCTCTGCCAGAAATGTTTTTTGAAGCAGGGTGAACTGTTTTTTGCTGCCCATATCCCGCTTAAATACAGCGGCTGCGCTGCCGGGATACAGAAGGCTTCGTTCTACTGCTGATTCTCCCACATAAACCTGTTCCTCCTCATCAATGCTGACAACGGACGGAGTCAGGTGCTTGCCGAGCCGGTTCGGGATGATTTTCGGCCCGTCTTCTGTAAAATATGCCACCAGGCTGTTGGTGGTTCCCAGGTCAATTCCAATAATCATAATCTGCCTTTCTTGTTTATGCTTGCATAACCGTTTTTTATCCGTTTTTCTTTCCCATCTTTTTGCGCAGATGCTCTAAGGTGGCCCGTGCCGTGATTCCATGGGGGTTGGCTTCCAGAGACTTTTCATAATACTCGATAGCCCTTGGATAGTCCTCCATAGCTTCATAGTACATGGCAAGGTAAAGATAACCTTCAAAGCATACCTGGTGACGGCACTGGCGGCACCGCAGGCATTGATTCATCTGGTGGAAATAGTTTAACCCCTTTTCCGTTTCCCCAAGGCAAATGTAGATCCATCCATGGCGCATAAGCCGGGCAGCCCGGTAAGGGCGGTAATTCAGATAATTTTCCTCAGAGGTCCATTTGGTTTTGGAAAAATGTTCCAGAGACTTTTGTGCATGTAATTTGGCATCCTTAAAGCGTCTCATGCGGAAACAGAGAGAAGCCAGCTCCCATTCTATTTCATGAAGCTCATCCGGATCTGTCTCAATAGCCAGTGCCTTTAAGTAATAAGTCTCTGCCTTTTTAAAATCAATTAACTGGTCTTTGTAATAGGCAGCCAGATCACTTAAACGGTCTGCCTTATCTTCCTTTTTCGCAGTCTGCACTCCTTTTTTGTAGGTGAGCAGCGCCAAGGCAGTGCGTCCCTGAAGGTATTGAACATCCCCGATTCTGGAGTAGTAGTCTTTATTTTCCGGATCCTTTTCAAAATATTTGATTGCTTGTTTATAGTCTCCCAGATACCGGTACAAAAAACCCAGCTCTTTGAAGATTGTCTTATCGTTAGGCTCCTGCTCCAGATTCTTATTGTAACATTCAATAGCCTGACGAAAGTCTCCCAAAGCCTGATAACAGTCTGCCAGATTGCCATAAGGAAGCTGGCTTTTTTTGTCTCCCAAACGCTGCAGAGCTTCTTTAAAGTAGGAGATGGCTTTGGCATAATCGCCGGTCCGTTCATAGCAGCAGCCTAGATTGTTGTAGATAACCCATTCGTCAGGTCCGTATTTTAATGCTTCCGTAAAATCACGGACGGCTTCCTCAATGTCCATGTTATGCATGTAGAACAGCCCTCTGTGGACCAAATCATGACAGGTAGGCTTGGCCTCAATCTGCCGGTCCATATAGGCAATAGCCTTCTTAAAGTCCTCTGGATCATTCCCTTCCTGATAACGATCCCGATAAAAATCTGCCAGCTTCTCACAGGCCTCTCTGTGGATCTGTTTATATTTCAGTGCTTCTTTATAACATTCCATGGCAAGATTCTTCATGCCCAGGGCTTCCTGACAAAGACCTGTATTGTAATGAAGAACTGCCGAGTCTTCATACTGCTGGCGGGCTACCGCATAGTCTGCTAAGGCGGCTTTATATTTTCCATGATCCAAGTGAATGTGACCGCGGATCATTCGATACTGCATCCGTTCCGGATTCTGTTCAATGGCAGTATTTAAGTGACTTAAGGCTTCTTCCAGATCATTATTGTCCCAGTGAAGAAGGCTGATCTCGTATTCAATCTCAGATAAATCCTTGATATCTGTGTCAGGATTGTCATATTGAGAAAGCAGCTCTGCGGCAATGGCCAGGGGAGCTTTGCGGTCCTCGCGGTTTTCGGCCAGATTCCGGAGGATCTTTACTTCATAAAGCCGCAGGCAGGGGCTGAATTCCACCTGGTTCTCACGGGCGCGATCCAGCACGCCTTTGGCATCCTGAAACTGGTCATGGTAGAAGAATACCTGAGCCGCAAGAAGATACGGCTTGTAATGACCAGGATAAATGTTGATGGCGCTATAGTAATCATCTACTACCTGCTGGCCTTTTCGCAGCTCATAAGAAGCTTCCTGGCGCTGTACGTAAGCAGGATAATAACCGCTGTCTTCCTGGATCACCTGATCGCAGGCATCAATACAGTGTTCATATTCCTTGCACTGAAAGAGCAGGTAAGCTTTGTACTGCATGGCTGCAAGCTTGTCCCGCAGGTTCTGGGCAACAGAGACTGCTGCTTCCACATATTCCATGGAAAGCTTTTGTTCCTTCAGTTCGTGATAACATCCGCTGAGCAGGTGACAGGCCTGAAATTCTCTTGATATGCGCTTGCGGTTTTCTTCAGAACCATCATCCTCTGTCTGGCGTATAAGTTCCAGCCAGCGAAGAAGATGAGGCAGTGCCAGATTGTAACGATCCACCCGATACAGAAGGCGGCCAAATAAATTTTCATAGGAATATTCTGTGTCAGCATCCGGAACAAAATCCTCAAGCAGCGCAACAGCGTCTTCCGGACGTTCATTCTGAAACAGGCACCAGCCCAGTTCTACGGTGTCGTTTTTCTTTTGAGATTCCGAAATATCCGGGGAAGACAGATTTTCTTCATATCTGGCAATCAAAGCATCATTTGTATAGGACATTAGCCCCAGGACTTCCTCATCCTGACTGTCCATATCCAGAAGCTGAAGCATCAGCTCTTTTGCCTGATCGTATTCTTTTTGGTCTATTTTGCAGCGGGCCATCCCCAGCTTTGCCATGTAGTGAGTAGGAAGCCGATCCAAAAGCTTCTGCCAGATACGGCAGGCTTCCTCTTTTTCCTCCAGCGCCCACCATCCGTAGGCACAGTAGAGGAGAACATAATCATCCTCTCTGGGATCCTTAAGCAGCCGGTCAATGAGAAGACGGGCAGCAGAAGACAACATTTTATACAGACCGCTGTCCTTTTGGTCGGAAAAGGCAAGAGCATCCGGATCCGAGGGGTTGGTAAGCTTGGATGCACAGATAGCAGCCTCTCCCTTGATACGGGCATTTTCCTCCGGATCGTCAGGCTGAGCCAGTTTGAGCTCACGGAAGGTCTCTAAAGCAGCAGTCAGGATCCGAAGACGTTCGGCATCCTCATAAGGATGATAAAGACGGAAGGCAGCCAGATCAGAAAGCTTGGTGTCAGCGCCTTCCATCTGCCGTCTGCTGAGCTGCCGGCGAATATCCAGATAATTGCGGATATAGCCGTCTGCATCCATCTGTTCCTGGTCAAGAACTTCAAACAGATCCAGATTCATAGCTTCCGGATTTTCTATGTAGTATAGAACATAATTCATAAAGTTTTCCGGGAACTGCTGCCGCAGGGTCTCTTGGTCTTCTGCAATCTGGAACGTATGGTTTAGAAGCTTCCAGATGGGATGGGACAGGTAAATGTGATCCATCAGATAAACCATGACAGCTTCCCGAGCCTGGAGGGATGTGTCTAAATCATCGCAGAGAGGATCTGATAAAAGATCCTGCCAGAGAGAGAGCTGGGGACGGAGTTTTATGTCTAAATATATACGGTCAATCCGTTCAATCCACAGATCGATCTCTGTCTTTTCTGTCTGTTCCTCTTGATTGGGACGTCTTGCATATGCGACAGCGCCTTCGTATGCCTCTCGAAGCCGCTTAAAGCCATCCGGGTCATCTTCCGGGTTGGTGGTTTTTAATAAATTAAGATAGGCGGTTTTGATGGCTGATTCATCGGATGTTTCCGGGATTCCCAGTATGTGAAAGATTAATGCGTGTTCCATATTGACTTACATTCCTTTCCCTTGGCTGAGGCACTAAATAACCTGTTGTGCTCCTGTCTGAATTTCCTTTGTGGCAGCAGCTTGGGCATCATGAGCGATTCCCACATCCGGCTTTTAAATATTCATGGAGGAAATGGACGGATAAATGCTGCCGCTACGTTTATAGGGGCAGCATGGGAATCGCGTTGACTTGTCCAGGCTGCTGATCTTTATAAATTTACTAAGTGCTCACATTATATCACTTTTAAAGGGAAAGGGGAAGGTTTTCTTTGCGGGAAAGAGAAAAAAGGCAGTTATAGAGCCAACGGGAAGATGATATGCTGTATGTCTGCAAAGCGAATCGCAGGTTTTGCTGCGCCGCTGCTTTGCAGACATACAGGAGAGTACAGTATTTTTAAACAGACATTCTAGTGCTCCATCCGGCCAGTAACTGCACTTTCAGCACCGTCTATTTTGCCATCTGCTGCGTTGTCGTTAGTCAACGATGCCACCGCATCGTCTCCCTCCTCCGCCTTGCAGACTGACAAAATATCCGGCACTGGCAGTGCAATTTCTGGCCGGATGGAGCACTAGTAAATTACAGGTGGAGAACCCGGTCGCGGATTTCCTGGGTGCGTCCCTGATTCCAGAACTGGGTGCCAATGTAGCCGCAGGTACGGCGGGCAACAGTAAGCTTATTCTGATCACGGTTGCCGCAGTTGGGACATTCCCATACCAGCTTACCGGATTCATCTTCTTGGACCAGAACCTCCCCGTCAAAACCGCAGCATTCACAATAATCACTTTTCGTATTCAGCTCAGCATACATAATATTTTCATAAATGAACTGCATGACGCTTAACACGGCCGGAATGTTATGCTGCATGTTAGGCACTTCCACATAGCTGATGGCGCCGCCTGGAGAAAGCTTTTGGAAATCAGCTTCAAATTTTAGTTTGGTAAAGGCGTCAATTTCCTCTGTCACATGAACATGGTAGCTGTTGGTAATGTAATTTTTGTCTGTTACGCCCGGAATGATGCCGAAACGTTTCTGGAGACATTTTGCAAAGCGGTATGTGGTAGATTCCATGGGAGTGCCATAAACCGAATAGCTGATTTTTTCGGCAGCCTTCCATTGGGCACATTTATCATTGAGACGCTGCATGACCTTCAGAGCAAAATCCTTAGCCTGCGGATCCGTGTGAGGCTTGCCCATCATTCGCATAGTCATCTCACATAGTCCGGCATAGCCTAAAGAGATGGTGGAGTAACCGTTATACAGCAGCCGGTCGATTTTCTCTCCTTTTTCCAGTCGTGCAAGAGCTCCGTTTTGCCATAAGATCGGCGCCACATCAGAGGGAGTGCCTAAAAGCCTCTCATGACGGCAGCGCAGAGCCCGGTGACACAGCTCAAGCCGATCATCCAGAATCGTCCAGAACTGCTCCATATTCCCCTCAGAGGAACAGGCCACATCTACCAAGTTGATGGTGACTACTCCTTGGTTAAAACGCCCGTAGAACTTGTGGGAGCCATTCTTATTGGTCTGTGAGTCTTCTACAGTCAGGAAAGAACGACAGCCCATACATGGGTAAACGTCACCTCTCTTTAATTCTTTCATAACCTTGGCAGAAATATAGTCGGGAACCATTCGCTTGGCAGTACACTTGGCAGCCAGCTCCGTTAAATGCCAGTACGGAGTTCCCGGGGTGATGTTATCTTCGTCCAGCACATAGATCAGCTTAGGAAATGCCGGGGTGATCCATACACCGTGCTGATTCTTCACACCCTGCATTCGCTGGCGCATAACTTCTTCAATGATCATGGCAAGATCTTTGCGGGTCTGTCCTTCCGGCACTTCTCCCAAATACATAAATACTGTCACAAAAGGCGCCTGGCCGTTACAGGTCATCAAAGTAATAAGCTGATACTGAATGGTCTGAATGCCGCGGGTAATCTCATCCTTTAGCTGCTCCTCTGTAATCCTTTCGACAATCTTTGCATCCAGAGGCTCATGCAGCTCTTTGCGCAGTCTGATGGTGTTCTCCCGGATTTTTTTCCGGCTGATCTCCACAAAGGGGGCTAAATGGGACAAGGTAAAGGTCTGGCCGCCATACTGATTGCTTGCTACCTGGGCTACGATCTGGGTGGTAATATTGCAGGCAGTGTAAAAAGAATGAGGCTTCTCGATCATGGTCTCGCTGATAACCGTTCCATTCTGAAGCATGTCCTCTAAGTCAATCAGATCACAGTTGTGCTCCCTCTGGGCAAAATAATCTGAGTCATGAAAATGGATAATTCCCTCTCTGTGGGCCCGGACGATCTCCTCCGGCAGAAGCAGGCGCATGGTCAGATCCTTACTTACTTCCCCGGCCATGTAGTCTCTCTGGGTGGAATTGATAACAGGGTTTTTGTTGGAATTTTCCTGCTTGACCTCCTCGTTCATCCGGTCGATCAGAGACAAAATTCCATTGTCTGTAGTATTGGCCTTGCGGGCCAGCTCCCGTTTAAAACGATAGCGGACATATTTTTGCGCAACCTCGTAACCACGCATCTCCATAATACCCTTTTCCACCATATCTTGTATGTCTTCCACATTGGCTGCATGGGGAAGTTCAAGAAGCTGCCTTTGGATAGTGTCAGCAATGGCATCGATCTGGTAAGGATTTAGCTGGTGTATCTTGGGTATCTCCTTGTTGGCTTTGGTGATAGCATTTTTAATTTTGGAGATTTCAAAGGAAACTTCTTCTCCGTTTCTTTTAATGACTTTTAATATCATCGTATACCTCCCGAATAGAGCATAAATCTAAAATTACTACAATTAGTCGTCATATGAAAGAAAAACACAAGATATAGTGACGATGGATTCTATTATAGTCGGTTTGACAGGAGAATGCAAGGGGGAATTTTGCAAAATTCTTTCATGGCCGATGGCAGACATGGAGCTGCTCAAAGGGTATCAAAATGGTTATAGCCATGAAAACTGCTTACTGGCAGCGGCGCGGGCGGTAAGATTGAGATATGAAAATCTCATGCCAGAGGCAGGTATCAGCCCCATTGTGCAGCTTTCCCCATGATGCTATTTCGGCGCTGCTATAAATTGTAAGGGGTGCCAGCGCTCCTTTGACAGATGTGCAGAAAACGGGAAGAGGAGATGTTGCTTCTTGATCCCGTTTTCGCACAGCTCAGCGCTAAAGCGCTGAACTTTTATAGAAATGAAGCGGAAAAATACCCTGATAGTCAAAGAATCTTAAGTGAAAGAAATAGTTATAGAAAACAGTTTTTGATGCTTACATACGGATCAATTCATATTGGCGGCTTCCCAGGCCGATTTTTTCAGCATGTTCCAGACAGGATTTCCACTCAGATTCCGGAGATGAATTGGTGAAATGGTCGTGGTGGTCATGGAAGCCGGGCTGTGACAGGTGATCCGTAAGCTGGCTGTGGGGCATTGGCTCAGCAGCCAGGCAGGCGTCCGCACAGGCCTGGTCCAGCGCTAACGGGTCAAAGGATGCAAACATGCCGATGTTTGGAAGAATCGGGGCATCATTCTCACAGTGGCAGTCACAGTTAGGAGATACATCCACAACCAGGGAAATATGGAAGCTGGGACGTCCGTCCAATACGGCTTTTGTGTATTCCGCCATTTTACAGTTTAAGATAGCATTGGCATTGCTGTCATTAAATGCAATGGCGTCAAAGTTGCAGGCGCCGATACAGCGGCTGCAGCCCACGCAATGCTCCTGGTCCACATGCATTTTTTTCGTGTTTTCATCAAAAACAAGTCCATTATTGGCACATTCACGCAGGCAGCGCCGACAGCCACGGCAGAGATCATCAGAAATATGAGGAATGCCGTTGGAGTGCTGTTCTGTCTTGCCGGCGCGGGAACCACAGCCCATGCCGATATTCTTGATAGCGCCGCCGAAACCAGTCATCTCGTGGCCTTTAAAATGGGTCAGGCTGATAAAAATGTCTGCATCCATCACTGCACGGCCAATCTTGGCCTCTGTTACATATTCGCCGCCAACAACAGGGACGCTGATATCGTCTGTACCCTTTAACCCGTCACCGATAATCACCGGACAGCCGACAGTCAGCGGGGTAAAGCCGTTCTGCCATGCACACTCCAGATGCTCCAGGGCATTTTTGCGGCTTCCGGGATACATGGTGTTGCAGTCGGTGAGAAAAGGCTTGCCTCCCATTTCCCTAACCAGATCTGCTACGGCACGGGCATAGTTAGGACGAAGAAAGCTGATATTACCCAGCTCCCCAAAATGCATTTTAATGGCAACAAATTTGCCTTCCATATCAATGGAACCGATATCAGCCTTTTTCATCAGCTTTTTCAGCTTGGCAGGAAGCCCGTCCCCAAAGGCAGCAGTACGGAAGTCGGTAAAATATACTTTTGATGGATTTGCTTGTTTCATTATGTACCTCCTTAAATTATGGGATGTTTGCTTTTCGAAATTTTAATTTTGATTCATTTGAAATTTTGGGGTTTTAGAATATAATAACCAGAGAAAGGAAGAAAGTCAATGGGAAAAGTGATCGGAGAAAAGTGAGCCGGGTGTTTAGGATGATTTTTACAGGGGATATGAAAGGGATTTGAAGTATCATAGGGCTATTGCTTTTTGGAATCAGGTTCGCTATAATATATGGAAGAAAAGAAGCTTTTGACATAGGAGAAATGAAGGAGGGGATGGCAATGCTTTCTGGGATTTTTAATTATGATAATCCTATTTGGAGATTTATCGGCAAGTTTTGTGATATTATGATACTGAATGTACTATGGCTGATATGTTGTATTCCGGTAGTAACAGTGGGAGCAGCTACTACAGCAGTTTATTATGTGACTTTAAAGCTGGTGAGAGATGAGGAGGGACCTACAATCCGCTCTTTTTTTAAGTCATTTAAAGAGAATTTTAAGCAGGCTACAGTACTTTGGCTGATTATGCTGGCTGTGGGGGCTTTGCTGGGGTTTGATCTGTATTTCTTCCTATTTATATATAAAGATCCATCTATGTTCCGGACCATGATGATGGCAGTGTTTGGCGGCTTTTTCATGATCTATCTTTTTACCGGTTTGTTTGTATTTCCACTGCAGGCGCGATTCTATAATCCGGTAAAGAAAACCTTATTTAATGCATTTTTTATGTCTGTGCGCCATATTTCACATTCTGTGGGAATGCTGCTGGTGGATGCAGGGGTTGTGTTTGCAGGGATTTTCTTTCTTCCGGCCCTTCAGGGGCTTTTGCTGCTGTTTGGGTTTCCGCTGGTGGCATTTCTGAACTCTTATGTGCTTGTAAGGGTTTTTGACCGGTATATGCCAAAGAAGGAGGAGACGGAGCATCCGTTGGATGCGTTGGGGTGAGATTAAGTTGGGGCGTTATTTGGGGGGATTTGGAATGAGAAAAGAGGGACGTTTATTTTGGCGGGGAGGATGTGTCCTTTTATTTAATAAATAGTTTAAGAAACCAGGCATCTGTCAAATTGAATTTGGGCAGATGCCTGGTTTGGATAAAAATCAGATTATTGATTTGTGAGTAAGTTTAGTTTTTGGCATCTTGAGTTCCTGGAATATCTGTCCAATCTTTATACGTATCACTTTTCAGATCTTTATTGTTGGCATACAGCCGGACTTCTCTATCTTTTACATAGAAATACCATTCGTCGCCATCTTTGGCTGCAACTTTGGATTTCTGTATATTACCACTGGTATTCACCAGATAGAGTTTTGTTCCTGCCTGAATACCATTTATTACAGTTCCATCAAGGAATTCAAACTCGTACTCGTTTAGAATATCCAAACGACTTGCATAGCTTACCGCTTCATCGTTATTATTAGCATAGGAAGGATATGAAGTGGCTATAGCTCTAAGGTCCGTCGAAGAAATTTTAGTTACATGAACGTCCTTGGCTTGGATACCAGGAAGATCACCTTCATTAAATGGAGTTACTGCAACAACCTGATATTTATTATCACTACTTGCTTTAATACGGCATCCAAACTTGTAAATATACTTGTTATCATCTACACCAGTCAGACCTTTACCCTTACCCTCAGCACCACCAGTCTTGTTGAACAAGAAGTTATAGCTCTCACCATCAAGAGTTACAGTAGTAGCGCCTGTCTTCATAGCTCCATCGGTTTCTTCATCTCCAAAGTAGTACAAGGAAACCTGGTTTAAATTTTTATTTTGGATTTTTTGTACAATTTCAGAGCTAACGTCCCAATCAAGCAGATCATTCAACTCATCAGAATCTACCCCATCATCAAATACTTCAATAATATCTCCAGTATTGGGATTTACTTCCATCAATACCAGACCGGACAGCATGGCTGCTGCTTTTGTGTCCCCATCTGGACGGAATCCATAATATTTACCTTTGATCTTTTTGATTTTGCCGACTTCGAGATTTCCATCCCCATTGGCATAGTACCATCTCTCATTTTCATCATCAGCATCATCTGGAGCAAAAGTAGCAGAGAGATAATTACTACTGAATACATTGTCGTTATCATCATCTGGGGCAACTACTTTAAACCATCCTTTTGTTACACGAGCACCGTCTTCTGGATTTTTAAAGTATTTCCAGGAAGATGTGGATGCTTTGTTGGGTGCATTCCCTGTTGTGGCTGTTGTAGCCACTACCCATTCATATACCATCACGCCGCGATAATCAAAGCCATATTTCTGACCATTGATCTTATCTTCCTTAATTGCATCAGGGTGTGATGCATTACCATTAGATTGTCTCTTTTTACCATTGGATTTGAAGTTGAACCAATGCTCCATATCATCTTCTTCGGCACTGTCATAGACATAGATCTTTTGCCAGCCGACCTTCATATCGCCTTCATCCCAGTTGCCCAGATAATAAGTGGCTTCTTCCCAGCCATCATCATCTGTCTGTCTTTCGCCTGAGTCATTTACCCAGCCATACAGCATTTTACCATCCTCATCAAAGGCATATCTCTTGCCATCAATGGTTCTGAACCGAATAGAATCGCCCTTATCGGAAGCCTTGTAAGCTTTACCGTTAGACTGCATATAATAGTAATGGTACTCAGCTGGATCTTCATCCTCATCCTGATCTTCGTTCACAACCTTTACCCAGGTATTGCGAACCATCACACCATTGGCGTCTACATAGTAAGTATCATCATCGTCTTCAACGATCTTCTCAATAGCCATGGCGCCGCCTTCTTCGCCATCCAGCCAGTACCAGTTCTCACCGGATTTCTTCCAGGCATCTTCCACTCTGTTGCCATCACTGTCGTAGAAATACCAGGTTCCATCCTCCTCAACCCAGCCGGTAGCTGCGAAAGAAGTCATGGAAGCGCCGATGGCAAGCAGGGCTGCTGCAGATGCTACTGCAACTACTTTTGTCTGCTTTCTCATAATGAATGCACTCTCCTTTTCCTTTTTGAAATTCCTTTTTTGCTTACTTTTGCATTACGATGGTATTATACTTCCTATAAGGGGAATTATTGGGAACATGAGGAGGGTAGCAGATTAAAAAAGATCCTGCCAAAAATATTGGCAGGATCTCTCTTGGGCATAATATTAGTTACTGAATCTATATCGGCTATTTCATTTTCTATTTAAGGTCTTTTATTTGTTCCATAGATAAACCTGTGCTTTTGAGGATTACATCTATAGGAAGATTTAAGTTCAGCATGTTTCTGGCTATGCTGAATGCCTTTTTGATTTCCCCTCTAGCCTCTCCCTTTGCTTCTCCTCTCGCTTCTCCTCTCGCTTCCCCTCTCGCCTCCGCTTCAATCAT